>NZ_JALQEB010000023.1:0-66914 GCF_023630905.1 Caballeronia sp. ATUFL_F1_KS4A | reverse complement strand
GGATGGAGCGCGCACATCATCGAGCAACGCATCGACAACAAGATCATCCGGCCGAGCGCGAATTACACCGGTCCGGAGAATTTGAAGTTCGTCCCGGTAAATAAGCGAAAATAGCGGACTGCGCGATCGGATTTCACGATGAGGAAATCCACCCCGCGCGGCAAACGCCATCCAACCCCAATGTTTTTGAAAGGTTTTTTTCGATGAACAAACTTCTGATCGCTGCAATCGCCGGCACGCTGGCTACGACGAGCGTCTTCGTCAGCGCCGACGCCTTCGCTGCGACCGCGACCGATGCAAGCAAGGCCAAAACCACGGCCAAGCGTCCCGCTCCGGCGCGCCGCCTGATCAAGCGCAGTCCCAAGGCCGAAGTGGCCGCGGCGGCCAAGGTTGATCCGATTCCCGAAGGTGCAGTGAAGTGGTCGTGCAAGGACGGCAACGCTTTCTACCTGAAAGGCGACATGAAGCGTGACGCAATCGTCACCGTGAACTGGGCCAAGAAGGATTACAAGCTGCCGCGTCAGGACACGACGACCGGTGCGGATCGTTTCCACGATTCGGCATCGGGCATGGATCTCGTCGTGATCCCGACCAAAGCAATGCTGTTCTCGGACAAGGACTCGTCGCGCCTCGCCGACGAGTGCATGACGCCCGAAATGGCAGCGGGCGGCGCAGCGCCGACCCAATCGAACGCGCTGATCAAGAACGCGGAGTAAGTTAGCTCGGCACTTAAATCAGGAATCCCTCGATGTCCGCACCGATTTCCAATGTCCGGCCCGAGCCGGACAAGGTACTCGTCGAAATAGTCGACTACGTGCTCGACTACAGTGTCGACAGCACGCTTGCGCTCGAAACGGCGCGCAACTGCCTGATCGACACGCTCGGCTGCGGACTCGAAGCCCTTTCGTACCCCGCCTGCACCAAGCTGCTGGGACCGATCGTGCCGGGCACGATCGTCCCCAACGGTGCGAAGGTGCCAGGCACCCAGTTTCAACTCGACCCGGTTCAGGCCGCCTTCAACATCGGCGCAATGATCCGCTGGCTCGATTTCAACGATACGTGGCTCGCCGCCGAATGGGGTCATCCGTCGGATAACCTCGGCGGCATCCTCGCCACGGCGGACTGGCTTTCGCGCAACGCGATCGCGTCAGGCAAGAAGCCGCTCGTCATGAAAGACGTTTTGATCGCGATGGTCAAGGCGCACGAAATTCAAGGCTGCATCGCGCTCGAGAATTCGTTCAACAAGGTCGGTCTCGATCACGTTTTGCTCGTCAAGGCGGCCTCCACCGCGGTCGTCGGGCAGATGATCGGCCTCACGCGCGACGAACTCGTCAACGCGGTGTCGCTCGCCTTCGTCGATGGTCACGCGTTGCGCACCTATCGCCACGCGCCGAACACGGGCTCGCGCAAGTCGTGGGCAGCGGGCGATGCAACCTCGCGCGCCGTGCGCCTCGCGCTGATCGCGAAGACCGGCGAGATGGGTTATCCGTCGGTTTTGACCGCTGAAACATGGGGCTTTTACGACGTGCTCTTCAAGGGCAACGCGTTCGCGTTCCAGCGTCCGTACGGCTCGTATGTGATGGAGAACGTGCTGTTCAAAATTTCGTTTCCCGCGGAATTCCATGCGCAAACGGCCGTCGAAGCGGCAATGACGCTGCACGGCGAGCTCGAGCAAGCCGGCAAATCCGTCGATGACATCCGCAAGATCACGATTCGCACGCACGAAGCCGCGCTGCGCATCATCGACAAGAAGGGGCCGCTCGACAACCCCGCGGACCGCGATCACTGCATTCAGTACATGGTCGCGGTGCCGCTGATTCACGGCCGCCTCACCGCGGCCGATTACGAAGATTCCGTCGCGCAGGACCCGCGCATCGACGTGCTGCGCGCGAAGATGGAATGCGTGGAAGACCCGCAGTTCACGAAGGACTATTTCGATCCGGACAAGCGCTCGATCCCGAATGCATTGACCGTCGAATTCAACGACGGATCGAAGCTCGCCGAAGTCGAAGTGGACTATCCGATCGGTCACAAGCGTCGTCGCGCGGACGGCATACCGCTGCTCGTCGAGAAGTTCAGGACGAATCTGGCGCGCCGTTTCCCGCAGAAGCAGCAGCAAGCGATCCTCGCGGTATCGCTCGATCAGGCAACGCTCGAAGCGATGCCGGTCAATGAATATGTCGATCTGTACGTGATTTAAGCAGCGCAATTTCCTCGTCTTAGTCCAAGGAAAATAACCATGGCCCACAATCTCCACAACACGCTCAAGGAATTCGACAGCGGTTCCGGCAAAGGCAAGTTCTACTCGCTGCCGCAACTCGGCGACGCGCTGAAGGTCAAGATTCAGCGTCTGCCGGTTTCGATTCGTCTGGTGCTCGAATCGGTGCTGCGCAACTACGATGGCAAGAAGATTTCCGAAGAACACATCGAACAGCTTGCGAACTGGAAGCCGAATGCCGCTCGCGTCGATGAAATTCCGTTCGTCGTCGCGCGTGTCGTGCTGCAGGACTTCACCGGCGTGCCGCTGCTCGCCGACATCGCCGCGATGCGCGGCGTCGCGAAGCGCGCGGGCAAGGATCCGAAAGCGATCGAGCCGCTCGTACCGGTGGATCTCGTCGTCGATCACTCGGTGCAGATCGATCACTTCCGCGAGCCGAACGCGCTCGATCTGAACATGAAGCTGGAATTTCAGCGCAACAACGAGCGCTACCAGTTCATGAAGTGGGGCATGCAGGCGTTCGACACGTTCAAGGTCGTGCCGCCCGGCATCGGTATCGTGCACCAGGTGAACCTCGAATACCTCGCGCGCGGCGTGCATCAGAAGGACGGCGTCTACTATCCGGACACGCTCGTCGGCACCGACTCGCACACGACGATGATCAACGGCATCGGCGTGGTCGGCTGGGGCGTGGGCGGCATCGAAGCGGAAGCGGGCATGCTCGGCCAGCCGGTGTATTTCCTGACGCCGGACGTCGTCGGCGTGGAGCTGAAGGGCAAGCTGCGCGAAGGCTGCACGGCGACCGACCTCGTGCTGACCATCACCGAAATGCTGCGCAAGGAGAAGGTCGTCGGCAAGTTCGTCGAGTTCTTCGGCGAAGGCACGGCGTCGATCGGCGTGCCGGATCGCGCGACCATCGGCAACATGGCGCCCGAGTACGGCGCGACCATGGGCTTCTTCCCCGTCGATGAAAAGACCATCGACTACTTCAAGGGCACGGGCCGCACCGACGCCGAAATCGCCGCGTTCGAGCAGTATTTCAAGGCGCAGAAGCTGTGGGGCGTGCCGAAGGCCGGCGAAATCGACTACACCAAGACGCTCACGCTCGATCTGGGCACGGTCGCGCCGTCGCTGGCTGGTCCGAAGCGTCCGCAAGACCGCATCGAAATCGGCAATGTGAAGAGCACGTTCATCGACCTGTTCTCGAAGCCGGTGGGCGAAAACGGCTTCAACAAGAAGGCCGCCGAGCTCGAAGCGAACTACACGACGGCCGACGGCGTGAATCTCAAGAACGGCGACGTGCTGATCGCCGCGATCACGTCGTGCACGAACACGTCGAACCCGAGCGTGCTGCTCGCCGCCGGCTTGCTGGCGAAGAAGGCCGTCGAAGCGGGTCTGACGGTCGCGCCGCACATCAAGACGTCGCTCGCGCCGGGATCGCGCATCGTCACCGAATATCTGACGAAGACGGGCCTCCTGCCCTATCTCGACAAGCTCGGCTTCACGCTCGCCGCGTACGGTTGCACGACGTGTATCGGCAATGCGGGCGATCTGACGCCCGAACTGAACGATGCCATCACGAAGAACGACGTCGTCGCGGCAGCCGTGCTGTCGGGCAACCGCAACTTCGAGGCGCGCATTCACCCGAACATCCGCGCGAACTTCCTGGCCTCGCCGCCGCTGGTCGTCGCCTACGCGATCGCTGGCAACATCACGCGCGATCTGATGACCGAGCCGGTCGGCAAGGGCACGGACGGCCGCGACATCTATCTCGGCGACATCTGGCCGACGAGCGACGAAGTTCATGCGCTGCTCAAGTTCGCGCTCGACGCGAAGGCGTTCCGCGAGAACTACTCTCAGCTCACGAAGGAAGGCGACCTGTGGAGCAAGATCGCGGGCGAAAGCGGCCAGGTCTATGACTGGCCGAAGTCGACGTACATCGCCGAGCCGCCGTTCTTCGGCAGCGAATTCTCGATGAAGCCGGCCGATTCGATTCCCGCGGTCAAGGGCGCGCGCGCGCTCGGCATCTTCGGCGATTCCGTGACGACCGACCACATCAGCCCGGCCGGCTCGATCAAGGAAACCTCGCCGGCGGGCGTGTGGCTGAAGGCGAACGGCGTGCAGAAGGCCGACTTCAACAGCTACGGCTCGCGTCGCGGCAATCACGACGTGATGATGCGCGGCACCTTCGCGAACGTCCGCATCAAGAATTTGATGATCCCGGCGAAGGCCGACGGCACGCGCGTCGAGGGCGGCCTGACGATTCATCAGCCGAGCGGCGAGCAACTGTCCATCTACGACGCAGCGATGAAGTACATCGCCGCCAATACGCCGACCATCGTGTTCGCGGGCGAAGAGTACGGCACGGGTTCGTCGCGCGACTGGGCGGCGAAAGGCACGCAACTGCTCGGCGTAAAGGCCGTGGTCGCGCGCAGCTTCGAGCGTATCCATCGCTCGAACCTCGTCGGCATGGGCGTGCTGCCGCTGCAGTTCAAGGGCTCGGACAGCGTGCAGTCGCTGAACATCACCGGCGAAGAGACGTACGACATCGAAGGTCTCGGCGACGACTTCAAGCCGCAACAGGAAGTCACGCTCGTGATCCATCGCAAGGACGGCAAGGACGATCGCGTGCAGGTGCTGCTGCGTATCGATACGCCGATCGAAGTCGACTACTACAAGCACGGCGGAATTCTGCCGTTCGTGCTGCGCTCGCTGCTCGCGGCGTAAAAGGCTCAAGCAGTTTTGCAGGTGACCGCGTTCGAAAGAGCGCGGGAACATTGGACCCGGCCACGGCCGGGTTTTTTTTCGCCCTTCTTTGGCTCCCTACGCTTTGGAGATCGCGATGCGCGGCCACGTCGTCCGGCGGGCGAACAACGTGCGCACCATCTCCCTCAGGCGACGCGCGCCCGCCCGCGTCGAATCGGACGACATCGAGAACCAGCTGGCGTCCGTCGTCCCGCTGACCCAGATCGTCGTGTAAGGCTTCAGTTCGACGGACGCGCCCGCGTCCAGCCAGTAATCGTCGGCGCCGCCTTCGATGGTCAGCCAGATTTGCCCGCGCGTCACACGCAGCGTTTGGGGCCGATCGATCACCCAGCGCGTAGGCGCATCGCGCCCGTCGAGTTCGAATGTCCGGATTTCACGCATGATGCCGCTCCTTCAGATCGCGTAACTGAAAGGCCGCCCGACAGAGATGCAAGAGCAGCCGTTGATCCTATTATTCGACCGATTGCGAACAGCTTGAATGAACACTTGTGAACAGTTTGACCGAAACTGTTAAGCCAAATTGACCGAACAGTTCGCATCGATCTGACACTTTAAAAACACTCTAGCTAGCCATTCGGCCAGTCTTGACGCGGGTTTTCGGATGCGTTCGAATGGCAAGACGACACTGGCGAACAGCGAACTCGAACTGTTCACAGCAAATCACTGAACAGTTCCAGACATCATGAATGCACTTCCGCTTCACATCGACAGCGGCACCGGCGTGCCGCTGACCGAACAGATCGTCAGTCAGATCGAAGCGATGATCCGCTCGCGCCGCGTGCTCGCGGGCGCGAAGCTGCCGTCGATTCGTCAGCTTGCCGCCGAGCAGCGCATCAGCCGCTTTCCGGTGATCGAGGCTTACGACCGTCTCGCGTCGCGCGGGCTCATTCAGCCGAAGCACGGATCCGGATTCTATGTGGCGAATCACGTCGATGAACGCGACGGCAACGCGGGTAATTGCGATCCGCGTCTGGCCGAAGAGGAATCGAACCAGATCCTCCAGCAGTTCAACTATCCCGGCGAGACGCTGAAGTTGTCGAGCGGCTTCATTCCCAAGGCATGGCGCGATGTGGACGGCCTGACGCAGGCGATCCGTCAGGCGTCGCGCACCGACGTATCGAGCGTGATCGATTACGCGATTCCCCACGGCGACACCGATTTGCGTCAGCAAGTCACGATGCGGATCAACGCGCTCGGCATCGACGCCGATCTTCCCAACGTGATGATCACGAACGGCGCGAGCCAGGCGCTCGATCTCGTCGTGCGCTACATGCTGAAGCCGGGCGATACGGTCTTCGTCGAGGATCCCGGTTACTACAATCTCTTCGGGCTCCTGAAGCTGCAGGGCGTGCGGCTCGTCGGCGTGCCGCGGCTCGCGAACGGACCCGATATCGACGTCGCGGAAGAACTGCTGAAGCAGCATCAGCCGAAGCTCTTCTTCATCAACACCGTGTTCCAGAACCCGACTGCGACGAACGTCGCGCCGCAAGTCGCGTTCAAGCTGCTGCAACTCGCGACCCAGCACGGCTTTTCCATCGTCGAGGACGATATCTACGCCGACTTCCAGGCCGTGCCGACGCAACGGCTGGCATCGCTCGATCAGCTCGATCGCGTGATCTATGTGGGCGGCTTGTCGAAGACCTTGTCGTCGTCGCTGCGCATCGGCTATCTCGCGGCGAATCGCGAGCTCGTGAAGAATCTCGTCGACGTAAAGGTGCTGACGAGCCTCGGCGGCACGCGCTTCGCCGAAAGCGTCGCGGCGGGCCTGCTGGAGCGCGGCACGTATCGCAAGTATCTGGAGCGCTTGCGCAAGCGCGTGCGCGATTCGCTGTCGAGCGCGGTGCAAACGCTCGAAGGCTATGGATGGGACGTGTTCGACGAGCCGAGCGGCGGCAACTTCGTATGGGCGAAAGTGCCCGGCATCGACGATTCATCCGTGCTCGTCGACGAAGCCGTGAAGTTCGGCGTCACGCTCGCGCCGGGCAGCTATTACCGCCCGAACGGCGAGGCGTGTGCGTGGGTGCGCATCAATTCGGCCTATGCGGGCGACCGACGCGCGGCGCGCTTCTTCGAGTACATGACGGAAACCGCGGCCGCGCGCGCTTAAGGACATTCGCTGAAGAAACGTTCGAGCGCGTCCGTCGCGTCCTTGTCTTTCGCAAGCCGCGCGTAAAGTCCGGCCGCGCCTTCGTAGATGCGATGCTCCGCGAACTCGTCGCCGACGAACTCCGCGATCTCTTCCATCTCGGCAACCCAGCGATAGGCCTTCGGCGGCATGCGCGGCACATTGCCCGCGAGCCACGCGGCAAGCGCGGGCTGGCTCGCCGCGAGTTCGCTGAGAAGCGCATCGCCCGCGCCGTTGCGCATCGCGGCGAGCGCCATCGCCGAGCCGAGCGCCGTCAGCCCTTTCGTGATGCCCGCATACGACATCTTGAGCGCGGATGCGGCGCCGTTCGGGCCGTCGAGCACGCGCACGACGAGACCGTGATCGGCGAGTAGCTGAGTGCGCTTTGCATGCGGTCCCGACATGTAGAACTTCGGCGCCGATGGCTGACCGATGATCGATGCATCGACGAACGGCGTGCGCGTCGGTTCGAGCGCGCGCTCGATCTGGCCGACGGTAGCGGGATTGATCGCATTGCAGTCGATGTAGACGGGCTGCGCGCTCGCGCGTTCGAACAGAGGAGCGAGGCGCTGCGCGGTATCGACAGCGACCGAGGGCGGCACGATCGACAGAATGAAGTCGCACGCCACGAGATCGTCGAGGCTTGCATCTTCCATGCTGGCTTCGCGCGCACGCGCTGCGCTCGCCGCGCTGCGTCCTTCGAGCGATGTCAGCACGCGCGCACCGCCTTGCGTCAATGTACGGCCAATGGCCGATCCCATGCTGCCTGCGCCGAGAATTGCGATCGTGGGTTGTTTCGATTGCGTCACTTGCTGGCTCCTGTAGCTTTGTTCGATGACGATTCATACCGCGCTCATTCGTCATCCGAACTATCGGATCATCAAGGAAAGCGGCCCGTCGAAGGGCCGCCGTCCAACTAACCTACCGACTCGCGAATCAACGATGCTCCGTCACGAACTTCGTGACGAGATACGCTTCCATCGCTTCGCTGCCGCCTTCCGAGCCGTAGCCCGAATCCTTGACCCCGCCGAACGGCGTCTCCGGCAATGCGAGGCCGTGGTGATTGATCGAGAGCATGCCGCTTTCGATATCGTCCGACACCGCCGCTGACGTCGCCGCAGAGCTCGTGTAAGCGTAAGCGGCAAGCCCATAAGGCAGGCGATTGGCCTCGGCGATCACTTCGTCATACGACTTGAACGATGCGATCGGCGCGATCGGGCCAAACGGCTCTTCGGTCATGATGCGCGCGGAGAGCGGCACATCGGTCAGCACGGTCGGCGCGAAGAAGTAGCCTTCGCGGCCGATGCGCTCGCCGCCCGTCAACACCTTCGCGCCGTGCTCGCGCGCATCGGCGACGAGGCGTTCCATCGCTTCGAGGCGGCGGCCGTTCGCGAGCGGACCCATCTGAACGCCATCGTCGAGACCGTTGCCCACTTTCACCGCCCTCGCGGTGGCGACGAAGTGCTGCACGAACTCGTCATACGCGGATTCTTCGACGAGAAAGCGCGTCGGCGAGATGCAGACCTGACCCGCGTTGCGGAATTTCGCCGATGCGAGCATCTTCGCGGCGCGGGGGATGTCGGCGTCCTTGAACACGATAGCCGGCGCGTGGCCACCTAGTTCCATCGTCACGCGCTTCATGTGCTCGCCCGCGAGCGACGCAAGCAGCTTGCCGACCGGCGTCGAACCGGTGAACGAAATCTTGCGGATCGCGGGATGCGCGATCAGATACTTCGAGACATCGGCGGGCACGCCGAAGACGAGATTCAGCACGCCGGCGGGCAGGCCCGCATCGGCATATGCCTGCACGAGCGCCGCGCAGCTTGCGGGCGTTTCCTCGGGGCCTTTGAGCACGACCGAGCACCCCGACGCGAGGGCGGCCGATACCTTGCGCACCGCCTGATTGATAGGGAAATTCCACGGCGTGAACGCGGCGACCGGACCGACCGGCTCACGCGTCACGATCTGGCGCACGGCATCCGTTCGCGACGGAATCACGCGGCCATACGTGCGGCGCCCTTCTTCCGCGAACCATTCGATGATGTCCGCTGCCGACAGCGTTTCGATGCGCGCCTCGCCGAACGGCTTGCCCTGCTCCATCGTCATGATGGCGGCGATCTGTTCCGCACGCTCGCGAATGTTCTGCGCCGCGCGACGCATCAGCTTGCTGCGCTCGTAGGGCGAAACCTTGCGCCATTCCTTGAAACCGCGCGCGGCGGCGTCGGCGGCGAGCGAAAGCTCGGCTTCGCCCGCGAGCGCGAGACGGCCGATCTCCGCTTCGTTCGCCGGATTGATGACGGCCGTGTCGCGCGAACCGTCGCGCCACGCGCCGTCGATATAAAGCCGGGTATTCGGATAAGCCGGAAGGTCGGAACGAGTGTTGCTCATGCATGTCTCCTTGAGAGTGGCGTGGCCAATGTTGCTTGCGCCGGACCATATGACGCAGACGGCCATGGTATCGCGGCCACGTAAAATCTGCTGACGCGCGCTACGTTCAATCGATAGTTGCAGATCGAATTACATGACACGACGGTGACCCGTATGTTCGACCAATGCCTTTATTTCAACACCACCGCACTCGCGCGCGCACTCGAACGCGAATGGGCCAAAGCGTTCAAGCCGTTCGGACTCACGCCGTCGCAGGCGTTCATGTTGCGCGCGGTTGTCGAGCATCCCGGGCAGCTTCAAGGCACGCTTGCCGATGCACTCGCGATCACGCGCCCCACTGCCACGCGCACGCTCGACGGACTGGCGAAACTGGGGCTCGTCGAGCGCTGGTCCACTGAACGCGATGGCCGCGAATCCGCCATTCATCCGACCGATTCCGCGGTCGCGATGATGAAGCGCATCGGCGCGGTCAGCTCGGAGGTCACGCGGCGCATGAAGCGCAAGCTCGGCAACGCGCGTTTCGACGACACGGTGTCGAGCGTGAGGCATATACGCACGACGCTGGAATGACAAACGCCCGCGATCGATGATCGGCGGGCGCGTGCAGGGACTTTGTCGAAGGTGACGCTTACATCGGCGGCGCGACGCCATCCTTCTCCACGACGATGCGTTGCGCCGCGAAGTCCGAACCAGCCGGAGTCGCGACGACGAACACTTTCTTTCCGGGCTTCAGGTCGTCGTGCGTCGCGGGGGCGAACGTCACAACGGGCACGTTCTCCGGTACGGTCACCGAGTTCGCGCCGCCCTTGTACGAGAGCTTCAGATCGCGGCCGCTCGTGCCTTGCACGACCTGGTCGACGTTCGCGTTGGTCATCGAGCTCTTCGGTCCGAGATCCCATTCATAGTGGCCTTCGCCTGTGCCGCGCGCGGCTTCCGGGAACACGAGTACCTCGGTCGCGGTGAGCTTGCCGTCGGTGCCGGTGGTCGCAGCCGTGCCGACGAACGAGCCCGGCTTGATGTCCTGCAGCTTGATGTTCTTCAGCGCGGTGACGGGCGTATCTGCCTTGACGGCGATCTTTACGGTGTCGCCGCTGCGTCGATGAACGGTCAGCGTATCGCCTGACAGCGACACGATATCGCCGCGAATGCGCGCGGGTTTCGCGGCGGGCGTCTGAGCAAGAGCCGCGGATGCGAGTGCGAGCGTCACGATGCTGACGCCAAGTTTGAGTCGAATCGACATGCAATCTCCTTCTGGTGATGAAAGCAAAGGCTTCAGGAACCGCCGAACCAGTTGTAGCCCTGGTTCTCCCAATAGCCGCCGGGATAATCGTTCGTCACAGTGATCGCGACGATGTGCTTCGGATTCTTGTAACCGAGCTTGGTCGGCATGCGCAGCTTCATCGGGAAGCCGTACTTCGCCGGCAAAATCTGGCCGTCGTAGGTGAGCGTGAGCAGCGTCTGCGCGTGCAGCGCGGTCGGCATGTCGATGCTCGTCGAGTAGTTGTCGGCGCAATGAAAGGCCACGTATTTCGCGCTCGTATCGGCGCCTGCACGCGCGAGGATTTGCGCGAATCGCACGCCGCCCCACTTGCCGATCGCACTCCAGCCTTCGATACAGATATGCCGTGTCACCTGGCTTTCCTGCGGCATCGCGTGCAGTTCGTCGAGCGTCCACACACGCTTGCCCTTGACGAGGCCGCCTATCTCCAGCTTGTATGTCGATGGATCGACTTCGGGCACTTCATCGATGTCATAGAACGCGTTGAACGGAAACGGCCGCGTGATCATCGAGTCGGGATAAGTCGGCGCGAGCTGGTTCGGGTCGAATAGCAACGCCTGCATGTCGTCGTTGAAGGATGAAATGCGGCGCAGCATCGCGTTGACCGATTTGTCGTCGGTGATGTTGCAGCCCGACAGCATCGCGAGGCCGCCCAGCGAAAGAATGCGCTTGCCGAACAAACGGCGCGCCGGCGCCTTCAGTTCCTTCGCGGCATCGTTGATGATGAGTTCAGCGTCGGGTCTCGATTTGAATAGCTTGAGCGACATGTGTTAGCGACCTCGGATCATCAGCACGAGCGAGCGCGGCACGAGCGCGACCATCGCGACGTGCACGACGAAGAACGCCACGAGAAAACTCATGCCGAAGAAATGCACGATGCGAGCGTTGTCGTAACCGCCCATCAACGTGCGAAGCAAGGGAAACTGCACCGACTTCCACACCGCGAGTCCCGACAGGATCACGATCGTGATGTCCACGATCACCGCGAGATACGCGAACTTCTGCACCGCGTTGTAATGCGTGAGATCGTCGTGACCGAGCTTGCCGCGTAGCGCGGCGAAGGCGTCGGTGAAAATGCTCTTGACGGAGAGCGGAAACATGCGGCGGCGCAGGCGTCCGGTGAAGAGATTCATCGCGATGTACACGATAAAATTCGCGACCAGCAGCCACATCGCCGCGAAATGCCATTGCAGCGCGCCGCCGAGCCAGCCGCCGAGCGTGATCGCGGACGAGAAGGTCAGCGATTTGAAAATCGGCGATGCGTTGTAGATCTGCCAGCCGCTCGTCACCATGATCAACACGGCGAACGCGTTGAGCCAGTGCGTGATGCGCAGCCATAACGGTTGGATTTGCACGTCGTCGAGCCTCGCGAGTCGTTGAGATTTCGAGGGCATGGTAGCGACGCGCCGCTGATCGATCGATGACCTCTCGATGACTTTTTTGTCATCTTTGCGAGCGTCGCGCGCGCTCTGGCTAGAATGTCGGCAATCCATCGAATGCAGTGCGAGCATGACCATCCTCGTTATCGAAGACGACCGCAAGACAGGCGACTACCTGAAGAAAGGGCTCATCGAGTCCGGCTATCAGGTCGAGCTCGTTCGCAACGGCACGGACGGTCTGCACCAGGCGCTCGCGAATTCCTACGAACTGATCGTGCTCGACGTGATGCTGCCGGGCATCGACGGCTGGCAGGTGATGTCGGCCTTGCGCGCGAAACGTGACTTGCCTGTCATTTTTCTCACCGCACGCGATCACGTGACGGACCGCATTCACGGACTCGAACTCGGCGCGGACGATTATCTCGTCAAGCCCTTCTCTTTCACCGAACTCGTCTTGCGCATTCGCACGCTGCTCAGACGCGGCGTGATGCGCGAATCCGATACGTTCCAGATCGCGGATCTTCATGTGGATGTGCTGCGTCGCAAGGTGACGCGCAAGGGCATCGACATCGTGCTCACGAACAAGGAATTCGCGCTGCTGCATCTCTTTTGCAAGCATCAGGGCGAGGCGCTGTCGCGCACCCTGATCGCATCGGAAGTGTGGGACATGAACTTCGACAGCGACACCAATGTCGTCGACGTCGCGGTGAAGCGGCTGCGCGCGAAGATCGACAATCCATTCGATCTGAAGCTCATTCATACGGTGCGCAGCATCGGCTATTCGTTCGGGGAGAATCCTTGAACCGGCCATCGCGCTCGCTTGCGGTACGTATCGCGTTGTCGTTTGCGGTGATCGTGTGCATCGTCGTCGGCATGATCGGCGCATCGCTCTATCACGCGACGAATCGCGCGCTGTCCACGCGCGCGGATTACCAGCTGATCGCGCGCGTCGAGCATTTCCGCTCGCTTCTGCACGATCTCTACACGATCAAGGAAATCGAAGCGCGACCTCGGCTCTTCGAAACGATGCTAGGCGATCGTCAGGACGTCATCCTCTTTCGACGCGCGGGCTCGGGGCCTTTCATCTACGTCAATCCGGAGAAGATGCCGTTGCCGCCGCTCGATGTCGTGCCTGTGACGCGCGCCATCGGACTCGATGACCTGTACGAAGGCTCGCGCGCGGACGGCGTGCGGATGCGCTGGGTCGGCGCGCAGGCGCGCATCGGCGAGAACGGCGAGGTCGTCGAGATCATCGCCGCGCATGTGATGACGCAGGAAGCGATTGTGTTGTCGGCGTATCTGAAGCGCGTATGGATCAACGTGATCGGCGCGGTGCTCGTGACGTTGCTGCTCGCTTACTGGGTCACGAGCCGCGGACTCATGCCGCTCAAACTGATGGCCGATAAAGCCGCCGAAATCACGCCGAACCGATTGTCCGCGCGGCTCGACGTCGCCCATGCGCCCGCCGAATTGCAAAGCCTCGCGGCGTCGTTCAATGCGATGCTCGACCGGCTCGAACACGGCTACGAGCGTCTGGTGCAGTTCTCCGCCGATCTCGCGCATGAACTGCGCACGCCGATCGGCGTGTTGGTCGGTCAAACGCAGGTCACGCTCGCGCACGAGCGCAGCGTCGCGGAGTATCGCAGCGTGCTCGAATCGAATCTGGAAGAACTGGAGCGCCTCGCGCGCATCGCGCAGAACATTCTCTTTCTCGCGCAGGCGGATCATGAGCAGCAACAGATCGAACGGGAGCGGCTCGATATCCGCGAAGCGCTCGAGACGATCGGCGCTTACTTCGAAGGCATCGCCGATGAACGCCGCATCACGTTCGATATCCAGGCCGAAGGCGAAATGCTTGCGAATGCAATCATGTGCCGCAGGGCGATCGGCAATGTCGTCGTGAATGCGGTGCGTTATGCGACGGCGGGCACCGTGGTCCGGCTGCGCGGTTACGCGGATGAACAAGGCGCGAGCATCGTCGTGGGCAATCGCGGCGCGCACATCGAGAAGGAAGAGCTCGCGAAGCTGTTCGACCGCTTTTATCGCGGCGACGCGGCGCGCAGCGAGTTCACGGAATCGAGCGGACTCGGCTTGTCGATCGTTCAGGCGATCATGCGGCTGCATGGCGGCGTCGCATCCGCCGAATCCACGCCGGACGGGTGGATCGAATTCACCTTGCGCTTCCCTGCTGCGGAGCATCGCCGCACAACCACGCCCTGAATTCCGGTCGCATCAGATAGTCGACGCACCATGCCCGCACCTTGCCGACGCCATCCGAACGATGCGCGAGGAAGAGCCGCGTCGCGTGCTTCTGCTCCTGAATCGACTTACTGACGAGCCCGGCGTCGCCGAATGCCGCGCGGATATGCGTGGGCACATAGCCGATCGCGACATTGCGCGCGATGATTCTCACGGCCATCGAAAAGTCGGGAACGAAGATCGGCTTCTGCCCTTCCAGAAGCCACGCATGCATCGGATCGAAATCGATCGACGTGTCCTTGATGCAGACCGCCGGATACTTCCGCAACTCCGCGCTTTGCAGGATATGCGGCGCATCCGCGAGCGGATGATCGGCGCCCACGAGAAAGTCCCACGCGAGATGGCCGAGCGCGACGCTCGTGATGCCGTCGGTCTTCGGCACGAAATGCGGCGCGCCGACGACGATATTCGCCTTGCTTGCATAGAGCGCGTCCCAGCAGCCGTTGTACACCTCCTGCTGGATCGTGACGCGCGTCGTCGGATACGCATCTTCCAGATCGCACAAGAACTGGATGATCGCGTCGCGCGGCACGATGTTGTTGACGGCCACGGTGAGCTCGGGCTCGATGCCCCCCTGAACGATGGCGAGATTGCATTTGAGCGCCTGCAGATCGTCGAGAATCGCCTTGCTGTGCGCGATGAAGTATTCGCCCGCCTCGGTAAGCCGGATATAGCAACCGCGGCGCTCGAACAGCTTCGCGCCGAACGATTCCTCGAGCTTCCTGA
This sequence comes from Caballeronia sp. ATUFL_F1_KS4A, assembly GCF_023630905.1. Taxonomy (NCBI): domain Bacteria; kingdom Pseudomonadati; phylum Pseudomonadota; class Betaproteobacteria; order Burkholderiales; family Burkholderiaceae; genus Caballeronia; species Caballeronia sp. ATUFL_F1_KS4A. The sequence goes on along the minus strand of NZ_JALQEB010000023.1, from coordinate 51,774 downwards.
CGGTGTAACTGATCGCCGACGGAACCTTGTTCAGCCGTTCCGCGGCCGCCGTGATGCTTTGATACTGCGCAACCAACCGGACTATCCGAATGCTTTCGTCCGAAGTGAACATCGAGCCTGCTTCCACATGAGTATTTGTCCTGCCACATGAGCGAAGCGCGCGATGAACACCGTGCGCTTCGCTCACATCGTTGCGTCAGTGCCCGCTGGGCTTGACAGTGCCGCTCGCCTGCGCGAACCGGCTCAGGATCATGTAGCCGATGCACGCAACGAGAATCGAATCGAGTGAGGGAATCGACGTGACCGTGAACATGCCGTTCACCGTCGCGAAACCCGTGAGCGATCCGAGAATCCACGCGACGAAGGTCATGATCTTGATCTGCGGTTCGCGCGCTGGCGCGGCAGCATCATACCCGTTGCGCCGATACATCACGAAGTCCGCGATATAGATGCCCGCGACGGGCGGCGTCGCGATGCCGAGGAACAGCAGGAACGGAATGAACCACGACATGATGTTCATGCTGCCGACGATCGCCGCCAGCACGCCGAGCGCAACGGTGATCTGCCACTTCGGAAAGCGCGTGATGAGCGTCGATGTGACGAGCGTGCCCTGGAACATGTTGCCCGCGTTGCCCGTGACCGTCGCGAAGATCAGCAGCAAGGCGGCCGGCAAGGTCGCGCCGAACACGGCCATCGCGGTGAGCAGCGAGCTCTTGCCCGTGAGCACGCTCGGCGTCGCGCCCGCCCAGTACAGCAGCGGATAGGCGATCAGGAACGTGAGCAGCGCGCCGCCGACCGCGTGTTTGCGGTTATGCGTGAAGCTGCCGAAGTCGGGCAAGGTCGCGACCAGCACGATGATCGTGCCGACGACCGTCGATACCGCGACGCCCATCGGCATGCCGGCGATCGCATCGACGGCAGGCGCCTGGCCATTGAGCGCGACGCGCACGATATAGCACATCATCAACGCGATGACCGGCACGGCGAACTGCGCCACCTTGCCGAGCACTTCGAAGCCGAACGCGGTGGACGCGACGAAGATCACGCAGCCGATCGCGACGAGCAGCGGCGCGGGCACGTTCACGCCATGTTGCGCGAGCAGGTCGGCGACCGAGTGGCCGAACATGTTGGCCGTCACCGCGATCCATCCGAACAGGCTGACCGCGAGCAGCACGTTGATGGCGATCGCGCCTTTCTCGCCGAACGGATACTTCACGATGCCGTAGGTCGGCAGCCGTGCTTTCTCGCCGACCGAGATCGTGATCGACGCGAGAATCGCGAGGATCAGGCTGCCGATCCCGACGACCTTGATCAGATCGCCGTTCGACATCTGATTGCCGAGACTCGACGACGACAGCAACACCGGCGTGACGGCGATGCCGAGCAGGATCATCGCGATGCGATAGCCCGGCGCAGTGCCGGGCGAAGCGCTGACCCGGCTCTCTTTCGATTGACTCATGACAGTTCCTTTGCTGATGCCGATTCCATTCAGGGCGTGTAGTGGTGGCCGGTGTATTCGCGCCATCCGCCGGATGCCGTGATCTCCTTCTGTCCTTCGACGAGCCACGGTTCGGCGAGGACGCCGAGCACTTCGCTGCCGTCCGCGAGCACGACCTTGCCGATCGAAAGACCCGCCGGTTCGCTGAGCAAGAGCGCGCCGAGATTGGCCATCGGCAATTCCCAGACTTCCAGCGATACGGCCACGCCGCCGCTCTTCACGCGCAACATGCCGGGATGACGATCGTTGATGGTCCAGATGCGATAGCACGCGTCCGTGCGATCCTCGCGCACGAATTCGCCCTTCGCCGCCAGCATGTTGTGGTTCAGCCCGAGGCCGCGCATCAGCGTGCCGTTCACCGCGAGCAGTGTCTTGTCGTTCATGTGTGTCCTTCTCCTTGTTGATGTCGGGGGCGTATGCGCGTTACGGCGTGATCCACGTACCCGTGCGCCGTTCGAGCGCGGGCCTGATCGCCGCCGGACTCGTGATGAGCCCTTCGCCCGCGTGGCCGTCCGGTTCGATGTGCGACACGAAGCGCAGAATCGCCTCCACTTTCGGCAGCATGCTGCCCGCGCCGAACTGACCCTGCGCGATCAGCTCGCGCGCTTCGCTCACGCTCATCGTGTCGAGCCAGCGCTGCTCGGGCGTGCCGAAGTTCACCGCGACCTGTTCGACGCCGGTCGGAATCAGCAGCAGATCCGCTTTCAGTTGCTGCGCGAGCAGCGCCGATGCGAGGTCCTTGTCGATGACCGCCTCGACGCCGGACAGCTTGCCGTGCTTGCGCACCACCGGAATGCCGCCGCCGCCGCACGCGATCACCACGCAGCCTTGCGCGAGCAGGCTCGCGATGACATCGCGCTCGATGATTTCAAGCGGCTCCGGCGACGGCACCGTGCGCCGCCAGCCGCGTCCCGCGTCTTCCATCAAGGTCCAGCCGAGCTCTTCCTGACGCTTCTTCGCGGTCGCTTCGTCGAAGAACGCGCCGACCGGCTTGGCCGGCTTCTCGAACGCGGGATCGTCGGCGCTGACGCGCGTCTGCGTCACGAGCGCAACGACGCGCCGTTCGATGCCGCGACGGTGCAGCTCGTTGGTCAGCGCCTTCTGGAACATGTAGCCGATCGCGCCTTGCGTATCGCCCACCGCGTAGTCGAGCGGCACGGGCGCGACTTCCTGAGACGCGAGTTCGGAACGCCGCAAGATGAAGCCGACTTGCGGCCCGTTGCCATGCGTGAGCACGACGTTCCATCCCGCCGCGATCATGTCGGCGATATGTGTCGCGCTCTCCGTCACCGCTTCGTATTGATCGGGAATGCTCAGATGACGATCGTCGCGAATCAGCGCGTTGCCGCCCACGGCGACGACTGCCAGAGGTTTTCGAACTGTCATGATGCTTGTCCGCTGGGTTGTTTGACGGTCTCGGCGAGCGCGCGAATGGCTTCGACGAAGCACTCCATCGGCGCGGTCGTGATGCCTGCGCCGATCTGCCCGACGCCTGCTTGCTTGTGAGCGATGCCCGTATTGATGACGGGCAAAATGCCGCGGTCGGCCACCTTGCGCGCATCGATGCCCGCGGCGGTCGGCGCGAAGTTGAGCGCGGGCAGCGTGAACGCCGGATTGCCGCCGAGCGTGATGGCCTGCATGCGGCGGCTGTTCGCGGTCGCATCGGCGGGCGTGCCGCCGACGAACTTCACGATCGCGGGCGACGACGCCATCGCGAAACCGCCCACGCCGGCCGTTTCGGTGATCGCGCTGTCGCCGAGATCGGCGGCTGCGTCATCGACGCCATAGCCCGGAAAGAACAGGCCCTCGACCGGATTCGCCTTCGCCTGGAACCAGCGGTCGCCGGTGCCCGACAGACGGATGCCGAAGTTCACGCCGTTGCGCGCCATCACCGAGACCATCGAGCTGAAAGGCACGTTGGCGCACGCGTCCATCATGGCCTTGCACGCGGCCATCGAGATGTTGAGGAAGAAGTGATCGTTGGCGATGATCGCCGCGCTCGCTTCGCGAATCTGCGCGAGCGGCAGTTGCGTGCCGAGCAGCGCGGGCACGATGCGCTTGATGAAGAGGCCCGTCGCCGCGCTGTTGCGGTTGTGGACTTCATCGCCCATATGCAGCGCCTGCGCCATCAGCGGCTTCAGCTCGATCTCGCCGGACACCGCGAGCGCGGCCTTCAGCGCGGGCGCGAGCGTCGCTTTCATCCAGCGCAGACGGTCGAGCACTTCCGTGCTGTTCGCGCCGAAGCGCAGCACCTTGCCGAGACCTTCGTTCAGATTGCTGTACGTGCGATGCCCGTTCGCCTTGTTCTCGACGACGAAAAGCGGCATCGACGGACTGATGATGCCCGCCATCGGACCGACGGCCTGATGGTGGTGACACGGCTCGAGATCGACCTTGCCGTCGAGAATCAGGCGTTCGGCGGCGGCGTGATCGGCGGCCCAGCCTTCGAGCATCACCGCGCCGATGATCGCGCCCTTCACCGGCCCGCACATGTTCTCCCACGCGATCGGCGGACCGGAGTGGAGAATCAGCTTGCGCGCGCTCATCGCGCTGATTGCTTCGGATGCCGTAGCGATGTCTTTCAACACCGGCTGCGCTTCGAGATAACGCGCGAATGCAATGTCGTTCGCCTGCTCGACGAGCGGATGGCGCATCAGCCACGCGAGATCGAGGCCCGCGGCGACATCGCCGAGAGCGGGCGGCTGCCAGTTGACGTGACTGACTTCGCCGCCCGCGAGACGCAGGTTGTCGGCGAAGCTCGTGAGCCCGCAGTTCACCACTTTCAGTGGCTGACCAAACAATCGGTTCATTCTTTTGCTCCTTTTTACGCGTGGCGTCGCGCCTGCAGACGCGCGACGCGGCTCGCCCACAGCGCGGCCTCGGCGTTGCATCCGGCGACGAGAACGCCTGCCTCGCGCAATGCGTCGATCTGACGGCTTCTGACTTGCGGATCGGATTCCGTGCCGCACACATGCGCGATCAACAGCGGCGCGTTTTCGCGCGGCAATTGCGCCAGCAATGCGATGAGCCCTTGCGCCGGTTCGTCCGCCGCGCCGTAACCGAGCACGAGATCGAACAGCACGACGGCAGTTGCGGGATCGAGCATCTCGGCGCGCACGCGTTCGTCGCGCAGGGTCGGGTCGATCATCGGATGCGGACGGCCGCGCGTGAAATCGTCGTCGCCCATGTCGACGATCGTGTGGCCCTCGCTTTTCCAGATATCCGCGAGCTTCGCGTTGCCTTTCACCGGCGTGTTCGAGCTCGCCATGAAACCTTCCGCCTTGCAGAGCAGTTGGCTCTCGTAGCAGAACGTGCCGCCCGCGAACACGCCGCGAATGAACTTGCGGCCCGCGCCGAGCGTTTCGCTCCGCTTGACGAGCGTCGCTTCGTCGTTGGCTTCCACGCGCGCGACGCTCGCCGGCAGCGGCGCGCCGTTCAGCAACGCGACGGCGAACTGCGCGGCATCGGCGAGCGTGTGCGCGGGCGTGAGGCCCGGCGCGCGCATCTCGTCTTCGGAAGCGCCGAGAAAATTCACGACGACGGGCTTGCCCGCCTTGCGCGCGCTCTCCAGAATGCGCTCCGCAACCGCGCGTGCGGGCGGCTTGGAGATCAGCACGATCACGCGCGTGTCGGGATCTTCGGCGAGCGCGTCGAGGCCGAATTGCATCGAAATGCCGCCGATGTCCTCATGCAGATCGTGTCCGCCCGTGCCGAGCGCCTGCGAAATGCCCGCGCCGAGCTGGTCGATACGGCAGGTGACTTCCTGCAGCCCCGTGCCCGATGCGCCCACGACGCCGATGCCGCCGCGCCGCACCACGTTGGCGAAGCCGAGCGGCATGCCGTTGACGATGGCCGTGCCGCAGTCGGGGCCCATGACGATGAGGCGCTTTTCGCGCGCGAGCGTCTTGATGGCCTTTTCGTGCGCCATGCTGACGTTGTCGCTGAAGAGCATGACGTTCATGCCGAGCTGCAGCGCCTTGATGGCTTCGGCGGCCGCGTAATCGCCCGGCACCGAGATGAGCGCGAGGTTCGACGCGGGTTCGTCGTCGCAGACCATCGCGAGACTGGTGGCCTTGAGCGCTTCGCTCGTCTGCGTGTCGGATGTCGACGCGCGCGCGCTCAGGCGTTCGCGAGCGAGACCGAGCGCTTCTTCGCAAGCGGCTTCGTCGCCGCGCACCGCGATGACGAGATCGTTCGGGCTTGCTTTCACGTCGTCGCCGAGTCCGGCGTCGGCGAGCTGCACGAGATTGGCCGGCGTCCCCATGACGACGGACGCCTGCTCGACGCCCGGCAGCTTGCCGATATGCGCCGAAATCTGCATCAGGGAAACCGAATCCTGATACAGATTTTTGAATATTTCGATTTTGATGGCCATTGCACCTCTCCGTTCTTTAAATGCGATTCGCGGTTTCTTGAAAACAGAATCGCAAATGCTTCAAGCCGATTCCGGGAATAATGATTTCGCTTCGCGCATTCGAATCGTTTCTCGCCATGCGCGCATGCCGTGCAAAATGCCGCCGAGACAATCCACGCCGGACGACGCGCCCCAGCGCATCACGGCATCGGCGGCATGTTCGATATCCGCGCTTTCGTCCGCCGCCGATGCAATCGCGATAAATCGATCGACCGGTTCGTTGAAATGTCCGTCGAGCGCGAGTTGTAGGTAATGGCGGCTGATATCGTTCGTGCGATGCAGATTCGCGCGCAGCTCGGTCGACAAGACATGCCGGTGCGCGTCGATTTGCGGATCGCCGCGCGCGGCCCAAATCGCCGCGAGATAGCCGAGCAGATAATCGTCGCCGTCGGGCGTGAGACCGCCGCCGAGGCCGACGAGCGCGTGAACCGTGGCAGCGAGCGTGGCGGGGTCATCGTGTGGACTCAGCCTGACGGCGCGCGCGTGCGCTGGCCAGCCCGGCAGCCACTGCAGCGCGCCTGCCACGGCGTGCCGCGCGCAGTGCGCCGCAAGCCGCGCCGCGACGCGCTCATGCCGCGCCGACAACGCATCCGGCGACATCCGCACGCCGGTTCCGCTTTGCAGCGCGGGCCGCCAGCACGCCGCGCCGGTCAGATCGACCTGCCACGTCGCGCCGCTCAGACGGCCATTGGAAAACGCGACGCGCTCGCCAGGCCGCGCATGGTCGCGCCAGTCCCAACCCGGCGGCGCGCTCACGCGCGCGCCGCACGACAGGTTCTCGCACGCGGCATCGACGAGCGTGAACCAGTCGCCCGTCTGCGCGACGAGATTGAGCGCGTGCCTGAAACTGCTGTGCACCGCGAAATCCCCGGTGCGCGACAAGCCCGGCCGCGCCAGATAGCCGATGCTCAGGCCGCGTAGCGTGATCGGACTCATGCGCAGGCTCAGCGCGCCTTAGCCGCGCAGCGCTTCGATGACCGCGCCGGCGTCGCTGACCCAGCCGAAGATCGCGCCTTGCGCCTTGATCATCTCGAGCGCGTACTTCTGGAACTCGGGGAAGTACGAACCGACGCAATCCTGCGGCACGATGCATTCGAAGCCGCGATCGTTGGCCTCGCGCACGGTCGTCGTCACGCACACTTCGGTCGTCACGCCGCACACGATCAGCGTGCGGATATCGTGATTCTTCAGGATGAGATGCAGGTCGGTTTCATAGAACGCGCCCTTGCCCGGCTTGTCGATGACCGGCTCGCCCGCGACCGGATACAGTTCCGGAATCAGGTCGTGGCCCTTCTCGCCACGCACGAGGATGCGGCCCATCGGACCGTCGGAGCCGATGAAAGTCTTGCCGCCGCGCGTGAGTTTGGCCGGCGGGCAATCCGTCAGGTCGGCGCGATGGCCTTCCCGCGTATGAATGACGAGCATGCCGGCGTCGCGCGCCGCGGCCAGCACGCGCTTGCACGGTTCGATCGCGGTGCGCACGAACGACACGTCGTTGCCCAGCGCTTCGCCGAATCCGCCGGGTTCGACGAAATCGCGTTGCATGTCGATCATGACGAGCGCCGTGTGTTTCGGCTCGAAAGCCAGATCGAAAGGTTCGGCGCGGAAATGTTTTTGCGTCACGGCATACTCCTCTTCTTCGTTGAATTAAATGGATCGGTCCGATTGGTTTAAACTCACGAACTCATAAGGAATTCGAAATAATTGAATTCTCCGTTCGCGCGATTATTCGATTCTTAATGCCACTGAAAATCAGTGCGGTTCAAATTCGACAGAACTTCGAACTGATTATAGGCAGCGCGAATTGGAACACGATGAAATGATTGAACGCCGAGGATCAAATTTCTCGAAGCTCAATAATGAGCGCCCAGAGCGTCAATACTGGCGCGGCTTTAGACAGTCTTTTGCAACTGAGTCGGAATGTCGCGTGAGTCGCGTGATATTCGAAAATAAAAACGGCCACTGTCGAGTGGCCGTTTTTATCGTCCGGAGCGTGATGCGCGTTTTACGCCACGGGCACGCTCAAAGCTTCGCGCTTCGCGAGCAAGCCGTGAATCTGCGCGACGACCGCAGCGCCTTCGCCGACCGCCGCCGCGACGCGTTTCGTCGAACTCGAGCGCACGTCGCCGATAGCGAACACGCCCGGCACGCTGGTTTCCAGCGCCATGACGCCTTCGGTGCGCCCTTCGTGGGCCTCCGGTCCAGTCAGCACGAAGCCTTTCCCGTCGACGTTCACGTTGCAGTTGCGCAACCAGTCGGTATTCGGGTCCGCGCCGGTGAAGAGGAACAGATGCCGCGACTCGATCGTGAGCGGCCCATCCGGCGACTTGCAATTGACCGCCGTGAGCGCGCGGCCGTCGCCGTCGAGCGAGGTGATCTGCGTATGCGTTCGCACCGTGACGTTCGGCAGCGAGCCGATGCGCTCGACCAGATAGTGCGACATGCTCGACGACAGCCCCGCGCCGCGAATCAGCACATGGACGTGCTTCGCATGCGTCGCGAGATAGACGACGGCCTGTCCCGCCGAATTGCCGCCGCCGACGAGCACGACTTCCGCGTTCTTGCAGAGCTTCGCCTCGACCGGCGACGCCCAGTAATACGTGCCGTGCCCTTCGTACCGATCCAGCCCCGCGATGTCCGGCCGCCGATACGCCGCACCCGAAGCGATCACGACCGTCTGCGTCGTCACGCGCGTGCCGTTCTGTAGTTCGATCTGGATCGGATTGCAGTCGCAATGCAGCGCCTTGATCTTCGTCGGAATCGCGATATGCGCGCCGAACTTCTGCGCCTGCACGAACGCGCGCCCGGCGAGCGCCTGACCCGAGATGCCGGTCGGAAAGCCGAGATAGTTCTCGATGCGCGAGCTCGCGCCCGCCTGCCCGCCCGGCGCGCGGCAATCGAACACCGCGACCGACAGACCTTCCGACGCCGCGTACACCGCCGTCGCGAGACCGGCCGGACCCGCGCCGACGACGGCGACATCGTAGACATGCGCGGGATCGAACTCCGGCAGCCAGCCGAGCTGCGTCGCGACCTGATTTTCATCGGGCGCGCGCAACACGGTGCCGTCCGGGCAGATGACGAGCGGGAAATCGGCCGTCGATGCCGAAATGCGTTCGAGCAGCGAGATCGCGTCGGGGTCGGTGCAGGCGTCGATCACCGTGTGCGGATAACCATTCCGGCGCAGGAAGCCTTGCAGCGACACGAGACGGCCGTCGTCGGACGGGCCGAGCAGCACCGGTCCGCTGCCCTTTTCGATGAGGCCGACGCGCCGCAGGATCAGCGCGCGCATGATGCGCTCGCCCAGTTCCGCTTCGGCGACGAGCAGCGCCCGCAGACGCTCCGGCGGAATCACGATGCCATCCACTTCGCCGACCGCCATGCCGTCGACGAGACACGGCTTGCCCGAGAGTTGCGCCACTTCCGCGAGAAAATGCCCCTCGCCGTGCTCGCGCACGATGTGCTCGATGCCGAGCGCATCGCGCCGCGTCACGCGCACCGCGCCCTTCAGGACGATCACCATGCCGCGCCCGGTTTCGCCGACGCGGAAAATCCACTCGCCCGCGCGATAGTGCGCCGGCGTGCCGAAGCGGCTCATGCGCTCGATCTCGTTATCGGTCAGGCGCGGGAACATCTGGTGCACGCGGCTTTCGAGCGGCGAGAAGGGCGCGTTGTCGTCGCTCGTCGAGGATGCGGCGGCGGGCGTCGGCACCACGTTCGGATTCGGACTCTCCATCGGCTCGCGCGCGCTCCATGCGACGACATTCGGCATGTCCTGAGAGGACTCGTTGAACGGCGTGGTACTCATGCGCGATCTCCGTGTGGAAAACCAGCTTCATGCAGGGATGCGGTGCCCGCGGGCGATGCCGACGCCGATCCCGATACCGACGACTTGACGGGCCACGGGCACATCGCCGCCATTTCCGCGACTTCCTCGGGCGACGACGCCGCGAGCTCGCCGAACTCGGTCAGCGTCGCGACGTGAAAACCGGCGAGCCGCCACGCGTCGAGCCCGCCCGTGAGCGGCACGACGTCGCGAAAACCCGCGTTACGCATGGTCTTCGCCATCCACGCAGCCGACACTTCGTTCGGACACGAGCAATAGATGACGACCTTGCGCGACTTGTCGTAGCTCTCGATGATCTTCGCGAGATCGCGTTCGTCGGCGAACATCGAGCCGGGAATCGCTTCGGGATCGAGCATGCGTTTTTCGGGCGAACGGATGTCGAAGATTACGGGCAGCGGCTCGTCGTTCATGAGCGCATACAGCTCGTCCACGCTGATGCGCGCTTTTTCCAGCGTCGCCATGAGCGCGCGGCGGCGCCACCAGCGGTACGTGACGTAGATCGCGAGCAGCACCGCGACGACCGCCACCGCCTGCCGCCCGAGCTGCGAGATCATCGCGAAGACCATCTCCAACTGCGCCGCGAAGATGACGCCGACCGTCAGCCCGACCGCGCCCCACAGCGCGATGCCCGCGCCGTCGTGCGCGATGAAGCTGCGCAGCTTCACGCCCATCGCGCCCGCGAGCGGCACGGAGACGAGCGAAAGACCGGGGATGAACTTCGCGACGAGCAGGATGCGTACGCCCCAGCGCCCGAAGAAGCGTTCGGTCTTCTTCACGCAGGTATCGCGCGAAAGCGAGAGCTTGCAGATGGTCTTGAGCGTTTTGTCGCCATACTTGCGCCCGCCCTGGAACCAGACGAGATCGCCGAGCACGCCGCCCGCCACCGCGACGCACAGCACGCCCACGAGCGGCGGCCAGAACGCGCCGCCGTCGACCGCCATCAGCGCGATGGATGCGCCGACGACGATCATCGTCGGCATGGCGGGCACGGGCAGCCCGAGCGCCGAGCCCATCACGTTGACGAACACGATCGCCGGGCCGAATCGATCGACTAGCTGATGCAACAACATGGGAATCTCCCGCGCGGGAATGGTCTGTTCACGGGACGACGGGACGCGCGCCGCGAACGGCGCTGCGAAGGCGCACGGAGCACGTTAGGCACGCAAGGCACGAAAGCGAGAGAGATACGAGCGCTTGCGGCCGCTCGTGGTTCAACGCGATACGCGCGGCGCCGGGCCGACGTTCGTCACATTTAAGAGATAAGTGTAGCCCGGAAACGCGATCGTAAGCATGACAGGCGCGCGGGACGCGGGCATCGCGCGCGCGATGCCCGGAGAGTGGGATTCAGGCGAGGTCGTCGGCGATATAGGCGCGGATCACGTCGGCGAAATTTTTATCGCCCGACAGGCCGAGTTGCTCCGCGCGCGCCGTATTCCACGCGCCCGGCCAGCTGCACACGATCTTCTCGATGCGTTCGTCGCGCTGCCAGTCGATGCGCTGCACGACTTCGTCGCCCGCCACTTCGCGCAGCGCCGCGACCATCTCGTTCACGCTGACCGACAGCCCCGGCAGGTTGATGACTGGCCGCAAGCCGAGCTTTTCGCGCTCGATTTCGCAGCCGGCGATCAGCGCCTCGACCGCGCTTTTCGGCGACAGCAGCCACAGACGTGTTTCGCCATCGACGGGACACGTCGAACGCTCGCCGTTCAGCGGCTCGCGGATGATGCCGCTCGCGAACGACGACGCCGCCGCGTTGGGCTTGCCGGGGCGCACGCTGATCGTCGGCAGGCGCAGCACGCGGCCATCGACGAAACCGCGCCGCGCGTAATCGGAGAGCAGCAGCTCGGCGATCGCCTTTTGCGTTCCGTACGACGATTGCGGATTCAGCGCGGTGTCGTCCTGCACGACGTCGGGCAGCGCGCCGCCGTACACCGCGACCGAACTCGTGAACACGACGCGCGGCTTGTGGCCCGCCGCGCGGCACACTTCGAGCAGCGCGCGCGACGCGTCGAGGTTGATCTTCATGCCGAGATCGAAATCCGCTTCGGCCTGGCCGCTCACGATCGCAGCGAGATGGAAGATGGCTTCCGTCCCCGTGTCGACGTGGCGTTGCAGCACCGCCGGGTCGGAAATGTCGCCGGTTTCGGCGCGCACGCGTTTGTCGTTCAGCAGGCTGTCGTCTTGCGGACGCGCTACGTCGAGCAGCACCAGTTCCGTGATCGGCTTGCCATTGAGCTCGTTGCGCGCGAGCAGCCGCTTTGCGAGTCGCTGACCGATGAAGCCCGCGCCGCCCGTGATGAGAATCTTCATGTGGTCGCTTCCGTTTTTACAGATAAGGTTTGAGCCAGCCGAGACCTTCCGACGTGCCGGCCTTCGGTTTGTATTCGCAGCCGATGAAGCCCTCGTAGCCAAGCGAATCGATCAGTTCGAAGAGATACGGATAGTTCAATTCGCCGATGCCCGGTTCGTGGCGCTCCGGCACGCCCGCAATCTGGATATGGCCGATGCCCGCATTCGGGCGCTTCATGTCGCGCTTAAGCTTCATCGCGATGTCGCCTTCCACGATCTGGCAGTGATAGATGTCGAATTGCACCTTTAAATTCGGCGCATTGAGCTCATCGCAGATTTGCTGTGCTTCGTCTTGGCGGTTCAGGAAGAAACCGGGTATGTCGCGGGTGTTGATCGGCTCGATCACGATCGTTATGCCCGCTTTCTGCGCTTCTTTTGCCGCGTATTCGAGGTTCTTCAGATACACCGCCCGATGTTGCTCTCTGTTCTGATCTTTCGCGATCAGGCCGGCCATGACGTGCAGTTTCTCGTTGCCCAGCACGGCGGTGTATTCGAGTCCCTTTGCGACGCTCTGCTTGAACTCTTCCTCGCGGCCCGGTAACGAGGCGATGCCGCGTTCGCCCTTCGCCCAGTCGCCCGGCGGGGCGTTGAACAACGCCTGCGTCAAGCCATTGTCCGTTAAGCGCTGCTTGATTTCGTTCGCTTCAAAGTCGTAAGGGAACAGGAATTCCACCGCCTTGAAACCATCCTTCGCCGCTGCGGCGAAGCGGTCCAGGAAAGCGTGCTCGGGGTACATCATCGTCAGGTTTGCTGCGAATCTTGGCATTTGCTTGTGCTCCGTCTGTTCCGGTTTCGAATGCGCTTGCTTCCATGGAATCCTGTGTTCGAGTCGGTCTATTGGCGTTGCCCCTGTGCGGGGCGGCACTTACTTTCTTTGCTGCTGCAAAGAAAGTAAGCAAAGAAAGCAGCTTTTCAGGCCCGCGGTCACACGCAATTTGGGTAGTACTCTCGTCCACCGTGGCACTCGCCTAAAGAGTGCCCCTCATAGGCCCCATCGGGCCTGGCTCGCGCACGGTCCGACCAGCTAGTCCGTTTCGCGCGCTGGTTCAGCACGAAATGGCTCCAGCCCGCTTCGCGGCCGATCGGTCAGTCGGCTCTGTGTTACCAGCGCGCGCCGAACGTCTTCTTCAATTCCTCTATCGCTTCTTCCGCCAACGGCTCCGGGCGCGGCATCGTCGATAGATACAGCCGCGCCGTCTCCTCCAACTCCTCCAACGCATAGCTCGCGTGCGACACAGACTTCTCCCACACCACCGGCCCCAACCGCTCCAGCAACACCGCCCTCACCCGCGACGCCAACGCCGCCACTTCCTCCGCCACCGACTCGTCGCCCGGTCGGCGGTACGCTATCAGCGGAACATGGCCCACCTTCATCACGTAGTACGGCGTGATCGGCGGCAATACATCGTCGTTCTTCCACACGCCCGCCAACGTCAGCGCCACCAGATGCGTCGAATGCGTATGCACCACGCCGCGCGCGTTCGCATCGTTTTCGTAGATCCGGCGATGCAGCGCCAACGTCTTCGACGGACGTCCGCCCGATACGTGATTGCCTCGCGCATCCACCTTCGCAATATCGTTCGGATCGAGGCGGCCCAGGCACGCATCCGTCGGCGTGATCAGCCAGCCATCGTCGAGCCGCGCGCTGATGTTGCCCGCGCTGCCCACCGTATATCGGCGCTCGTACAGGCTTCTGCCCGTCACGCAGATCTCTTCGCGAATAGCGTTCTCGTTCGATGCCATCACAGTGCCTTCAACGCCTTTTCAAAGAAATCGGTCGTGCCGAAATTGCCGGACTTGAGCGCCAGGCCCAGCGCCCCGCTTCCATCCGCGCCGATCGATTGCGTCGCCGGCACGCCCGGATCGATCTGCGGCCCGATGCGCAACGAACGCACGTCTAGCGCCTGCACCACCGCGCCCGACGTTTCGCCGCCCGCCACGACGAATTTGGCGCAGCCGTCATCGCGCAATGTCCGCGCTATCGACGCAAGCGCGTCTTCCACCAGATGCCCCGCCTTCTCGACGCCCAGTTCCTTCTGCACCGCCTTCACTTCTTCCGGCGATGACGTCGCGTAAATCAGCACCGGCTCGTCATGCTGGCGCGCGAATTCGACCGCGCTCTGCACGACCGGCTCGCCGCGCGACAACGCCATCGGATCGACGCGAAACGCCGGCTTCGATTCGCGCCAGTGCGCAACCTGCGCGTTCGTCGCCTTCGATGCACTCCCCGCCAGCACCACCGCTTTGCCCTCGATCGTCGGCAAATCGGCGGCGTGCTCCGCGTGCGCCAGCAGATTCGCCGCGCGGAAATTCTGCGGCAATCCAAGCGCGATGCCCGAGCCGCCCGTAATCAGCTTCAGATCGCGGCATGCGTCGCCGAGCACGTACAAGTCCGCGTCCGAAACGGCATCCGCGATCGCGAGGCGCACGCCATCCTTCTTCAATTCATCGATGCGCGCGCGGATCGCGTCCGCCCCCTTCGCAATCGTGTCGTAACGAATGAGCCCGACCTTCGATTTCGTCTGACGCTGCAAGACGCGCACGAGGTTCGGGTCGGTCATCGGCGTGAGCGGATGATTCTCCATGCCCGATTCGTTCAGCAACACATCGCCGACGAACAGGTTGCCGCGAAAAATCGTGCGGCCATTCTCGGGAAACGCCGGGCACGCAATCGTGAAATCGTCCTTCAGCGCGTCGAGCAACGCGTCCGCGACCGGGCCGATGTTGCCCTTGTCGGTCGAATCGAACGTCGAGCAATACTTGAAGAAGAACTGGCGGCAGCCCTGCGCACGCAGCCATTCGAGCGCATCGAGCGACTGGCGCATGGCGTCGTCGGCGGGAATCGTGCGCGACTTCAGCGCGACGACGATCGCGTCCGCCTCGATCCGCGCGCTCGCTTCCGGCACGCCGATGGTCTGCACCGTGCGCATGCCGCCGCGCACGAGCATGTTGGCGAGATCGGTCGCGCCGGTGAAATCGTCGGCGATACAGCCGAGCAGTGCCTGCGCCGCTTGCGTCATTGCTTCGCTCCCTTCGGAATGTCGATGCCCGGAAAAATCTTGATGACCGCGGAATCGTCCTCGCCGCCGTGTCCGGCCGTGGACGCCATCATGAACATCTGATGCGCCGCCGCCGACAGCGGCAACGGAAATTTCGACGTGCGCGCCGTGTCGAGCACGAGGCCCAAGTCCTTCACGAAAATATCGACGGCGGAAAGCGGTGTGTAATCGCCCGAAAGAATGTGCGGCACGCGATTCTCGAACATCCACGAATTGCCCGCGCTGTGGGTGATGACGTCGTAAAGCGCATCCGGATCGACGCCTTCGCGCAGACCGAGCGCCATCGCTTCGGCCGCCGCCGCGATATGCACGCCCGCCAGCAACTGATTGATGATCTTCACCTTCGAGCCCGCGCCGTGGGCGTCGCCGAGCCGATAGACCTTGCCCGCGATCGCGTCGAGTACGTCCTCGCAGGCGGCGTAGGCGTCGGCGGGGCCGGAGGTCATCATCGTCATTTCGCCGGAGCTGGCTTTCGCCGCGCCGCCGGACAAGGGCGCGTCGAGCATGTGCACGCCCTTCTCGCCGATGCGCTTGCCGAGATCGGCGGCGAATTGCGGCGATACCGTCGCGCACGCGAGCACGACGCCGCCGGGTTTCATCGCTTCGACCGCGCCGGTTTCGCCGAACAGCACGGCTTCGGTCTGCGCCGCATTGACGACGACCGTCAGCACGACCTCGCACTTGCCGCCCAACTCGGCCGGCGACGCGCACGCGATGCCGCCTTCGGCCGCGAACGCATCGAGCACCGGCTGGCGCACGTCGCACGCATGCACGGCGAAGCCCGCCCGCAGCAACGAGCGCGCGACGCCCATGCCCATTGCGCCCAAACCGATCACTCCGACGTTTCGTGTCATCGCAGATTCCTTAACAGATGCCCGCTTCCGCCAGTCGGCGCGCGGCGTTGATGAGATGCGTCTGCGCGGCGTGGCGCGCGGCGTCGGGCTCGCGCGCGCGGATCGCCTCGACGATCGCCGCGTGCTCCTCGCGCACCTGACGCATGAAGTCCTCGCGCAGCGCCTCGTTGCCGCGCGTAACGAGCGTGCCCGCTTCCAGGTACTGGTTCAGAAACGTGAGGGTTTTCAGGAAGTACGGATTGCCGGTCGCGTTGGCGATTTCCCGATGGAACGCGACGTCCTCGGCGACGCCGTCGCGGCCATCGCGCACGGCTTCATCGATGGATGCGAGCGCGTCATCGATGGCGGCGAGTTGTTCGTCGGTACGCCGCTGCGCGGCTTCGGATGCCACTTCGGCCTCGATCGCCCGGCGCAGCGCGAGAATCTGCACGACCGCGCCGGGCTCGACCGCCTGCGCATAATCGATGCGCAACGGCCGAATCCCCGCGCGCTCGACGATGAATACGCCGCTGCCCTGACGCGGCTCGACCATGCCTTCGTTCTTCAGCCGCGAGATGGCTTCGCGAATGACCGTGCGGCTCACGCCGAATTCCTGCGCGAGCACCGCTTCGGTCGGCAGCTTGCCGGTCGCGGCGAAACTGCCCTTCTCGATCAGCTTTTGCAATTGTTGCGCGACGGTGTCGCTCAACGCGCGCGGCGGAATTTTCTCGAACATGCGACTCGATGCGCCTCGTCAGGTCATCGGGTCATCATACAAATTTTTACGATGGAAGTGGACCGAGGAATAACCCTCGGTCGTGGCTTACTGCGCGAGCGGCTCGTCGATGAGCGCGAGCGCGTCACGAATTTCGGAGACGTCGCCGGGGCGCACGAGGCGCGCGACTTCCTTGCCGCCGAGCATGAAGACGAGCGTCGGCCAGAGCTTTACGCGAAACGAACGTCCGAGCGGGCGGCCGCTGCCATCCTCGATCTTGATGTGCTGCACCGCGCGATGATCCTGAAATGCCTGCGCGATCAACGGTTGCGCGGCACGGCAGAAACCGCACCAGTCGGTGCCGAACTCGACGACCGTCGGGCCGGTGAGCGCGTCGATTTCCGTGCGATCCGGTGCGGTCTTCGCGTATTCGATGTTCATGCTCATGGCGTGCTTCCTTGTCTTTTGTTGTCGATGAAGCCAGCAGAAAACTTGCCCGATCTTACTGGCCGAAACCCGTCAGCCCGATGAGCGCGCCGCCCGCGAGCAGCCACAGCGGATGCAGCTTCGTCCGGTACGAGACGAGCGCGACGAGCGCCGTGATGGCCGCGAGCGTCCAGGTTCCATCGGATGCCTCGGCGATCAGCAACGCGCTCGCCGCGACGAGCCCGGCCGTGATCGGCACGAGCCCGAGCTGGATGAAGCGCCGCCACGGGCGATCCTTGAAGCGCTCCCACGCGTGCATCGCGGCGATCGTCACGAGCGACGACGGCCCGAACTTCGCGATCGACGTCACCAGCACGCCGGGCCAGCCGGCGACATGCCAGCCGATCAGCGTGACGACCATCATGTTCGGGCCCGGCGCGGCCTGCGCGAGCGCGAAGAGCGCGGAGAAATCGGCCTTCGACATCCATTCGTGAACCTGCACGACCTGACGCTGCATTTCCGGCAGGATCGAATTGCCGCCGCCGAACGCGAGCAGCGAGAGCTGACTGAAGATCGCCGCGAGCGAAAGCAGATCGTTTTTCATCGGCGGACTTTCCACGCGATCAGCACCGAAATCGGCGTGAAGACGAGCATCGTCGGCAGGAGCGGCGTGCGCAGGATCGCTATCGACGCGAACATCAGAAGCGCGACGATCGCCGCTTCCGGCTTCCGGCGCAACGGCCACATGATCTTCGCCGCCATCGCGATGAGCAGGCCCGCCGCGGCCGCCGCGAGTCCCGCGAACAGATGCGCGATGCGCGGGTCCTGATGCGTGCGCTGATAGATCACGCCGAGCCCGATCACGATGAGCGACGGTCCGACAAGCAGCCCCAGCAAGCCCGCGAGCGCGCCCGGCACGCCGCGAAAGCGCATGCCGATTGCCACCGACAGATTGATCACGTTGCCGCCCGGCAGGAACTGACAGAGGCCGAGGAGATCGGTGAACGCGTCGGCGTCGAGCCATTTGCGGCGCTCGACGATCTCGCGCCGCGCGAGCGGCAGCGCGCCGCCGAACGCCGTCAGCCCGAGCGTCAGAAAGCCGATGAAGATTTCGGCGACCGTCGGCCGTGGCGCGTGGCCGTCGCGGGACATGACGCTCACGCGCGTGCCCGGCGCGCTTCGTAGGCTTTCAGATGCGCGTATGCGACCGCCAGCGCCGACAGCCCGGCGATTTGCGTGCGCCGCCGCGACAGCAGATCGCCGACGATGTGATCCGCCTCGATCGGCGCGCCGTTCTCGAGATCGCGCAGCATCGATGCGGTCATCGGCGAGCCGCGCTCCGAGAAAAACGCCCGCGCGCGCGTGACGACCGCCTCGCCCGGTGCGTGCGCGTTGTCGCCGGCGATGCCGCAGCATTCGTCGAAGAGCTGGAACAGCAGCGCCTCGCCGCCCGGCGCCGCGAGAATATCGCCGATGGGCGCGCGCATCAGGCAGGTGCCGGTCGCGAGCGTGGCGAGGAACACCCACTTGTCCCACATCGACTGAAGGATGTCTTCGCTCACGTTTAAATCGAAGCCTGCGCCGTCGAGTTGCGCGGCGATTGCGTCGATGCGCGCCGAGCGGCCGCCCGTGCGCTCGCCGATAGTCATCGAATGCATGTTGTTCAGATGCACGATCTCGCCTTCGGCGTCGAGCGTCGCGGCGATCACGCATTGGCCGCCGAGCACGTTCGCGGGATCGAAGCGCGCGTCGAGCGCGTCGAGATGGCCCATGCCGTTCAGGAGCGGCAGGATCGCGGTATCGGGACCGACGGCGGGCGCGAAGGAATCGATCGCGCCTTGCAGGTCGTAGGCCTTGCAGCTCAGGAGCACGAGATCGTAAGGGCCGTCGATGTCTTTCGCGAGCACCATCGGCGGACAGGCGAACGCGAGATCGCCTTCCGGGCTCTTCACTTTCAGGCCGCACTGACGCAGCCGCTCGGCGCGGCGCTCGCGCACGAGAAAGGTCACGTCGCGGCCCGCTTCGAGCAGCCGTGCACCGAAATATCCGCCGATGGCCCCCGCGCCCACTACCAGAATCCGCATGTCTCGCTCCTTTTCGCTGTATGAATCGTTCACGCCTGCCAGACGCCATAGCCCGCTTCGCGCAAGCCGATCGCCAGTTCCACTTCCATGTCGCGCGCGCCGTCGTAGGGCATCGGGTTGTACATCTCATACAGTTGCGGCAGGAGCCGCAGCCCGTATTCGCGGACGTAGCGATTCGACTGGATGCAGGCTTTGTGCTTGTCGAAGCGCACGTCGGGATCGATGCCCGTCATGCCCACGTAGACGAACGGCATGCCGATCACGTAATCCGGATTCGCGCGACGGAAACGCGCTTCGTTCCAGACCGTTCCGGACAGTTCGACGACGTAGACGGAGTAATGATGGCTGCGCGCGCGCCGGGCGGGCGGCATGTTTCGGATGGCCTTCGCGGCGTGCTCGTTGCGGGCGTCCATTCTATGACGGCGATGCTTTTGGCGCTCGATCGGACGGCGCGGCCCCTGCCGGATGCGTCTCAAAGTGGTAAATTCGGGCGGTCTGCGCTCGCGCAAAACGATCGGACATCGGCGCGGCCCATCGCGCCGCCGGTCGGAACCGGAGACGATCTCTCTCGCGCGGTCGCCGCCCCATCGACACGTTTTCATCCCGAAGCCGCGCGCCACGAGCCGCGCGACGCTTCGGTCATTCGGAGATCAAGCAATGAGCAAGCAAGCTATCGGCGTGGTAGGCCTCGCCGTCATGGGCCGCAACCTGGCCTTGAACATCGAGAGCCGCGGCCACGCCGTTTCGGTATTCAACCGCAGCCGCGCCAAAACCGACGAACTGATTGCCGAACATCCCGACAAGAAGCTCGTGCCGACCTACACGCTCGAAGAGTTCGTCGAGTCGCTCGAAAAGCCGCGCCGCATTCTGATGATGGTGAAGGCCGGCGCCGGCACCGACGAGACCATCGCTTCGCTGCGTCCGCTGCTGGAAAAGGGCGACATTCTCATCGACGGCGGCAACACGCATTTCACCGACACGATCCGCCGCAATCAGGATCTCGCGAAGTCGGGGCTGCATTTCATCGGCACGGGCGTGTCGGGCGGCGAGGAAGGCGCGCTCAAAGGCCCGTCGATCATGCCGGGCGGACAGAAGGAAGCGTACGAACTCGTCGCGCCGATCCTCACGGAAATCGCCGCGAAGGCGCCGGACGGCGAGCCGTGCGTCGCGTACATGGGCCCGGACGGCGCGGGCCATTTCGTGAAGATGGTGCACAACGGCATCGAATACGGCGACATGCAGTTGATCGCCGAGAGCTATGACGTGCTCAAGCGCGTCGCGGGTCTGTCGAACGAAGAGCTGGGCAAGGTGTATGTGGAGTGGAATCAGGGCGAACTGGACAGTTACCTGATCGAAATCACGTCGAAGATTTTCTCGAAGAAGGACGAGGAAACCGGCAAGGATCTCGTCGATGTGATTCTCGACCGCGCCGCGCAAAAGGGCACGGGCAAGTGGACGAGCCAGAACGCGCTGGACCTCGGCGCGCCGCTGCCTTTGATTACGGAAGCGGTGTTTGCGCGCGTGCTGTCGTCGCTGAAGACGCAGCGTGTGGCGGCGAGCAAGGTGCTGGCAGGCCCGACGCCGAAGTTCGACGGCGATCGCGCGGCGTTCGTCGAGTCGGTGCGGCGTGCGTTGTATCTGTCGAAGATCGTCTCGTATGCGCAAGGTTTTGCGCAGTTGCGCGCGGCGTCGGAAGAGTACAAGTGGGATCTGCATTACGGCGAGATCGCGAAGATTTTCCGGGCGGGCTGCATCATCCGCGCGCGCTTTTTGCAGAAGATCACCGATGCTTATGCTGCGAAGCCCGACCTCGCGAATCTGTTGCTCGATCCGTATTTCAGCGATATCGCGGCGAAGTATCAGGAAGCGCTGCGCGATGTCGTCGTGGCGGCCGTGAAGGCGGGGATTCCGGTGCCTGCGTTCTCGTCGGCGATTGCTTATTTCGATGCGTATCGGTCGGAGAGGTTGCCCGCGAACCTGGTGCAGGCGCAGCGCGATTTCTTCGGCGCGCATACGTTCGAACGCACGGATAAGGAAGGGAGTTTTCACGCGAATTGGGCGTGAGGATCTGACTGAACAGATCGAGAGCATGAGACGCGGCTTCCTTTGGAAGCCGCGTTTTTTCTTGCAGCCAAGCTGCGAAACCTTCGATTCGCAATCGAGCGTTTGGCGCGCATTTCGGCTGAAGGCGAAGAAAGTGGGTATTCGACTAATTCTTCAGCCCCACCCACTCGCCATTCCGCCCCCCACTCCTCAACACCGCCTCCACGAACCGCAACCCCGCGACCCCATCCTCGACGGTCGTCAGCCAGTCATCCCCCTGCGTCGTCCCGCTCGCGATACACGCCGCCGCATCCGTATAAACCTGCGCGAACGCTTCCAGATACCCTTCCGGATGTCCCGCCGGCACGCGCGTCGCGTGCAGCGCTTCAGGACTCTGCACGCGCCCGCGCGTGATGCGCTCCGACGCGCCGCCTATCGGCGTGAACCACAATTCGTTCGGCTTCTGCTGATCGAACGCAATGCCCGCCTTCGTCCCATACACGCGCAATCGCAACGCGTTCTCCTCGCCGGCCGCGACCTGACTCGCCCACAACATGCCACGCGCGCCGTTCTCGTAGCGCAACATCGCCTGCACATGATCGTCGACACGACGATTCGGCACGAACGTCGTCACATCGGCGGCAAGCTCGGATGGCCGCATCCCCGTCACGTATTCCGCAAGCTGATACGCGTGCGTGCCGATATCGCCGAGACATCCCGCCGGTCCAGCGAGCGCGGGATCGGTGCGCCATACGGCCTGCCGGTTCGCCTGCGTCTCGACAGGAAGAGACAGCCAGTCCTGCGCATACTCGACCTGCACCACGCGAATGTCGCCGAGCAAGCCGCGCTGTACCATTCCGCGCGCATGCCGCACGAGCGGATAACCCGTGTAGGTATAAGTCACCGCGAACACGCGATCCTTCTCGCGCGCGAGCTTCGCCAGCGCCTCGCCTTCATCGAGCGAAACGGCGAGCGGCTTGTCGCAAATCACGTGAATACCCGCTTCGAGAAAAGCGGTCGCGATCGGCGCATGCAGATGATTCGGCGTGACGATCGCGACCGCCTCGATGCCGTCCGAGCGTCCAGCCTCGATGCGCGCCATCTCGCGAAAATCGTCGTAGCTGCGCGCGAGCCCGATCGCCGCGGCGCTCGATGCCGCGCGCCGCGCATCCGACGACAACGCGCCCGCGACGAGTTCATAGCGATCGTCGAGCCGCGCCGCAATGCGATGCACCGCGCCGATGAACGCGCCCTCGCCGCCGCCGACCATCCCCAACCGCACGCGATTCATCGCTTGTCTCCGGAATCGATGCCGAGCACGCCGCGCATCTGCTCGCGGCTCGCGCCGCTGCCCGCGAAGTCATCGAAGGCGCGCTCGGCCACGCGGATGATGTGATCGCGGATGAACACCGCGCCTTCGCGCGCGCCGTCTTCCGGATGCTTCAGCGCGCATTCCCATTCGAGCACGGCCCAGCCGCCGAAATCGTATTGCGCCATCTTCGAGAAGATCGCCTTGAAGTCGATCTGGCCATCGCCCAGCGAACGGAAGCGGCCGGCGCGATCGACCCATCCGGAATAGCCGCCGTACACGCCCTGTTTCCCGCTCGGCCGGAACTCGGCGTCCTTTACGTGAAACGCCTTGATGCGCGCGTGATAGATGTCGATGAACGCAAGGTAGTCGAGCTGCTGCAACATGAAGTGGCTCGGATCGAACAGGATGTTCGCGCGCGGATGATCGTCCACCGCCGCGAGAAAACGCTCGAACGTCACGCCGTCATGCAGGTCTTCGCCAGGATGAAGCTCGTAACACACGTCGATGCCCGCGCGATCGAACTCGTCGAGAATCGGACGCCAGCGGTTCGCAAGCTCTTCGAACGCGGCTTCGACGAGACCCGCCGGACGCTGCGGCCACGGATACACATACGGCCACGCGAGCGCGCCCGAAAACGTCACGTGCGCGTTCAAGCCGAGACGCTTCGACGCCGCCGCCGCGAGCTTCATTTGCGCGATCGCCCATTCGGTCCGCGCGGCCGGATCGCCCCGCACATGCGGCGCGGCGAAGCCATCGAACAGCGTGTCGTATGCGGGATGCACGGCGACCAGTTGCCCTTGCAGATGCGTCGACAACTCGGTGATCGCGACGCCCGCATCGTCGACGGTGCGGCGAATCTCATCGCAATACGCATCGCTCGATGCGGCCTTCTCCAGATCGATCAGACGCGGATCGGCAGGCACCTGTATGCCCTTGTAACCGAGCGACGCCGCCCACGACGCGAGATTCGCGAGCGTATCGAACGGCGCCTGATCGCCCATGAACTGTGCGAGAAATATCGCCGGGCCTTTGATGGTTTTCATCTTTCGCCTCCACAAAAAGAAGGCCGGATGAACGGCCTTCGCGCATCAGAACGGCGAGTTCGGGAAATAGAACTGCTTGGCGTTGTCCTTCGTGATGAGCACCGACGGGATGATCGTCGTCGGCGGCAGCTTGTCGCCCTTCAGGCGCGCGTCGGCGGTCAGCTTGATCGCGTCGTAGATGAACTTCGGCGAATACGAGACATCGGCCGGCACGCGCGCATCGCCGTCCATGATGCGCTTCACCGCTTCCTTCGATCCCGCGCCGCCGAACACGATCTTGATGTCCGTGCGCTTCGCCTGATCGATCGCCTTCAGCACGCCGACCATCATGTCGTCATCCGCGGCCCACACCGCGTCGATATGCTTGAAGCGCGTGAGATAGTCCTGCATTACCTTGAACGCATCGTCGCGATTCCAGTTGGCGTATTTCGCATCGAGAATCTTGATGTCGGGATATTGCTTCAGCACGCCTTCGAAGGCGTTCCAGCGCTCGTTGTCGAGTGTCGTCGGAATGCCGCGCAGCGCGACGATATCGCCCTTGCCGTTCAACTGCTTCGCGAGAAACTCGGCGGGAATCTTGCCGAAAGCGGTGTTGTCGCCGGCGACGTACGCGTCCTGCGCGCTCGTGTCGGTCAGGCCGCGATCGACCACCGTCACATACACGCCTTTCTTCTTGACCTGCGCGACCGGTTGCGTGAGCGACGCCGATTCCTGCGGGAAGATCACGAGCGCATTGATCTTGTTGACCGTGACCAAATCCTGCAACTGGTTCGCCTGCTCGGGCGCGGTGCTCGCCGTCTTCACGATCACCTTCAGGTCGGGATGCGCCTTTTCCAGTTCCTTCTTCGCTTCGTTGGCCCACCACACGATGCCGCCCGTGAAGCCGTGATCGGCGGTCGGAATGGCGACGCCCAGCACGACCTTGTCGGCGGCGAATGCGGACGACGATGCAGCGGCGAACGCGCTCGCCGTCAACGTGAGCGCGCCGAGCGCGCGAAGCATTTTCTTCATGACGATGTCTCCTGTTTTATGACTATCAACGACGACCGCGCTGCAAGAATGCTACGAGGATGATGACGGCGCCCTGCACCGCCGCATTCAGATACACGCTGATGATGCTCGTGAGATTCAAAATGTTGTTGATGACCGAAAGCAGAATCGCGCCGATGACCGTGCCGATCACGCGCCCTTCGCCGCCCTTCAGCGCCGTGCCGCCGACCACGACGGACGCGATCGCTTCGAGTTCCCACAGGAGGCCCGTCGTCGGCGTGGCGGAGCCTAAGCGCGGCACATACAGAATCGTCGCGACGGCCACGCATAAACCGAGCAGCACATACGTGACGATCTTCACACGATCCACGCGAATCGCCGCATAACGCGCGACCTGTTCGTTCGATCCGATCGCCTGCACATGACGCCCGTACACCGTGCGATTGAGCACGAGCGCACCGCCCGCCGCCACGATCGCGAACACCCAGATCGGCACCGGAACATGCAGCAGACTCGCGTAATAAACCGGCCCGTAAAGATCGACGAGCGAGTTGTCGAGCGTGAGCGCGCCGCCATCCGCGAGCCATGTGAGCAGCGCGCGAAATATGCCGAGCGTGCCGAGCGTGACGATGAACGGCTCGATGCGCCCTTTCGTCACGAGCACGCCATGCGCGAAGCCGAACAGCGCGCCGAGCACGAGCGCGAGCACGATGCCGAGCGCGATGATCAGAAGCGGCGGCACCGCGTGGCCGTGAAAGCCCTGCATCAGCGCGTTCATCATGTAGATCATGCTGCCCGCGATGAGCGCGGCCATCGAACCGACCGACAGATCGATTCCGCCCGAGATGATGACGAAGGTCATCCCCACCGCGATGATGCCAATGAACGACGTGCGCGTGAGCACGTTCATCGCGTTGTCGACGGTGGCGAAATCGCCGTTGAGCAAGGTGCCGCCGATACACAGCGCGATCAGCCCGATGAGCGGCCCGACGCCGAACATGAAGCGCGCGACGGTGGAGAGACGGCTCTCGCTTTCGGTGTCTTCAGTGTGTGCCGGTCGCATGCGCGATCAACCTCTCTTCGGTCAAAAGATCCATGCCGAGTGTCGCGACGAGTTCGCCCGCGCGCATCACCGCGACGCGATGACACAAGCCGATCAGCTCGATCAGTTCGGACGAGATCACGATCACCGCGCGGCCTTCCGCGGCCAGCCGATGAATCAGGAAATAGATATCGCGTTTCGCGCCGACATCGACGCCGCGCGTGGGTTCGTCGAGCACGATCACGCGCGGATCGGGATTCAGGAACTTCGCGAGCGCGAGCTTCTGCTGATTGCCGCCCGACAGCATGCGCGCGCGTATCGACGCGTTGCCGGTGCGTATGCCGAAGTCCTTCACCGCCGCGTTCAGGGCTTCGCGTTCCGCGCGCGTATCGATGAGCGGATGCGCGTAGCGCTCCAGCGTCATCATCGTGAGATTGTCTTTCAGCGCCATGTCGACGTGAAGGCCGCGCCCCTTTCTGTCTTCGCTCAGATAAGTGAGGCCTTGCTGCATCGCTTCGCGCGGGCCTTTGAGCTTGACCGTTTTTCCGTCGATGACGACGCGCCCCGCACAGAGCGGACGCAGGCCGACGAGCGCTTCGAACAGCTCCGTGCGCCCCGCGCCGACGAGTCCCGCGAAGCCGAACACTTCGCCCTTGCGCACCGAAAAGCCGATGCCGTCGGCCCAGCCCGGCACCGATGCGCCTTCGACTTCGAACGCGACCGGCGCGTCGTCGGACAACGGCGGCTTGTCGGGGAACATGTCGGAGACTTCGCGGCCGACCATCAGATTGGCCATCTGCTGACGCGTCAGCTCGTCGGTCGGCGCGCGCGCGACGAAGCGGCCATCGCGCATCACGATCACTTCGTCGGTCACGCGTTCCACTTCGTCGAGCTTGTGCGAGATATAGACGATGGTCGTGCCCGCTTCCTTCAGACGCGCCATCAGGCCGAAGAGACGCTGCGTCTCCGATGGCGTCAACGTCGCGGTCGGTTCGTCCATGATGAGCAGGCGCGCGCTGCGCAACATCGCCTTCGCGATCTCGACGAGCTGCTTCTCCGCGACGATCAGATCGCGCACCTTCGTATCGGGATTCTTGTGCAGGCCGACGTCGTTCAACGCGGCGCGGGCATCGTCGCGCATCGCGGCTTCATCGAGGAAGAAGCCTTTCTTCAGCTCGTGCCCGAGGAACATGTTCTGCGTGATGCTCAAATGATCCGCGAGATTCAATTCCTGATGGATCAGCACGATGCCGGCATGTTCGGCATCGCGCGAACTCGTGAAGTCGCGCGCGCGTTCATCGACGAAAAGCTCGCCCGCGTTCGCACGCTCGTAGCCCGCGAGAATCTTCATCAGCGTGGACTTGCCCGCGCCGTTCTCGCCGAGCAATCCGTAGATGCGGCCCGGCGCGAGATCGAAGCTGACGCCGTGCAGCACGCGCACCGGCCCGAACTGCTTTTCGATGCCCTGAAAGCGCACGGCGAGGCTCATCGTCACGCGCTCCTTCTTCGAATCAGCCGATGCGGCAGCAGCACGCCCGGCACATCCGCGCGCGGGTCGCGCAGGCGCTTGAGCAGCAGGTCGGCTGCGGTTTCGCCGAGCAGTTGCATCGGCTGCGAAACGGTCGTGAGCGGCGGATCGACATGCGCGGCAACGGCGATATCGTCGAAGCCGACGACAGCGACATCGTCGGGCACTGAAAAGCCCGCGCCGCGAAAGCCGTTCATCACGCCGATGGCGAGCGTGTCCGACACGGCGAAGGCGGCCGTCGGACGCGCATCGCCCAACGATGCGAGTTGCGCGGCCGCGCGCTCGCCCGCGTCGTAATCGAGGCTGTCGAGTTCGATCAGCCACTCCGCGCGCGGCTCGATGCCGGCTTCGATCAACGCATCGCGATAGCCCGCGAGCCGCTGTCGTCCATACAGATAACCCTGACCCGAGTTGATGAGCGCAATGCGCCGATGCCCCTTCGCCGTCAGATAACGCACGACATCGCCCGCGGCGAGATGATTGTCGATGCCGACGTACGGCACGCCCGCCGCCGGATCGAACTCGCAGCACGCGACCCACGGCAGCGTCGACGCTTCTTCGGCGAGCGCTTTTTGCACGGCGGCGGGATCGAGACAGATGGCGCCATCGGCGCGGCGGCCGCGCAGCAGATCGAAATAGCTTCGCTCGCGCAACGGGTCCGCGCCGGTATCGCACAGCAGCATGAAGTAGCCGTTCTGACGCGCGACGCTGTCGATGCCGCGCACGATCGCCGCATAGAACGGATTGCCGAAGTCGGGGACCATCGTGAGGAGCAGGCGGCTTTCGGCCGTGCGCAGATTGCGCGCCAGCTCGTTGATGCGATAGCCGCTCGTCGCGACCGCTTCGAGCACTTTTTCGCGCGTCGTCTCGCGAACGTTCGTGTGTCCGTTGAGCACGCGCGATACGGTCGCGACCGACACGCCCGCGCGTTCAGCGACGTCGGCAATCGATACTTCTTCGCGTGGTCGAACCGTATCTGACATCGCTTTGCCGCGCGTCGCGATCGAGATGTAATGGATTACATTATTTGATCTTACGGGTCGCGAAGGCAACAGCAATCGACTAGGGAAAAACGCTTAAGGGCGGGCATGTCGATCTCGTGTCATGTTGCTCGTCGTTAGGTGTGAGCGTACCGAAGACGCTCGATAAATACACCAACTTCAAGGAGCGATCCACATGCGATTCATGATGCTGATGATTCCGCGCGGCTACGAAAGCGCCGAACCGGGCACGATGCCGAGCGCCGAAGCCGTCGCCGCGATGATGAAATACAACGAGGAATTGCAGAAGGCCGGCGTGCTGCTCGCGCTCGACGGACTGCATCCGCCGTCGATGGGCGCGCGCGTCACGTTCGAAGGCGGCAAGCCGCGCGTCATCGACGGACCGTTCGCCGAAGCGAAGGAAGTGCTCGGCGGCTACTGGATGGTCCAGGTGAAGTCGCGCGAGGAAGCGATCGAATGGGCGAAGCGTTGCCCCGGATCGGATACGGAGATGATCGAAGTGCGGCAGGTCATGGAGATGGACGATTTCCCGCCGGACGTGCAGCAAGCCGCGGCGGGTTTCGATGACATGCAGAAGAACGCGAAGCGCTGACGCGAACGCCTACGCGATCGCTTCCAGCGCGAGCGCGATGCCCTGCCCGCCGCCGATGCACAGCGTCACGATCGCGCGCTTCACGCCGTCGCGGCGCATCGCGTGGGCGAGGCGCGTCGTCAGCACGGCGCCCGTCGCGCCGATCGGATGACCGTGCGCGATCGCGCCGCCTTCGACGTTGACGATGTCGTCGGGCACGCCGAGCGTTCGCGCCACCGCGATCGGCACCGCCGCGAACGCTTCGTTGATCTCGAAGCGCTCGACATCGCCGAGCGTCCATCCCGCGCGCTGCAACGCCTGCTGCACGGCCGGCACCGGACCGAGCCCGAACATCCCCGGCTCGACCGCCGCGACGCCGAACGCCGCCAGGCGCACGAACGGTTCGATGCCGCGCGCGTCCGCTTCGTTGCGGCTCGTCACGATCATCGCCGATGCGCCGCTGTTCAGCCCCGGCGCATTGCCGGCCGTAATCGTGCCGTTGGGACGGAATGCCGGACGCAATTTCGCCAGCGCCGCGAAATTCGTGTCGGGACGCGGCTGCTCATCGCGCGCAAACGCAACGGTTTCCTTGCCCGCCTTCACATCGACGCCGACGATTTCCGCATCGAACGCGCCGTCCTTCTGCGCCGCCGCAAACGACTGCTGCGAGCGCTCGGCCCAGCGATCCTGCGCCTCGCGCGTGATGTCGAACTTCGACACGAGATCTTCCGTGTGCCAGCCCGAATGCTCGCCCGAGAACGCATCGACGAGACCGTCGCGCAGCAGGCTGTCGTAGATCTGCGCGTTGCCCATGCGATAACCGCGACGACCGCCATCGAGCAGATACGGCGCGCGGTCCATGTTCTCCATGCCGCCCGCGATGGCAAGCCGCGAGACGCCCGCCGCGATTTCCGTCGCCGCCGTCGCCACGGCCTGCGCGCCGGAGCCGCACACGCGATTGACCGTCAGCGCGGGCACGGAAACCGGCACGCCGCCGCCGACCGACGCCTGTCGCGCCGGATTCATGCGGTTGCCCGCCTGAATGACGTTGCCGAACACGACCGAATCCACCGATGACGGATCGAGCGCCGAACCCGCGCGCCGCAACGTTTCCGCGATGACGGCCGCGCCCAGATCGACGGCCGGCGTGTCCTTCAGCGAGCCGCCGAACGCGCCGATCGCCGTACGCACCGGATGACACAACACGATGTCCTGCGCAAACATGGCGAGCCTCCGATCAGCGCGGAATGCCGGTGAGGTAGATAGGGGCGTCGGTCGACAGCGATTGCTTGACCGCGCGCCCGGTGTCATCGACGAGCACTTCTTCCTGATTCTTCTCCACCGCCGCGAGCACTTCGCGCACGACATGTTCCGGCGTCGATTTCGGCGCGGTGACTTGCGCGGTCATGTCGGTATCGATGTAACCGGGATGCGCCGCCACGACGAGCGTGCCCTGCTCGCGCAATTCCTCGCGCAGGGCGTTCGTGGCCGCCCACGCCGCCGCCTTCGAGATGTGATACGCGCCGCCCGCCGGCAACGAGACCCAGCTCAGCACCGAAAGAACGTTGATGACCGCACCGCCGCCGTTCTTCTTCAGCACGGGCGCGAATGCCTGCGTGAGCGCGATGGGGCCGAACGTGTTGATTTCGAGCAGATCGCGAATGCCTTGCGTCGATGCCGGATCGACGAGCAAGCCGCGCGTCGTCACGCCCGCGTTGTTGACGATCACTTGGACGTCGGTGTAGGTCGCCGCTGCTTCCGCGATGTCGGCGGCGTTCGTCACGTCGAGGCGGATCGCTTCGACGCCCGGAATGTCGACGCTCTTCGGATCGCGCGCGGCCGCATAAACCTTCGCCGCGCCCGCTTCGATCAACGACTTCGCAAATTGCTTGCCGAGCCCGCGATTGGCGCCGGTGACGAGTACCACTTTTCCT
Source organism: Caballeronia sp. ATUFL_F1_KS4A (assembly GCF_023630905.1). Classification (NCBI taxonomy): domain Bacteria; kingdom Pseudomonadati; phylum Pseudomonadota; class Betaproteobacteria; order Burkholderiales; family Burkholderiaceae; genus Caballeronia; species Caballeronia sp. ATUFL_F1_KS4A. Next base: position 21,085 of record NZ_JALQEB010000023.1, on the reverse strand, counting down.
TTGACCTGCATGATCTGCTCCGCTTGATTGTGCATATGCACTAATGCCGATGAATAAAAGGCTCGCACGCGGCGAGCCAGCGCTTGATCAACTCACTCCATCGTCGTCAATTCGAACAGCGACTGGCGCAATGCCTTCGCGCGTTTCTCGCCGAACTTCGTTTCGAATTCCGCCTGCGCCGCGCGCCATTGCGCCGCTGCCTTCACGAGCGTTTCCTTGCCGGTTGCCGTGAGACGCAAGCCGACGGCGCGCGAACTCGCCGATTCCTGCGCCGCTTCGACGAGACCGTCGCGCTGCAAGGGCTTGAGCGCACGCACGAGCGTCGTGCGGTCCATCACCATCGAATCGGCGAGTTCGAGCATCTGCACGCCGGGCTTGCGCCCGATCGCCGCGAGAATCGTGAACTGCGCCGCCGTGATGCCCGCTACGCTCAAATGCCGCTCGTACATTTGCGACACATAACGCGCCGCCTGACGGATCGCAAAACAGTTGCAGTCGAGAGGAGAAGAGTTGGAAGTCATGCCACGCAGAATATTTGTGCATATGCACTTTGTCAAGCGGCGGGATTCAATCGGCCCGATAGCAGCGTCTCGCGGATGGTCGGGAATCGTCGCGCGCGGCGCGTCGGCGAAACGCCCGAAGCCGCCATGGGGTTGAGATCGCGGCGTATCGGGCCTATGCCGAAATCCGCATCGGACGCGCGACTAAACACCAAGACGCGCCGAAATTGGCTCCCTACATTTCGCTTGTCCGATGCCAGGGCGTTCCATTCGATTTCGATTTGCCAGATCAAAAAGGAGAGGGAAAACCATGCGCTTCCGTACCAGACCTTTGGCATGGCTCGTGGCGTGCGCCGCGGCCACGCTCGGCGCCGTGCCTTTTGCCGCGAGCGCCGACGAACTTCCGGTGAAAGTGGGTTTCGCCGCGCCGCTGACCGGCGCGAACGCGGGTTACGGGAAGGATCTCCAGAACGGCGTGCAGCTCGCGCTCGATGAAGCCAACGCGAAAAAGATCACGATCGGTGGCAAGACGGCCAAGTTCGAGATCCGCGCGGAAGACGATCAGGCCGATCCGCGCGTCGGCGTGCAGGCGGCGCAGAAGCTCGTCGACGATGGCGTGGTCGTCGTCGTCGGACACTTCAATTCGGGCACGACGCTGCCCGCATCGCCGATCTACAACAACGCCGGCATCCCGACGATCGATCCCGCCGCGACCAATCCGACCATCACGACGCGCGGCCTCGCGAACATGTTCACGGTGATTTCCAGCGACGCGCAGAACGCGGGCAACGCCGGCGTCTACGCGGTGACGACGACGAAGGCGAAGCGCATCGCGATCATCGACGATCGCACGGCCTTCGGTCAGGGCGAGGCCGACGAGTTCGAGAAGGCGGTGAAGGCGAAAGGCGGCACGATCGTTACGCGCGAATACAGCGACAATCAGACCGTCGATTTCAGCGCGCAACTGACGCGCATCAAGTCGACCAACGCGGATCTGATCTTCTTCGGCGGCCTCGACCGGCAGGCGGCGGCGGTCGTCAAGCGGATGAAGCAGCTCGGCATGAACGCGCAGTTCGTGGGCGGCGGCGGCGTGATGGACGCGGATTTCCTCAAGCTCGCCGGCGACGCCGCCGAGGGCGCGCAGGCGTGGGAATACGGCAGCCCGCTCGACAAGCTGCCCGAAGGCAAGGCATTCAGCGAGAAGTTCCAGAAGCGCTTCGGCGTCGCGATCCTGTCGTATGCGCCGTTCGGCTACGACGCCGCGTGGGCCGCGATCAACGCGATGCAGAAAGCCAATTCCATCGATCCGAACGTGTACCGGCCGGTGCTGAAGACCAACAAGTTCGACGGCATCACGGGGCCGATCGCGTTCGACGACAACGGCGCGTTGAAGAACGCATCGTCGACGCTGTATCAGGTGAAGAACGGGCAGTGGGAATCGGTCGTGACGAAGCACGGCATGTGATCGAAACGCTTCGCGCGGCCGCCCGCGCGAAGCGTTTCAATGCGTGGGCGAATCGCTCGGGCGCGGCAACGTCGCGATGAAACGTTCGAGATGCTCGTTGCATTCGATGACCGCTGAAAGACGCACTTCTCTCATCTGCCGGTCGTGCTCGTTGATCACCGCAGTGAGCCGCGGCACCGCAGTCGCGGGAAGGCGCCAGTCGCCGACCGTCAGGCCGCGGTCGAGCAACGCGAGCACGTCGCCCTGCACTTCATCGAGCGTCGCGCGGTCCAGAATGCCGAAGCCCGCCTCGGTCAAGAGTCCAGACAGCAGCACGGCCTGCGCGATGCACTGCGCCTCGATCAGACTCGCCCGGCCACGCTTGACCGATTCGAGTGCGATCCGGCATTGAAGGATGACTTTGTCCGCCTCGACGCGCGGCATCGGCAGCCAGTAGATTCTGGCGTTCCGGTCTCGCGACGGTTTCGGGAGCCTTCGTATTTTCGTGTTCGACATCGTCTCGACTCCTCGTGGCGTTCAATCGACAAGCAGAAGACAAGCCAGCGAAACGAAACACAGAAGCGCGCTGAGACAGAAGAACCGGTCGGATTTCGCCAGCGGTCCGCGCGGCGTCTGCGGCAAGGGCGCGTCGTCCCGGATGATTCTCAAGACCGCGACGTACTCCACGATCGAACAGCACAGCATGACCGCCGCTGCGAGCAGGAAAGCAACAACCAGAATGTTGATCGACATAACTTCATGCACCCCCAATAGTGGTCGCAATGGTCCGGCGCGCCATGTCAAGAAGTGAAACGCGATTCACGCGCACATGACGTCCGACTGTTCCGGTCAGCGCATCATTCGTGCTTGTCGCGGAACATGAAACGCATCCTAGCCGCTCGAATCTTTCACGGCGCTATCGCGCGTGCTACGCATATCTAAGTATTGTCACCGAGCGCACACATCGATCATTCTTCGCGTGCGCGCAGGATATAGCCGAGACCGCGCAACGTCATGATCCGCGCGTTCGTTTCGGCCAGCCGCTTGCGCAAGCGATGAATATAGATGTCGATGGCATCGGCGCTGGCGACATCGTCGAGACTGAAGATGCATTCCATCAGCATCGACTTCGACACGGTCTTGTCCTGCCGCAGGATCAGCGCTTCGAGAATCGCGTGCTCGCGACGTCGCAGCGAAATGGGCGCGCCCCGATAGCTGAACTCGCGCGTGGCGAATGCATACCGGAGATCGCCGCACATCAGCGCGACGGCTTTCTGCGCGCTCTGACGACGCACCAGAGCCTTGATGCGGGCCACCAGTTCGCGCGCATCGAAAGGCTTGACGACGAAATCGTCCGCGCCCGCTGCGAAGCATTCCACCTTGTCCTCGATCGATCCGTGCGCGGTCAGCATCAGTACGGGCACGGTGTCGCCGCGGCGCCGCAGCCGTCCGAGCAGTTCCTTGCCGCTCATCGCGGGCAGGCGCATGTCCAGCAACACGACATCGTAGGTGCATTGATTGAGGATCGACGTGGCGCATTCCGCGTTCGGCACATGATCGACGATGAAAGAATCCGCCTTCAACAGACTCACGATCCAGTGCGCCAGCTCGGCGTTGTCTTCGACGAGCAGCAGCTTCATCGGATGTCCCCGCCGGACCATGCGGGCAGCCTGACCGACACGGACAATCCTGCACGCGCGTAGCCCGCCCCGAGCGTGACGGTGCCGCCGTGGCGCAGCGCGATCTCCCGCACGATCGGCAGCCCGAGCCCGGTGCCATCGGTAAAAGCAGACGCGCGATAGAAGCGCTCGAACACATGCGCGCGTGCCTCGGCGGAAAGCCCCGGACCGTTGTCGACCACCTGCAACAGAACCTGCTCGTGCGAACGCCTGACGATCACGGTGACGCGCCCGCCCGGCTGCGTGTAGCGAATGGCGTTGTCGACGAGGTTCGACACGAGCGCGGACAGCAGCGCCGCGTTGCCCGCCACCATCGTGCCCGGTTCGGTTTCTGCGCCAAGGTCGATATCACGCCGCTGCGCCAGCACGATCAGTTCTTCGAGCACGGACTCGACGACATCCGTCATGTCCGTCATCGTTCGTATGGGTTCGGGCGTGGACTCTGCCTGCGCGAGCATCAGCAGTTGCTTCGTTACGGCTTTCATCTTTTTCATGCTCCGGCCCGCGCTCTTGAGCGCGATCTCGCATGCGCGCTCGCCGCCGCAGTTCAGGCAAGCGTATTGGATCTGAGTGTCGAGAAGCGTGAGCGGCGTGCTGAGCTGATGCGCCGCATCGGACACGAAATCGCGCTGTGTCCGCGCGTGATGCCTGACTTGCGCGATGCATTGATTGAGGGCGTCGACGATCGGCCGGAGTTCGCGTGGCAAAGCTTGCGCGCGCATCGGATCGATTTCCAGCGGCGAGCGCCCGGCGAGGTCGTCCTTGAGGCGCATCAGCGGACGGAGCGCGGCCGCGAGACCGAGCGGAACGAGCGCGGCGACCAGCGCGAGCATCACGCATGCGCGCAGCAACTGCGGGCGCCATAGCTGATCGCGCATGGCATGCCGCGAAGCCCGCGTCTTGGCGACGATGACCCGCACCGCCACCACCTTGCCGTCATCGAACAGAAAACGCGGATAAGAGATGGCGCGAACCTTCGTACCCTCGAACTCGGCGTCGAAATAAACGGGATGTGAGCTTTCGCGCTCGGGCATCGGAAGCTCCGGCCTGCCGCCGAGCAATCGGCCGCGTTCGGCGACGACCTTGTAATACACGCGATCCCGATATGGCGACTCGAACATTTCGAGGGCCGCTGGCACGATCTTGACGGTGAGTTCGCGATCGGACCACTCGATGCCATCGCCGATGGTCCGTGCGGAGGCAAGGAGCGCCGCGTCCTCCATCATGTCCGCCGTGCGGCACGCGGAATCGTACGAAGCGATCGATGTAATCAGCACGAAAAGGGCAAGCGGCGCGAGCAGCCAAAGAAGCAGGCGTATGCGCAGGCTCGTCCGTCCGCATCTCGCGAACCGCGCGCACGCCGGCCGCAGCGGACGTTTCAGATTGTCGGCAGACGTGGCTTCGCCGGATTGCCGGTGTCCGTTGATTTCACGCCCGGGCATAGGCACTCGCGCTCGGGCCGTATGAAGCGAAGGATCTGAGTCGCACCCAGGCATCTCCGTCTGTTCGCAGGCGGCGGCTGTCGCAGCCTGTCATCTTTTGTGTGCGGATTGTAGTGGGCCGAATCCTTCGCAGTTCTTTCGCAGATTCCTATTCTGAATACGGAGTTTCCATGAGTCGAAGAAACTCAAACATCGGCCGTTTAGGAATAGTTCTACGTTCTGCAGAATGTGCTTAACCCATAACCCGCAGCGGATCAAAGATTGCGACGAAGATTTTCACGCGTGTGCGCCGCCTCATCGGCAAGCCATTGCGCGAACTGCTGCAACGCGGGCGACGGCGCGGGCCGCTCCGGATACACGAGGTAGTACGCCGCGCCGCTCGGCACGCACAGCGAAAACGGCGCGATGACGCGCCTGGCGCGCAGGTCTTCTTCGATCAGCGAGAGGTCGCCGATCGTCACGCCCAAACCCTGCATCGCCGACGAAATCGCCAGATCGAGCGTGTCGAAATGCTGCGCTTTCGTCGACGGCAGGCCGGCGTAACCGTAAGCGCCGAGCCACAGTAGCCAGTCGCGGCGGTCGCGCGTGGGATGCAGCAGCGTTTTCCCGGCGAGATCGTCGGGTGTTGGCGAGGCGTTCTTCTTAGGCTTCCACAATTCAGGCGCGCAAACCGGCGTCAGCACTTCATCGAAAAGATGATGCACGCTCGCGCCCTTCCCCGACGGCGCCGCGCCGAAGACGATCGCTGCGTCGAACTGCTCCGCGCTGAATTCGACGCCATGCGCCACCGACGCCGTCACTTCCACGACCAGTTCCGGCCGCTCGTTCTGCAGGCGGATCACGCGCGGCAGCACCCAGCGCATCGCGCAGGTCGGGCACTTCACGCGCAGAATGCCGGATTGCGCGCCGCCTTTCGCGAGGGCATCGTCGATCTGTCCGAACGCCTGCTGCAACGGCGCGACCAGCAACGCGCCGTGATGCGTGAGCGCGAGCCCGCGCGCCTGCCGCGTGAAAAGCGCATAACCGAGATGCGCCTCCAGCCCGGCGATCTGACGGCTGACCGCGCCCTGCGTCACGTTCAGCACCTCGGCCGCGCGCGTGAAATTCAGTTTCTGCGCCACCACCAGAAAGGTTTTGAGCACGTCGAGGGAAGGCAGGGGTTTCATCGGGTTTTTGACATGTAGCCATGATCTGCAAGCATGGCTAGTATGACAAAGTTTCGATTGTCCGCGCTTTATTGCTGCGGTTGAATCGACGGCAGATTTTCGTCGAACCGCAATTCCGGAGACATCCGCCGTGCAAAGCGCCTGCATTCCCGAGTCGAAGCTGCCGAACGTCGGCACGACCATTTTTACCGTCATCGGCCAGTTGGCCGACGAGCATCACGCGCTCAACCTGTCGCAAGGCGCGCCGAACTTCGCGTGCGATTCGAAGCTCATCGAAGGCGTCGAGCGAGCCATGCGGGCAGGACATAACCAGTACTCGCCGATGTCCGGCGTGCTCGCGCTTCGCGAAGCCATCGCCGTGAAAACGCAGAAGCTCTACGGCGCAACCTACGATCCGGGCACGGAAGTCACCGTCGTCGCGAGCGCGAGCGAAGGCCTGTACGCGACGATCAGCGCGCTCGTGCATCCCGGCGACGAAGTGATTTACTTCGAACCATCGTTCGACAGTTACGCGCCGATCGTGCAGTTGCAGGGCGCGAAGCCCGTCGCGATCAAGCTCTCGCCGCAGGATTTCCGCATCGACTGGGACGAGGTCGCCGCCGCGATCACGCCGAAGACGCGCATGATCCTCGTCAACACGCCGCACAACCCGACGGGCAGCGCGTTCACATCCGCCGACGTCGAGCGGCTCGCGGCGCTCACGCGCGACACGAAGATCATCGTGCTGTCGGACGAAGTCTACGAGCACGTCGTATTCGACGGCGCGCTGCATCACGGCATGGCGCGTTATCCGGCGCTGGCCGAGCGCAGCGTCATCGTGTCGTCGTTCGGCAAGTCGTATCACGTAACGGGCTGGCGGGTCGGCTACTGTCTCGCGCCCGCCGCGCTGACGGCGGAAATCCGCAAGATTCATCAGTTCATGACCTTCTCCGCCGATACGCCGATGCAAATGGCCTTCGCCGAAGCGCTCGCGGATGAATCGAGCTATCTGAATCTCGGGCCGTTCTATCAGCACAAGCGCGATCTGCTCGCGGAATCGCTGAAAGCATCGCGCTTCGAGTTGTTGCCGAGTGCGGGCAGTTTCTTCATGCTGGCGCGTTACGACGCGATTTCCGATCAAGGCGACAGCGATTTCGTGCTGCGCCTGATTCGCGAGGCGCGCGTCGCGACGATTCCGCTGTCGGCGTTCTATACCGACGGCACCGACAACCGCGTGATCCGTCTTTCGTTCGCGAAGGACGACGACACGCTCATCGAAGGCGCGCGCCGCCTTTGCTCGATCTGACGATTTCCTGGAGACCAACACGATGAAACTGAACCACATCGCCAGCGCGCTGTTCCTCGCATGCACGTTCACGAGCGGCGCCGCGCTTGCCGCCGATACGCTGCGCTTCGGCCTCGAAGCGCAATATCCGCCGTTCGAATCGAAATCGTCGACGGGCGAGCTGCAAGGGCTCGACATCGACGTCGGCAATGCCGTGTGCGCCGCCGCGAAAATGCAGTGCAAATGGGTCGAGACCTCGTTCGACGGCCTGATCCCCGCGCTGCAGGGCCGCAAGTTCGACGCGATCAACTCGGCGATGAACGCGACCGAACAGCGCCGCCAGGCGATCGATTTCACGACGGTCGTGTATCGCGTGCCGACGCAGCTCATCGCGAAGAAGGGCAGCGGCATCGAGCCGACGTCGGCATCGCTGAAGGGCAAGAGCGTCGGCGTGCTGCAAGGCTCGATTCAGGAGACGTTCGCGAAGGCGCACTGGGAAAACGACGGCGTGAAGGTCGTGCCGTATCAGGATCAGAACCAGGTCTACGCCGATCTGAAGTCCGGCCGTCTCGACGCGACGCTCGTGCTCGCGCCCGCGGGACAGAGCGGCTTCCTGTCGAAGCCGGACGGCGAAGGCTTCGCGTTCGCCGGTGCGCCCGTGCGCGACGACAAAATTCTCGGCAGCGGCATCGCCTATGGCATCCGCAAGGGCGACGATGCGCTCAAGACCAAGCTCAACGCGGCGATCGAGAAGGTCAAGGCGGACGGCACCATCGACAAGTACGCAAAGAAATATCTGGGCGATATCGATATTTCGGCGAAGTAAGCAGCTTTTTTTGAGCGCAGGCACACTGGCGGCTTGATCTTTTCCGGCCGCCAGCCGCGTCTTGCAAGCTGGCGGCCTCAAGCATGGAAGCCGCATGAGCACGCCGACGACGCCCAAACCCGCCGCCGCACCGTCACCCTCACCGTCCGCGCCGCCGCCGCTCGAAGGCGGCAAGCTCGTTCTCGCCACCTTCGCGGTGGCGCTCGCGACGTTCATGAACGTGCTGGATTCGTCGATCGCCAATGTCGCGATCCCGACGATCTCCGGCAATCTCGGCGTGTCCGTCAACGAGGGCACGTGGGTTATCACCGTGTTCGCGGCGTCGAACGCCGTCTCCATTCCGCTGACCGGCTGGCTCACGCAGCGGCTCGGGCAGGTGCGTCTTTTCGTCGGCGCGATCCTGATGTTCGTGCTGTCGTCGTGGCTGTGCGGGCTCGCGCCGAATCTGCCGGTGCTGCTCTTCGCGCGCGTGTTGCAGGGCGCGGTCGCCGGGCCGCTGATTCCGCTGTCGCAGGCGATCCTGCTCGGCTCGTATCCGAAAGAGAAGGCGTCGATGGCGCTCTCACTGTGGGCGATGACCGCGACCGTCGGCCCGATCGCCGGTCCCGCGCTCGGCGGCTGGATCACGGACAGCTATTCGTGGTCGTGGATCTTCTATATCAACATTCCGGTGGGCATCTTCGCGGCGGGCGTGACGTGGATCATCTACCGCGACCGCGAATCGCCGACGCGCAAGGCGCCGATCGACGTGATCGGTCTTCTGCTGCTCGTCTCGTGGGTCGCTTCGCTGCAGATCATGCTCGACAAGGGCCGCGATCTCGACTGGTTCTCGTCGCCGCTGATCGTCGTGCTGGCGATCGTCGCGGTGATCGCGTTCGCGTTCTTCGTCGTGTGGGAGCTGACCGACAAGAATCCCGTCGTCGATTTGCGGCTTTTTGCCGGGCGCAATTTCTTCGGCGGCACGGTGGCGATTTCGGTCGCGTATGGCGTGTTCTTCGGCAATCTCGTGTTGCTGCCGCAATGGATGCAGCAGTATCTGAATTACCGGTCGATCGACGCCGGGCTCGTCACCGCGCCGCTCGGCATTTTCGCCGTGATCCTCGCGCCGATCATGGGCAAGGTGCTGCCGCGCAGCGACGCGCGCATCATCGCGACGGCGGCGTTCGTCGGCTTCGCGTTCGTGTTCTGGCTGCGCTCGAAGTACGTGATCGAGATCGATACGTGGCATCTGGTCTTGCCGACGCTGCTGCAAGGCATTCCGATGGCGATGTTCTTCGTGCCGCTCACGGCGATCGTGCTATCGGGCTTGCCGCCGTCGAAGATTCCCGCGGCGGCGGGGCTGTCGAATTTCGCTCGGGTGTTTTGCGGCGCGGTAGGAACGTCGCTCGCGGGCAATGCGTGGGACAACCGCATCGCGCTGCATCACGAGCGGCTCACCGAGCAGGCGAATGTCTACAATCCGGCGTTTTTGCAGTCGCTCGGGCTATCGCAATCGACGCTCGACGTGGGTGAAGCGCAGGCGCGCGGCATGTTCAATTTCACCGTCAACTCGCAAGCCGCGATGATGGGACTCAACGATATCTTTCTGATCTCGGCGGTGATCTTCATTCTGATCATTCCGCTGATCTGGATTACGAAGGTGGCGAAGGGCGGGGGTGGCGGGGCGGCGTCGGGGGCGCATTGAATGATGCTCGCGCCCCGGGTGCTATTCGGGCAGAAAGCCCTCCTCCAGCACTGACGACATCGGCCATGGACAGCTTGCGGGAAACGTATCGAAGTCGATACCTGTCTCCGCTTCGGCCTGAGTCCGCGCTTTCGACCAGACCAAGTCGAGCCACTGAACATCATCGAAGCGTCGCCGCAAGCTCGGTGCTTCATTCAACACGAACAACGCCTCCCTTCGCTGCGTGCGAATGGTACTCGTCCAACTCCGGCTTCGGCGCTCCGGCTGAAATTGCCATTTGAGCAAATGCGCGAGCAGTACCGCCAATCTGCTTCGCAGCTCGCGTGATTCAGTTTTTGCCACGTCCTCGATTTCCTCAGCGATATGCTCGATATCGATGGACGCAAATTTCCCCGCACGCAGCAGCGCCGCCTGTTCCCAGGCCCACGCCACCACGTCCTTCTCATAAGGCGTTCCCATCGGCTGACTCCCGTTCTCTTCATCGTTCCCGGTGTCGCCGATATTAGTTTGCATTCCTTTGTTCATCCAGATCGTCCGTTTGGCCAACGCTCGTCACTTCAGCCCCAGTTCGACGCGCGAACCCGCGCCCTTGTCCTTGATGTCGTCCGCGTTCAACTTCGGCGCGACGACGAAAATCCGTTTGCTGTCGATTTTCCCGTCGAAATATTCCTGCACCGCCTGCGCGCGACGCTGCGCCAGATCGCGCAACGATCCTTCGTCGACCGGTGCGTTCTTCGTGAGCGCGGCTTTCATGTCGTCATCGGGCACCGACTTCGTCATGCCGATGAAGTTCGTCGGCTTCTTGAAATCGGCCGACTTGTACGCCTTCGTCAGATACTTGTCGTAGTCCGCGTCCGTCACCTTGATCGCGTTCCAGTCGACGTTCTCGCCATTGCTCGACATGTCGCGCACCTTCGCGCGCTTCACCTGTTGATCGAGCCACGCGGAACGCAACGCCGGCTCGTCCGTCTTCGGATCGACGCGGCCCGTCACGTCCAAGCGCACCGACGGCTTGTCCGCCAGCGCCTTCGCGATCGTATCGAGCTTCTTCTGCGCGGCATCGTTCAGCGTGGCCGAGCCCGCATCGAATTCGATGTAGTTGAGATCCTCGCCGCCGCCGCCGCCGCCGCCGAACGCATGCGCGAGCAGCGTGAACGGCGCGGTCACCGCCTTCTGCACCAGATTCACGATAGCCTGCCACACGAGCCCACCGATCGAAAACTCGGGATTGTCCAGCGAGCCGGAAATCGGAATATTGACATCGATCTCGCCGCGCGAATTCTTCAGCAGCGACACCGCGAGCCGCACCGGCAGCTTCGTCGCCGTCGGATTGTCGACGTGATCGCCGAACGTCAACTGATCGATGAACAAGTGATTGTTCGCCGTGAGCTTGTTGTCGGCGAGCATGTAATGCAGATCGACGTTGAGCTTGCCCTTCGTGATCGGATAACCCGCGTACTTCGACGAATACGGCGTCAGATTCGTCAGCTCGACGCCATGCGCGCTCGCGGTCAGATCGAGCGCGGGTTTCTCGATGAGCGGATTCACCTGCCCCTTGATCGACACCGGCCCGTTCGCCGCGAGTTTCGCCGACACGTCGACGGGCGCGGACGTGGTCGAATGCGTGCCGAACGCGCCGATCGTCCCGTTGATCGCAACGAGATTCGCGGTGTAGTTCGGCTTGATGAAGTTATCGGTGTAAGTGACGCGGCCGTCCTGCAGCACGAGCTGGCCGAAGCGCATGTTGACCGGCGGCCCCGACGGCTTCGCCGCCGTCTTCACCGGCACCGTCGCGCTCCCAGCGGCCGGCGCGGACGCGCCCTCTTCCTTCGCACGGTCGCGCGTCACCGATTGCGGGCCGTTGTCGCCGGCCACGACGCTCTTGAGGTTCAACCTGCCCTGCGCGTCGAGCAGCACCCGACCGTAGAACTTGGCGAAGGTCACGCGCGCCGCTTCGACATCGGTGCCGCGCTCGCTGTAGTCCGCCTTCACGTTCGAGAGCGAGAGCAGCTTCCAGCCGGCGAAGCGGTCGGAGGTCGCCTTGTCGAGCATGCGTACGTCCGTCAGCGACACGTCGCCCTTATAGGACGCCGCGAGCGTCTTGCCGCTGCCCGACATCGCGACGTCGCCGTTCGCGTTCAGATACGCGCTCGTCACGTCGATGTTGAGCATGTCGCCGAAATACGGCTCGAACGCGGAGGCGTCGACCTGATCGCCCTTGACGTGCAACGCGAGCTTGAGCGGCGACACCGTGACGTTGCCGCCAATCGCGAGCGCCCCCTTGCCGTTCAGCGTCAGCTTGCCGTCGACGGCGAGCGGTTTCGTCAAATCGTCGCCGAACTGCCTGACGTTGAGCGCGAGCGGCGCGACGCGCAGCTTGACCGGCTTCGTCGTGGTTTCATCGGTGATATTCGCCGATGCATCGGCGAGCGCGATCTCGCCGATCCGATACCGCCACGCCGGCCCCGCCGCCTGCGCCTTCTGGATCCTGCGCGTCGCCGACTGCTCGGGCGCGGCTTCGTGCGGCGCGGCGAGCGCGGCCAGATCGATGCTGCCGTCCTTGCGGCGCGTCGCATCGAGCGCGAGGCCGTTCAATTGCACGCTGTCGAGCGTCGCGTTGCGCGCGGACACATCGACCTTGGCGATCTTCGCCGTCGCCGACGCCAGCTTGATCGGCGCGCCGCCGCCCGCGTTGGGCGCGAGCGTGAGCGCATCGAGCTTCACATCGCCCGCGCCGATTTGCACGCCGCCATCCGCCTTGCTCCAGTCGACCGACACCGGCAGATTCGCGCCGAGCGTGCCGCTCGTCACGCGCGCGGCCACCATGTTCGCGAGATACGGCTGCAACGGCGGCAGCGCCAACGCGCTCAGCGCGAGCTTTGCGTCCGCCGTTTTCGTGGCGAGCGTCACGTTGCCCGATGCATCGAGCGCGCCGCCCTTGTCGAATGCCGTCTTGAGCGTGTATTTCGCGGGCGTTTTGGCAAGCGTCGAGAAATCGTCGAGCGTCACGGCGAAGCCGGTCAACGCGGCCTCAACACGCTGTTTGAGCAACTGGTCGTCGAGCGCGATCCGGCCGTCTTCAATCGCGAGGTGGCGAATCGCCAGATCGAGCGGCGGCGCTTCCTTCTTGACTTCCTCCGCTGAAGGCTTCGGCGCGGGACCGGCCAGCTTCTGCACGTTCAGTTGACCCGTCGAATCGCGCGCGAGATGGACATCCGGATTCGACAGCGTCACTTCGTCGAGGTGATAGACATCGCGCAGCGGCTCGGCATTCGCGATCTTCACGTGCAGCGCGCGGGCCGCGATGAGCGGCGCGCTCGCCTTGTCCGTCACCGCGAGATCGGCGAGATCGGCGGTGCCGTCGATGCGGATCGTCGGGGTATCGCCCGAGATCGCGAAGCGCACGTTGAGATCGGTCGAGAGCTTGCCGCTCTTCACCGCGACCGGCACCGACGCCGGCGCGTAAGACGCCATCTGCGGCACGTCGAGGCCGTCGAGCGTGAGCGCGATTTCCGATTCGCGCGACTGCGCAAACGGCTTCGTGCGACCCTTCACGACGAGCGGCGAGCCGTCGATGCGGGCCTGCAACAGCGGCGTCACGAAGATATCGGTGGCGGACGGCAGCGTCGCGATGAACGGAATGCCGAGCGCGAAACGGTCGACGACGTGCTTCGTTCTCAGAAGCCTGTCATCGAACGTGATCTGGCCGTTTTCGAGCTGAATGTTCGATACCGAGAAGCGCGCAGGCTTGTCCGAAGGCGGCGACGATGGCTTCGCGAACTTCGCGATCAGATCGGAGAAATTGAAATGCTCGCCGTCGAAACGCACGACGCTGATACGCGGCGAATCGATCTTCAGTTCGTTGACGACCGGCGCGAGTTTGAACACCGACGCCCACGACGTACGCACGACGAGCCTCGACACATCGACGAAACCGGCCGCCGCGCCCGGCGCCTTCGCGAGATTCGCGGGCGATTCGCCGATATGGACGTCATCGGCTTCCAAATCGAGCGTGTACGGATTGAGCCAAATACGCCTGATGCTGACGGGCCGGTCGAGCTGCTTTGCGAGCTGTTGCTCGGCGATATGTCGGATAACCGGCGGCGCGACGAAGAACCCGAGCACGCCGATAACGAGTATCGCGATCAGCAAGCCGATGAAAAAGCGCCGCGTGCGCCGCGCGTGAACGACGCCGCGCAGCGTCTGCCCGGCGGAGGCGAGAGAAGACTTCGTGATGCTCGACATTCGATGCGCGACGACGAGCCGCCGTCCCCGGAAAGATGATGTTCGAGTATACGACGATGCGACCCGCAAACGTTCGCCAAAGCGTGCGTCAAACGCATGAAGGCCGCGAAAAAATCGCGGCCTTCATGTTCGATTCAACTGTTTGCGCGCAGCGGAATCACTGCCGTTCGACTGACGGCGGCGCCCACGAGCCGTCGCTCGCCTGCGGCTTGGGCGCATAAAGACGCATCGTGAGCTGGAACTGGCCTTCGGGCGCGGGCAGCCAATTCGCTGTCTGCGCGCGGCCCGGCGACTTCGCCGACACGATCACGTCGATGGAGCCATCGCGATTCTTCTTCAGCCGGTCGCGATCGGAAAGCGAGAGTCGCGGCAGTTTCGCATCCGAGAGCGCCCCGTCCTTCGTGTAGGCGGTCAGGGTCCAGAAGCCGCGCACCGGCGGCAGTTGCTCGGGCTCGAAGTGCAGCGTGTACGCGTTCGCGCCGTCGAGTGCGTGGCCTTCGCTGTCCACGTGCGTCACCGGCTTCACTTCCCCTTCCTTCGTGCTCGTCGCGGTCTGCCGGCGCGCAAGATAGGCGCGCAACGTGTAATCCGTACCGTAGACGCCGACGCCATCGCCGAACCAGGTCCAACCGTTCTTCGTGATCGCGTTGGGCGGCGTCGTCTCGAGCCGCTCGCGTGCATCGGCGAGACCGGAATCGAGCAGCGGTGCATCGGTCTTCTTGAACTGCACCGGCTCGCCCGGCTTCACGCCGAGATCGGCGAGCTGGCTGATCGCGTGACTGTCGTCGGTGGCGGCGGGATTGTCGTCGAGCGAGCGGGCGAGGCGCGCGAAGAACGCGTTCGCATCGAGCGCTTCGGCCTGCGCGCCCGGCGCGATCGTCGCCAGCGCGGATGGCAGCGGCGGCACCGCGGGTTGCTTCGCGCCGTTCGCGGGCCACGCGCCGGAGACGACCGGCGTCGGATCGGCGGCGGAGCCTTTCGCGGGCGTCAGCGTGTCGATTCGCATCGCGGTCTGCAGCTTGCGCGCTTCGCGCACGTCGCGCGCGCCGTTCACGCGCACGCGCACCGAAAGCCACACGTAACGTGTGCGCGTTTCGACGCGCGTCGCGTTCGCGGGCAGCGTGCCGGTCCAGCCAGCGGGCACGAACGCGATGAGCTGCATCTTCGGATAGGGCGTCGTGTCGGCGCTGGAATAGAGCGCGTTGGTCCACGCATCGAACGCGCGGGCGTCGAGATAGCGGCCGCGCGGCGCGGCGGGCAGCGTGACGATCACCGGATCGGCGGACACATCGAGCCATGCCGACGATTCGAGCGTGTCGACGCTCGCCCAGCCCGGCGCGCCGGCGGGCGGCAGCGCGCTCGCGTGACGGAAGGTGTTGAGCGGCGTCTGGCCGGGCTGCCCGGCGCGGCCGCTGGCGCGTTCGCGCGCGATATCCGACGCGACGAGCGGAAAGCCGAAGGTATAGGCATCGGCGACCTGATTCTTCACCCAGCCCGTGCTGGTCGCCTTGGCTTCGGGCTGCTTGGTCGCACAGCCCGAAAGGACCGCCATGCCGGCGAGACTCACGCTCATCCAGATCGCGGTGTTGAGCGGAAACGTCCAGCGTCGCTTGTTCTTCATTCGAATGGAAATCCAGTTCTTCTTTCGATTTGGGTTCTCGCACGCATCTTCGTAGGAGCGATGCGCGGCACGCCCGGAAGCGTATCGGCGCCGCTGCCACTCCCCGCGCGGCGCGCCACGAGCGTTATCTCGAAATTCGGGTTTTAACTTATCCGCTGACGATAGGCAAGATTAAGTCAGCAAAAGCGCTGCGGCATGCCGAAGAATGCACCAGATGCCGGTCAAAAGCACTGAATGGCGCGCTTTTCGTCCTTCGAATACGGTCTTCTCGTAGCATTTCGCGCTCCCGCGCGGCGGGACTCGATATTGCACGACGCGCTTCATTCAGGCCTTGACCTTCCAGTCATTGGAAGGTCGATACTGTTCCTTATGTGGGATCTTCGCGATCCCGGCCAGAACGGAGCGTTTCGATATGTCCACAGCAGCATCCGACCATCCGCGGACCGCGGAATTGTCCGTCAGCGGGATGACGTGCGCGTCGTGCGTCGCGCGCGTCGAGAAAGTGCTTAAACGCCTTCCGGGCGTCGAAAGCGTCGCGGTCAATCTCGCGACCGAGAAGGCGACCGTGCACGCGAGCGCCGCCGTCACCGACGATCAGCTCGTCGCCGCCGTCGCCAAAGCCGGCTACGAGGCCGCGCCGATCCTGCCCGACGCCGCGCCGGAGCTCGCCGTTTCCTCCGGATTCGATCGCGAGCTCGCGGCCGTGCTCGCGTCCGCCGTGCTCACCGTGCCGCTGCTCGCGCCGATGTTCGGCCTCACGCTCGACCCGTGGCTGCAACTCGCGCTCGCGAGCGTCGTGCAGTTCGGCTTCGGCGCGCGTTTCTATGCGGGCGGCTATCGCGCGGTGCGGGCGTTCGCGGGCAACATGGATCTGCTCGTCGCGCTCGGCACGTCGGCGGCGTGGGGCTTGTCCGTCTGGCAGATGTTCGCGCACGGCGGCATGACGGAGCATCTGTTCTTCGAGGCGTCGGCGGTCGTCATCACGCTGGTGCGCTTCGGCAAATGGCTGGAAGCGCGCGCCAAGCGCCAGACCGCCGACGCGATCCGCGCGCTCAACGCGCTGCGTCCCGACAAGGCCCGCGTGCGCGACCGCGACGATCCGGCGCGCGAACGCGAAGTGCCGCTCGCTCACGTGCGTATCGGCGATATCGCCATCGTGCGGCCGGGCGAGCGCGTGCCGGTGGACGGCATCGTGCGCGAGGGCCGCACGCACATCGACGAATCGCTGATTACCGGCGAAAGCCTGCCGGTCGCGAAGGAACCCGGCGCGCGCACGACCGGCGGCTCGATCAACGGCGAAGGCGCGATCGCGATCGAAACCACGGCGATCGGCGCGGAAACGACGCTCGCGCGCATCATCCGGCTGGTCGAATCGGCGCAGGCGGAGAAGGCGCCGATCCAGCGGCTCGTCGATCGCGTATCGGCGGTGTTCGTGCCGGCAATTCTCGCGATCGCGCTCGTCACGCTCATCGGCTGGCTGCTGCACGGCGCCGATGCAGAAACGGCGCTGCTGAACGCGGTCGCGGTGCTCGTGATCGCGTGCCCGTGCGCGCTCGGCCTCGCGACGCCGACCGCGATCATGGCAGGGACCGGCGTCGCGGCGCGTCAGGGCATTCTCATCAAGGACGCGCAGGCGCTCGAACAGGCGCACGCGATCAAGATCGTCGCATTCGACAAGACCGGCACGCTGACGGTCGGCAAGCCGGGCCTCGTCGCGTTCGATGCCGCGCCGGGGCAGGATCGGAGCGCAGCGCTCGGACTCGCCGCCGCCGTGCAGCGCATGAGCGAGCATCCGCTGGCGAAGGCCGTCGCCGCCGCCGCGAGCCACGCACCGCGCTTCGAGGCGAGCGCGGCGCGCGCGGTCGCCGGACGGGGCGTGGAGGCGAACGTCGGCGCGCGGCGGATCGCGATCGGCAGTGCGCGCTGGGTCGCGGAACTGGGTTTTGACGTGCCGCCGACGCTCGCCGCGCGCGCTCGCGAACTCGAAGCGCAAGGGAACACGATCTCGTGGCTGATCGATCTCGACGGAGAAGTCCTCGCGCTGCTCGCGTTCGGCGATACCGTCAAGCTGACCGCGCGCGATGCAATCGAACGTCTTGCGCGCATGGGCGTGAAGAGCGCGCTCGTCACCGGCGACAACGAAGGCAGCGCGCAAGCCGTCGCGCGCGCGTTGGGTATCGCGCCGGAACGCGTGTTCGCGCAGACCTTGCCCGACGACAAGGCGCGCGTCGTCGCGCAACTCAAGGCGTCGAACGAAGGCATCGTGGCGATGGCCGGCGACGGCATCAACGATGCGCCCGCGCTCGCCGCCGCCGATATCGGCATCGCGATGGCGAGCGGCACCGACGTCGCGATCGAGGCGGCCGCCATCACGCTGATGCGCGGCGATCCGGCGCTCGTCGCGGACGCGATCGATATTTCGCGGCGCACGTATCGCAAGATTCAGCAGAATCTGTTCTGGGCGTTCGTCTACAACCTGATCGGCATTCCGCTCGCGGCGTTCGGCCTGCTCGATCCGATGTTCGCGGGCGCGGCGATGGCGTTTTCGAGCGTGAGCGTCGTCACGAACGCGCTCTTGCTGCGGACGTGGCGCGCTCAGGCCGGCGCGGCCGCTGACGAAGCGCGCGCCGGCAAGCCGATCACGCGGCCCGCGTAACGCGCGTCCTTCGGCGCGACCGCAGGTTCGGCGGCGATGCGCGCGGCGATGTCATCATCGAACGATGCGGATTTCGGCGCGCCGCTCGAATCGATGTGCATCAGCATCTGCTCGCACGCGCAAACGGCCTCCGTCGTGTCGCCTTCGAACATCTCCATATAGAGATGCACGCGCTTTTTGTCATGCGCGATCACGCGCCACTCGACGCGCACCGGCGCGCCCTCCTTGATCTCGCGCAGATACGTGACATGCGCTTCGAGCGTGTAGAGCGTGCGCTGGCGTGCGCGGCGGCCCGAGTCGTCGAGACCGATGCGGTCCATGAAGGCATCGGTCGCGAGGCTGTAGATCAGCATGTAGAACGCGTCGCGCAGATGGCCGTTGTAGTCGACCCATTCGGGTTTGACGGTGTCGCGATAGGTCATCGTGGTGCCTTGCGGTTCCGTTAGTCTTCGATCCCGTGACGCGCTTTCGCCTGCGCGATCGCCTCGATCACGCTCGCGATGCAGTCGTCGCGATAACGCTCCAGTTCCTTGATGCCGCGTCCGTTCGTCTGATTCGACGTACCGTCGACGACGCGGTCGATGAGTTCGTCGGTCAGTGTCGGCGCGACGAGTTTCGTCCACGGCAATTCGAGCGCGGGGCCGAACTGCTGCATGAAGTGTCGCATGCCCGCTTCGCCGCCCGCCAGCGTGTAGGTCAGGAACGTGCCCATGAACGACCAGCGGATGCCCGCGCCGTAGCGGATGGCGTCGTCGATTTCGCCGGTTGTCGCGACGCCGTCGTTGACGAGATGCAGCGCCTCGCGCCAGAGCGCTTCGAGCAGCCGGTCCGCGATGAAGCCGGGCACTTCCTTCCTCACGCGCAAGGGCCGCATGCCGATGGACGCGTAGAAGCGCATCGCGGCATCGATCGCTTCGCCGGATGTCGCTTCGCCGCCGAGCACTTCGACGAGCGGCAGCAGATACACCGGATTGAACGGATGCCCGACGACGCAGCGCTGCGGATTCACGGCGCGCGCGTAGAAGTCGGTCGGCAGAAGGCCGGACGTCGACGACGCGATGATCGCATCGGGCTTCGCCGCGCGGCTCGCGCGTTCGTGCAGCGCGAGCTTGAGTTCCTCGCGTTCGGGCGCGCTTTCCTGGATGAAGTCGGCATGGGCGACGCATTCCTCGACGGTATCGACGAAGCGCAATCGTTGTTGCGACGCGCCCGGCGCCAGTCCGACGCGCTCGAGCGCCGGCCACGCGTTCGCGACGTTCGCGCGCAGTTGCGCTTCGGCGCCGGGCGCGGGATCCCACGCGGTGACGTCGAGTCCTGCTCCGAGGGCGCGCGCCACCCAGCCGCTGCCGATCACACCCGCGCCGAGCGCGGCGAATTGCTTGACTTGCATGTCTTCGTGTCCTTGTCGGTTCAGGCGAATTGTTCCGCGATGCGTTTTTCCAGCAGGCGTTCGCCGCGCGCCGGGAGGCCGAGCTTCTTGCGGCCTTCCGCGGGCGTGAGCGCGCGTGCGCCGAGCCGCTCGATGATTTCCACCGCGCGCTGGACGAGCGCGCCGTTGGTCGCGTGCACGCCGCGATCGAGCCACAGGTTGTCTTCGAGACCGACGCGCACGTGTCCGCCGAGGAGCATCGCTTGCGCGACCATCGGCATCTGCATGCGGCCGATGCCGAAGCCGGCCCAATGCGCGCCGGGCGGGAGGTTATCGACCATGGCTTTCATCGTGCCGGTGTCGGGCGGTGCGCCCCACGGAATACCCATGCACAGTTGAAAGAGCGGCGGGTTGTCGAGCAGGCCTTCTTTCAGAAGTTGATTGGCGAACCACAGATGGCCCGTGTCGAAAATTTCCAGTTCGGGCTTCACGCCGAGTTCCTGGATGCGTTTGGCGCCGGCGCGCAGTTGCGCGGGCGTCGATACGTAGATGTAGTCGCCGTCGCCGAAATTGAGCGTGCCGCAGTCGAGCGTGCAGATTTCGGGCAGCAGTTCTTCGACGTGCGCGAGGCGCGTGAGGCCGCCGACGAGGTCGGTGCCTTTGCCGAAGCGCATCGGGTCTTCGCCGGCGCCGATCTCGAGGTCGCCGCCCATGCCTGCGGTGAGGTTGATGATCACGTCCGTGTCCGATGAGCGGATGCGGTCTACCACTTCGCGGTATAGCGCGGGGTCGCGGCTGCCTCTTCCTGTCTTCGGGTCGCGAACGTGGCAGTGGGCGACGGTGGCGCCCGCGCGGGCCGCTTCTATCGCTGCTTCGGCTATTTGCTTCGGCGTGACTGGGATGGAGGGGTGCTTGCCGGTCGTGTCGCCAGCGCCGGTTACTGCGCAGGTCACTATCACTTCGTAGTTCATTTTCGATGTCCTTTAGGGTTCCTGTATTTTTTCTTCGGCTTTCGTTAAGTCCTGATTTCGCGTCGGTCTATTAGCACTGCCCCTGTGCGGGGCGGCACTCACTTTCTTTGCTGCTGCCGCTTCGCCGGATCCCGTATTCGTGTCGGTCTATTAGCACTGCCCCTGTGCGGGGCGGCACTCACTTTCTTTGCTGCTGCCGCTTCGCCGGATCCCGTATT
>NZ_JALQEB010000022.1:0-27604 GCF_023630905.1 Caballeronia sp. ATUFL_F1_KS4A | reverse complement strand
GTAGTCCTCTCGTCCATCGTGGGCTGCCTAAAGAGTGCCCTCATCACAATCACCGGGCTTGGCTCGCGCACGGTCTGTCACATCGCACCACACACCAAACTGGTTCAGCACCAAATAGCTCCGGCCCGCTTCGCGGCCGACCGGTCAAGCGGGTCCGCGCGTGCTTCGCTACTAACGTCTCAATCTCGCTGCACTTGCCGCACGTTGGTTTCCCTTGCATACCCGGCGGCAGCGCGTAGCGCTGTGCCGAAGCTCTTTCGTGCTGAACCAGTGTCCTCAGCGTTTTCGGGCGGCGGACCGTGCGCGAGCCACGCCCGATTAGGTGTTTGAGGGCACTCTTTAGGCGAGTGCCGCCTGGGACGAGAGAACTACCCAAATTGCGTGTGACCGCGGGCCTGAAAAGCTGCTTTCTTTGGTTACTTTCTTTGCAGCAGCAAAGAAAGTGACTGCCGCCCCGCACAGGGGCAACGCTAATAGACCGACGCGATAACGGGATCCGGCAACAACAACGAGACCCGGCAACAACAACAACAAAAAAAACCTCAAAGCCCAAGGTATTGCCGAACCGCCGGCAGCCCATCCTTACCATCAAGAGTCTTCACGCCTGCGAGCCAGGCATCCAGCACCTGGGGGTTCTGCTTGAGATAGGCCTTGGCCGCCTCCTGAGGCCGCTCCTTGTTCATCACCGGCTGCATGAGCCGATTCTCGAGATCCGTCGTAAAGCGCAAATTGGAAACGAACTTCCCCGCATTGGGACAACGCGTCAGAAAATCCGTATTCGTCAGCGTATAAACGCGCGCTTCTCCGTAGTTCGGCCCGAACACGTCATCCCCGCCGGAGAGGTAATTGATCTTCATCTGGATGTTCATCGGATGCGGCTCCCAGCCAAGAAACACCACCGGCTTCTTCTCGCGGATCGCCCGCTCGACCGTCACCAGCATCCCCGCCTCGCTCGACTGCACGAGCTTGAACCCGCCCAACCCGAACTGATTCGTGTCGATCATCTTCTGAATCTTCGCGTTCGCACTGCTGCCAGGCTCGATGCCGTATATCGTGCCGCCCAGTTCGTCGCGATGCTTCGCGATATCCGCGAACGTCTTGATGCCCGCGTCATACGCATAGCTCGGCACGGCGAGCGTCGCCTTCGCGCCCGACAGATTCGGCGGCTCCAGCTTCTCGATGCTCTTCGCCTCCAGAAACGGCTCGACCGCCTTCTCCTGCACCGGCCACCAGTAGCCAAGCGACACGTCGATCTGCTTGCTCTTCAGCCCCGCGAGCGAAATCGGCACCGAGGCGACCGTCGTCCGCGGCGCATAACCGAGCCCCTCGAATACGACCGACGCAAGCGCCGTCGTCGACGTGATATCGGTCCAGCCGATATCGACGAAGCGCACCGTGCGGCAACTCGCGTCCTCCGCGCGCGCACTCTGAGCGACGGCGAACGCCGCGCACGCGCCGGCGAAAAACAGTGTGGGAATCAGGCGTTGTCTCATTGCGAGGCTTCCGTTGAGGGTTGAACCGATGCGCCAGTTCGAATGCCGGCGTGCATACAAAGTACCGCCGCATAAAAGCGCCCGAACGCCCGCGTGCGACCGCGAGTTGACTGCTTGCGACCTGCGTCGCTTGCCGCTTCGCGCACGCGCCTTCGCATCCGCGTCTCGGCAAGATTGAAAGCAAATTGAAATCATGACTTCCTGCTCATATTCGAAAACTTCGCACCATGGCGTAAACACGCATTGGAATGAAAAAACGTCGCGAATTCAGTAGTTTTTCCGCTGTTCGGTATCCGAAGCATGGCCGTCGCCGTTGCGCAAGATCAATCTTTGCCGAAACGCCACGGTCTCTGTGGTTGGTCGCACATAGCGCCGACTTCCGGCCGGGTAATGTGCGGGAAAGAGATAGCTTGTCTCGGCAGTGACGCGGCTTCAGGAAATGCGATGGAGTTAGCCGCGAAGCTCGCCGATTACATAGCCGTTCGACACACGTCGCCCAAAACCAAGGTGCCTGGATAATGGACCGTCAAGACGCCATCCGAGAGAGCGCGCGGCTCTACGCGCGCGAACCGCTTTACCTGCCTTCCGCCGAACAGATATCCGCATCGCGCATGACGGCCTTCACGCAGGCCCTCGAAAAGGCAACCGGCGAGCGCTTCGCCGATTATTCGGAATTGCATGCTTACTCAGTGCGCGAATATCGCCAATTCTGGAAATGCTTTCTCGAATCGGCGCGCGGGCTCGAATGGTCGGGATCCGATGAACCGGTCTGCATCGGCAACCAATGCGAAACGGCACGGTTCTTTCCCAACATCGAACTGAATTACGCAGAAAATCTGCTCGGCAAACGCATCGCGCCCGACGACGCTCCCGCGATCACCTCCTGCTTCGCCGACGGACGCCGCATAAGCTATACGCGCGGCGAGTTGCGCGAGCGCGTCGTGCGCCTCGCGCAGACGCTCTCCGAGCTCGGCCTGAAGGAAGGCGATCGCGTGGTGGCGATCATGCGCAACGACTGCGACGCGATCACCGCCGCGCTCGCCGTGACCGCGCTCGGCGCAACGCTTTCGACAGCCGCGCCGGAAAACGGCGTGCAGGCGATCCTCGACCGCTTCGCCCCGCTCGATCCGAAGTTCATGTTCGCGCACACGATGCAGCGTCCGTTCGACACCGGCGGCTCGCTTTCGGGCCACGTCGCGGCGGTGGCCGCGCAACTGCCGACGCTCACGGACATCGTCTGTCTCGAAGATACCGAACTGCCCAGCACGGTGACGCAGCGTCAGCACGAGTTGCGCTCGCTGATCGCGCGCGGCGACGCGATGCGTTTCGACTGGAAGCGCTTCCCGTTCAACCATCCGCTCTTCATCATGTTTTCGTCGGGCACGACCGGCAAGCCGAAATGCATCGTGCACGGCGCGGGCGGCACGCTGCTCGAACACGTGAAGGAGCATCGCCTGCACAGCGATTTCGGTCCCGGCGACAAGCTCTTTTTCCACACGAGCTGCTCGTGGATGATGTGGAACTGGCAGATGTCGGTGCTCGCGTCGGGCGTGGAGATCGTCACTTACGATGGTCCCGTCGCCGCCGTCGACACGCTCTGGCGTCTCGTCGCGAACGAGCGCGTGACGGTCTTCGGGACGAGTCCCGCCTATCTGAAGATGAGCGAGGATGCGGGCATCGAGCCGGCCGGACAGTTCGATCTCTCGGCACTACGCGCGATGATGTCCACCGGCGCCGTGCTCTACGACTCGCAGTTCGAATGGGTGTACCAGCACGTCAAGCAATTGCAGTTGCAATCGATTTCAGGCGGCACGGACATCATCGGCTGCTTCGTGCTCGGCAACCCGAATCTGCCCGTCTATGCGGGCGAAGCACAATGCCGGAGCCTCGGCCTCGACGTGCAGGCGTTCGATCAGGGCGCGAGCACGATCATGCCGGGCGAGCTCGTCTGCACGAATCCGTTTCCGTCGCGACCGCTCGGCTTCTTCGGCGACGACGACGGCTCGCGCTTTCACAAGGCGTATTTCGCGGCGAACGAAGGCGTGTGGACGCACGGCGACGTCATCGAGTTCTCGCCGCAAGGCTCGGCGCGTCTGCACGGCCGCAGCGACGGCGTGCTCAACGTGCGCGGCATCAACGTGAGTCCGGGCGAAATCTATCGCATCCTGAGCGAGATTCACGAGATCCGTCATGCGATGGTCGTCGCCCAGACCGGCGCGAACGCGGGCGATGCGGGCCAGCGCATCGTGCTCTTGCTCGTGCTGCGGCCCGGTGCGCAACTGAATGCGGCGCTCGCCGCGCGCGTGCGCCGCGATCTCACGCGACAAGGCTCCGCCGCGCTCGTGCCCGATGTGATCGTGCAGGTCGACGGCTTGCCCGTCACGCACAACAACAAGCCGTCGGAAGCGGCCGCGCGCGATGCCGTCAACGGCCTGCCCGCGCGCAACGTGTCGTCGCTCGCCAATCCCGAGTGTCTCGATCAGATTCGCGAGCATCCGTCGCTTACGCGCGTGAAGCGCGATCTGCCCGCGCCGGGCGATTCGATCGGATCCATCGAGGCGTATCTGTGCGCGCTCTGGGAACAGCATTTCAGCTTCTCGCCGATCGGCCGCGACGACAACTTCTTCGAGCTCGGCGGCCACTCGCTGCTCGCCGCGCGGATGCTCGCCGACGTGCTGCGCGCGACCGGCCGTGCATTGCCGCTATCGACGATGATCGTCGCGCCGACCGTCGCGCGCCTCGCCGCCGTCCTCGCATCCGAACCCGGCGCGCGCACCGCGGACTCGACGCTCGTGCAAATGCGCGCGGGCGTCGGCCGGCCGATCTTCATGGTGCACAGCATCACCGGCTCGGTGATGGAGTGCCTGACGCTCGCGGGCATGGTGCAGAACGAGCGGCCCGTGTACGGCCTGCAGGCGCTCGGCCTCGACGGCGATGAAGCGCCGCAGCACAGCGTCGAAGAGATGGCGCGCGGCTACGTGCTGCGCATCCGCGAAGTGCAGCCGAGCGGTCCTTATGCGCTCGTCGGCTATTCGTTCGGCGGGCTGGTCGCGTTCGAGATCGCGCAACAGCTCGTCGCGGCGGGCGAGAAGATCGAGATGCTCTGCCTGCTCGACACGTACATTCACACACATTGTCTGCCCTTCACGCTGTGGACGCGGTATCAGGCGGGCGTGCTCGTCGAACGTCTGCGCGAGTTGCGCTCGCTCAACGCCGGCGCGCGCCTCGGCTTCGTGCGCGGCAAGGCGGCGGCGATGACCAACCGCGTGCGCGGGCGCATGGGCAGGCCGACGACGCACCGGCAATCCGACGACGTCGCCGATCTTCCGCCTGTGCTGCGGCGCGTGCGCGAATCGATGAGCGCCGCGATGGCGACCTACAAGCCGCGACGTTATGACGGCGGCCCGATCGTCTACGTGCGCGCGACGATGCTCGACGACTCGCGCAGCGATCCGCTGCCGGTCTGGCAACGCGTCGCGAAGCACGGCGTGCGCGTGATGCCGGTCCTCGGCAGGCACACCGATCTCGTGGTGGAGCCGCACCTGAGCACGGTCGCCGCGACGCTCACGAACGCGCTCGCGAGCGCCTGAACCGCATCTTCGAGCAGTGCAATCCGGCCGCCCTTCGGGGCACGCCGGATTGCGCGCGTTTTTTGCGCGCGCTAGGGTGGACGGCTTCTCTCATCGACGAGCCTTGCCAATCGATCCGATGTCCGCGCCCCACGATTTCCATTTCCTGCTGCTGCCCGAGTTCTCGTCGATCGGATTCATGTCCGCGATCGAGCCGCTGCGCGTCGCCAATCGCTTCGCGGGCGATCTGTATCGCTGGCACATTCTCAGCTTGGACGGCGGTCCGGTCGCCGCGAGCAACGGCATCACGCTCAACGCCGAAAGCGCGTTCGATCAGGTGAACGAGGCGCGCACCGTGTTCGTCGTGTCGGGATTCGAGCCGCTCTCGCGCTACACGCGCGCGATCGGCGACTGGCTGCGGCGCCTCGATCGCGCGGGCGCGACGCTCGGCGGCATCGACACCGGCAGCTTCATCCTCGCGGAAGCCGGGCTGCTCGCGGGCACGCGCGCGACGCTGCACTGGGAAGCGGCCGCTGCATTCGCCGAGCGTTATCCGGCGATCGCGACGAGTCAGGAGCTGTTCGAGATCGACACGCGGCGCATCACATGCGCGGGCGGCACGGCATCGATCGATCTGATGCTCGACGTGATCGCGCGCGAACACGGCGCGGAGTTGGCGGCGCAAGTGTCGGAGCAGTTCGTGCTCGGGCGCATCCGGCAGCGCTCGGATCATCAGCGGATGCAGATCGCCGCGCGTTACGGCATCCACAATCGCAAGCTGATTCAGGTGATCGAGCTGATGGAGCAGCATATGGAAGAGCCGCTGTCGCCCGATGCGCTCGCCGAATCCATCGGCGTGACGCGGCGTCAGCTGGAGCGGCTCTTCTGCGCATCGCTGAAGGACACGCCGACGCACTTCTATCTCGGCCTGCGTCTCGTGCGTGCGCGCGAGCTGCTTCACCAGACCGACATGTCGATTCTCGCGGTGTGCGTCGCGTGCGGCTTCGAATCGCCGTCGCATTTTTCGCGCACGTATCGCGCGCGCTTTCAGACGAGCCCGCGGCAGGATCGAAGCGCATTGCGCGCCGTCCCGTCCGCGCGGCTCGCGGCGGCTTAGAACGAGTGACGCATGCCTACGCGCACGTCGGCCTGCGTATTCGACGACGACGGCGTGAAGCTGTAGCCGATGACTGCATCGATGGGACCGGACGCGCGCAGATAGTCGCCCGAGATATACACGTCGGTACGTTTCGAAAGCAGATAGTGCAGCCCGAGCGAGCCCTGATTCCAGTGATTGCCTTCGAAGCGCGTGTGCTGATAGCCGCCGTAGAGATTCAGGTCCGGCCTGAAGCTGTATGACGCGCCGCCTTCGTACACCTGCATGTGCGAGGTCTGGCCGAGGCCCTTGATCGTCGTGTAGGTGAAGTTGCCCGATAACATCAGGTTGCCGATGGTCCATGCCGCGCCCACGGCGAACGCGCCTTGCTTGTCGACGGGAAACGAGGTCGAGCTATAGAGATCGGTGACGGCCCCCGTCGCCGGATCGACCGATACCGTCGGCTGGCCGAGGAAGGTGCGCGCGCCGATCATCGCGTACGGATCGAACGCGTAGATGCCGTTCGGATTGTTGAGTTGCGTATAGGCCGCGCCGACGTTGAAGGTGTTCGCCGCATAGTGCGCGCCGACGCTCCACGCGCTGTTGCGATGGAAGTCGCCCGCCTGATTGCCGAACGAATACATGCCGCCGAAGGTGAAGCCGCCGATGTCGTTCGACAGGAACTTGATCGAGTTCGGCAGACGGTCGCCGTTCATGCGGTCGAAGTCGCCCTGGTGAATGGCGTAGCCGCTCGCCCACGCCGAGATGTTGTAGAGGTAGACGAACTCTTCGGTCATATCGAGCTGATTGCCGAGTGAGACGGTGCCCCACTGGTTCTTGAGGCCTACGTAGGCTTGCCGTCCGAATTGCGCGCCGCCGAAGCCGAGCTGGCCATTGCCGAGATGAAAGCCCGATTCGAGCACGAAGACCGCCTGCAATCCGCCGCCGAGATCTTCGGTGCCGCGAAATCCGATGCGGTTGCCATAGGAGATGCCGTCGTCGAACTTCACGACATGCGAGCCGCCCGTGTTGCTGACCCAGGTGACGCCCGCATCGAGAATACCGTAGAGCGTCACGCTGCTTTGCGCGTGCGCCGTCATCGGCATGTTCGCCGCGCCCGCTGCGAACGCGAGGCCTGCGATCCTTGCGGCATGTCTTTTTCTCATGTGCTGGTCCTTTGCTCGTCTCGATGTGTATTGCGTTGGAATAGGCGATGAAGCATCGCGTCGACGTCGTAAAAATAAAGGTCCATATATGCGCCGGCTCGACCCGGTGCGACGCAAATCTGTCTAGTTGCGACTACTGCAACATCGTGTTTCGCGTCAATAGAACGAATTCGTTTTCGGACATGCCCGATATCCGCGGCAGGGCTCGGCTCGCATACTTCGGAATCTGTAAAAAACCCGCATTACTCAAGCCTTGTTTCGGATTCGAACGACATGACTACCCGCTGCCTGAGCATCCATCAGACCGACGCACCCGAAGTCCTGACCAATCACAAGCACTACGCCGCCCGCATGGGCTACGAGCACGCGAGCATTTCGATGGCGGGCATGCCGTGCCCGTCCCAGCGTTTGTTGCTCAAGTACGAAGCGATCCTGCATCACTTGCGCCGGATGCCCGAGATGGCGCTGCTCGTCTGCATGAGCGAAGACTGCATCGTGCTCAACATGCTCCCGGTCGAGCCCATCGCAGAAGGCAGGCAGCACGCGCTCATGGCGGTTTCCGGCAACGACGACGGACGTCAGACGGCCGTGCAGATCTGGCGTAATACGGTCGAGGTGCGCAACCTCATCGTGTGGTGCATCGGGGAATGCAAGATCGGCAAAGCGCCGCAAAGCGAAATCGCGATGCTTGCAGGGCTCGACTACATCGAGCCGCACGGTGAACGCGGCGGCATCATGGCTACGATGCACTGCGGTCCGCGCTACGATCCCATCTGGACGCAGTACCCCAACCTCTGGACCATCGTGCTCGGCGAGGAAGCGATCTACGGTTTCATCCCGGCGAGCTTTCGCAACGCGCTCGCCGAACACATCAACGACTGTCAGCAGAAGGGCGTGCCGCTGTTCCAGCTTCCGGCGCAAAGCGAAACGCCGCATGAAGAGTTCAGCGTCTATAACCCCGGCAAGTCCATCGCCTTCATCACGTACTACACGCCCAACGTGCGTGCGTACGGCGCGATCGCCGAGCAGAACATGCGGCGCTATTGCGAGCGCCACGGCTATACGCTTTACGTCTATCGGCAGACGCCCGCCGAAGGCGTGCCCGGCGCGACCGGCACCTGGCTCAAGCCGTGGTTCCTGCGCAAGCATCTGCCGCATCACGACTGGGCGATCTGGGTCGATGCCGACATCCTCTTCTTCGATCAGCGCAAGCCGATCGATCCGCTGCTGGACGGGCGCGACATTCTCGCGGCGCACGATATCGGGCCGTGGATCATCAATGCCGGCGTGCTCGGCTTTCGCCGCAAGCCCGCGGTCCTCGCGTTCGTCGACGAAATCCACGAGCATGTCAGCGCCGCGCCCGACAAATCGAGCACCTATGCGAACGGCGGCGATCAGACCATCATCGCGAATCTGCTGACGGACCGTCTCGGCTGGAAGCTCGAACACGGCCTCGACTGCCTGAGCATCAATACGCCGTGGTACTTGCACCAGGCGGACAGCCTGATGCTCCACTTCATGGCGATCCAGACGCCGATGCGCGCCGTCGTGATGGCCGCACAGGAACGCGCGAGCATTCAGCTCGGCTGATCCCTCACTTCACGCCGAGCGCGGTCTGAACGGCTTCCAGGCCGTTTCCGCCGCTCGCCGTGGTCACGCCGTCCAGCCACGATTTCAGCAGCTCCGGATGACGCTTCAGCGCATCCGTGGCCGCTGCATCGACATTCGTTTTCTTCTCCAGCACATCCGTGATGACGCCGTTCTCCAGATCGACGTTGAACGCCATCTGTTTGAACAGCCTGCTCACGTTGGGGCATTGCTGCTCGTAGCCGCTGCGCGCCACGGTGTTCACCGTCGCGCCGCCATAGTTGGGGCCGAAGTATTTGTCGCCGCCATCGAGATAGGCGAGCTTGAACTTCGTGTTCATCAGATGCGGCTCCCACGCGAGAAACACGATCCACTTCTTGTCGCGCACCGCCCGCTCCACTTGCGTGAGCATCGCGGTTTCGCTCGATTCGACCAGCTTCCAGTCGCCGAGACCGAAGGCCTTGTCATCGACCATGCGCTTGATGTTCTGATTCGCCGGCGCGCCCGGTTCGATGCCGTAGATGCGGTTATCGAACTTGTCGGCGTTCTTCGCGAGGTCCGCGAACGAATGCACGCCCGCCGCCGCCACATAGTCCGGCACCGCGAGCGTGAACTTCGCATTGGAGAGATTCGGACGCACGACGTCGATCGATTTCTCTTCGAAGAACGGCTTCACGAGCGGCGCCTGCGCGGGCATCCAGTTGCCGAGAAACACGTCGATCTGCCCTTTCTTCATGCCCTGATACGTGATCGGCACCGACAGGTTCGCGACGTTCTGCCGATAGCCGAGCGCCTTGAGCACGATGCCGCTCATCGCATTGGTCGCGTCGATATCGGTCCAGCCCGGCCCCGCCATGCGGACCTGCGTGCAGGACTGCGGCTCGGCGGCAAACGCATGCGAAGCCACGCAAGCCAGCGCGGCGGCGAAGAGCGCGTGGATGAAGCCCTTTTTCATGGTGCATTCCTGTCGTGTGTTGTGGGGATGCGATCGATGCGTCAGTGCTCGACGGCGGGAAAACGCGCCATCGCTTCGAGATCGTCCAGATCGATGTGATTGCGCATGTAGCGCTGGCTCGCATCGACGTGAGGCTGCCAGTCCCATGACTGAATCGTGCCCTGCGTCGTCGCCGCGAAATGGAAATGGCGGCGGCGCTGACTCTTCAGCACGTCCCGATGCAGCGCATCGAGATTCCAGCGGCGCGCGATCTCCGCGCGGAATTCGGCCACGCGCGCGGCGTGACGCTCATCGCTTGCGAGATTCTCGCGCTCGAACGGATCGGCTTCTACATCGTAAAGCTGATCCGGATCCACGCTCGAATGAATGAACTTGAAGCGCCCGCGCCGGATCATCACGATGGGCGCAATCGCGCCTTCCGCGAGATATTCGCCGATGGCTTCGTCGTGCCCGCCGGTCTCGCGCAAGTGCGGCACGAGGCTTTGACCGTCGATGCTGTCGGGCCACGCTTGCGGCGCTTGTCCGCGCGCGAATTCGACGAGCGTCGGCAGCACATCGAGATGCGAGACCGAATCCTTCACGCGATGCGCGCCAAACCGCTTCGGCGCGTGCACGATGAGCGGCACGCGGCAGCCGCCTTCGAAGAACGTCATCTTGTACCAGAGGCCGCGCTCGCCGAGCATCTCCCCGTGATCCGACGTGACGACGATGATCGTATCGTCGGCGAGACCGGCCTCGTCGAGCGCTTCGAGGATCGATGCGAACTGGTCGTCGACATACGACACCGCGCCGTAGTACGCGCGCCGCGCATTGCGGATTTGCCGGTCCGTCGGCGGCGTGCGATCCGCTTCGTACACATGGCGCAGGCGCTTCGAATGCGGATCGCAGGCATCGAGCGAATCGCGATACGAAGGCATGTCGATGTCTTCATCGCGATACGCGTCCCAGTACTTGCGCGGAATCGCATACGGATCGTGCGGATGCGTGAGCGATGCGACCATCATGAACGGACGCGCGTCCTTGCCCGCGTTGCGCTCGCGCGCGATGTCGAAGAGCTTTTGACGCGTGGTGAAGGTCACTTCGTCGTCGAAGTCGAGTTGATTGGTACGCACGCATGGGCCCGCGTCTATCACGGAGCTCATGTTGTGATACCACGTCGGGCGCGCATCGGCGTTCTGCCAGTCGGGCGTCCAGCCGAAATCGGCGGGATAGATATCGGTCGTGAGACGTTCCTCGAAGCCGTGCAACTGATCCGCGCCGCAGAAATGCATCTTGCCGGAGAGAATCGTGCGATAGCCTTCGGCGCGCAGATAGTGCGCGAAGGTCAGCGTTTCGGACGGCAATTCGGCGGCATTGTCGTATGCGCCGATGTTCGAAGGCAGCTTGCCCGCGAGAAGCGAAAAACGCGAAGGCGCGCACAGCGGACTCGCGCAATACGCGGATTCGAACACGACGCCTTCGCGCGCGAGCGCATCGATGCGCGGCGTCTTCGTCACGCGATTGCCGTATGCGGCGAGTGCGAAGGGCGTGAGCTGATCGGCCATCAGTACAAGGATATTTTGTTTCGTCTCAAGCATGACTGCGTGCCTCGAATAGAATCGTTGATTGAGCGTTGGGTGTCACTATTGCCGTTCAAATCGCGGCTGTGAAGACAGCAAAACGTTATGCGTTCATAAGGGGGAGTTATGCCGCGGCCGGACCGCCTGCCACCGATGCAGGCGTTACTGATGTTCGAATCCGCCGCGCGGCACGCGAGCTTCACGGCTGCCGCGCGCGAACTCGGCTCGACGCAGCCCGCGGTGAGCCAGCGCGTCGTGCAGCTGGAGGAATCGCTCGGGGCGGCGCTGTTCGAGCGCGGGCATCGCGGGGTCACGCTCACGGACGACGGCGCGCGTCTTTTCGATGCGGTGCGTCGGGGACTCGACGTGATTCGCGCGGCGACGTCGGACATTCGCTCGCGTCACGCGCAACGCACGCTCACGCTGTCGACGGATTTCGGCTTCGCCACATACTGGCTGATGCCGCGCCTGCCGCAATTCAAGGCGCTGATGCCCGATGTCGACGTGAAGATCATCACGTCGCAGAGCTTGCCGAGCGCATCGGGCGATCATGCCGATGTGGTCATCGTCTTCGGCGACACGCATGCCGAATGGAGCGGTCAGAGCGCCGTGAAGCTCTTCGCCGAACGCGTGATGCCGGTGTGCAGCCCGGCGCTGATCGCGGGAAGAAGCGCGCCGGTATCGCCCGCCGATCTATCCGGGCTGCCGCTCTTGCATCTCGAACCGACGCTGCCCGAGCGCTGGCTTTCATGGAGCGCGTGGTTCGAAGCGCACGGCCTTGCCGCGCCGCCGACGCAGGGCGGCTTCACGTTCAACAGCTACGCGCTCGTCGCGCACGCCGCGGTGATGGGCCAGGGCGTCGCGCTCGGCTGGGCGCCGCTCATCGACGAACTGATCGCGACGGGCCAGCTCGTCGCGCTCTGCGATGCGCCGCTCGTCACCGATCGGGGCTACGTGCTCGTGACGCCGCGCGAGCCGTCGGCGGCGGTGCGGGCGTTCAGCGAGTGGCTGCTGGACGAATGCGACGTCGTCGGCTGACGCTTTCGTACTATTTGCGCGGCGGTTCGCTTCTATCCGGAAGGCGCGCGCGTTTGCTCTACTAGCGCGTACGCTCGCCGCATTTCGCGGCGCTGCAACCATTCGAATGTGGAGCACGCATGGCAGCCGATTCCCGCTTTGATCAACTCGTGCTTACCGTTTCGTGCCCGAGCGCGGCGGGGCAGGTCGCCGCGATCGTCGGCTTTCTGGAGCGGCATCACGGCTATATCGACGAACTCACCGTCTTCGACGACGATCTCTCCGAGCGCTTTTTCGTGCGTTGCGTGTTTCATGGCGCGCGGCCCGAGGAGGCGCTCGATCTCGCGATGCTGAAGCGCGAATTCGAGCCTATCGCCGAGCGCTTCGCGATGTCGTGGGCGATGCACGATCTCGCCGTGCGGCCGAAGGTGCTGCTGATGGTGTCGAAGCTCGAGCACTGTCTTGCGGATTTGCTGTTCCGCTGGCGCATGGGCGAGTTGAAGATGGATATCGTCGGCATCGGGTCGAATCATACGGATCTGGCGCATCTGGCGGGGCAGCATGGCTTGCCGTTCCATCATCTGCCGATTACCGCCGATACCAAGCCGCAGCAGGAAGCGCGCTTGCTCGATCTGTTCGATACGTCAGGCGCGGAGTTGATGGTGCTTGCGCGGTATATGCAGATTCTTTCAGGCGAGACGAGCCGCAAGCTGGCGGGGCGTGCGATCAATATCCATCACTCGTTCTTGCCTGGGTTCAAGGGGGCGAAGCCTTATCACCAGGCGCATGCGCGTGGGGTCAAGCTGATTGGCGCGACCGCGCATTTCGTCACCGACGATCTCGATGAAGGACCGATCATCGAGCAGGAAGTTGAGCGCGTCGATCATTCTTATGGGCCGGAGCGGTTGTTGGCTACGGGGCGGGATGTGGAGTGCCTTGCGCTTGCACGCGCGGTTAAAGCGTTTATTGAGCGGCGGGTTTTTATTAATGGCGAGCGGACTGTGGTTTTGCGGTGAGGTTTTTGCGCTCCGGGTTAGCTTGCTTTGCTGTTTTCGCTGGATTCCATATTCGCTTGGCTAGGGTTTCGCCGGATCCCGTTTTCGTGGCGGTCTATTAGCACTGCCCCTGTGCGGGGCGGCAGTCACTTTCTTTGCTGCTGCAAAGAAAGTAACCAAAGAAAGCAGCTCGTCACCGCCCGCGGTCACACGCAATTTGGGTAGTTCTCTCGTTCCAGGTGGCACTCGCCTAAAGAGTGCCCTCATCACAATAACGGGGCTTGGATCGCGCACGGTCTGACGAGCTAGTTTTCCAAGGACACTGGTTCAGCACGAAAGAGCTTCGGCACAGCGCTACGCGCTGCCGCCCGGTATGCAAGGGAAACCAACGTGCGGCAAGTGCAGCGAGATGGAGACGTTAGTAGCGAAGCACGCGCGGACCCGATTGACCGGTCGGCCGCGAAGCGGGCTGGAGCTATTTGGTGCTGAACCAGTTTGGTGTGTGGTGCGATGTGGCAGACCGTGCGCGAGCCAAGCTCGATGGGGCCTGTGAGGGCACTCTTTAGGCAGCCCACGAACGACGAGAGGACTACCCAAATTGCGTGTGACCGCGGGCGTATCAGTAGCTGCTTTCTTTGCTTACTTTCTTTGCAGCAGCAAAGAAAGTGAGTGCCGCCCCGCACAGGGGCAATGCTAATAGACCGCCACGAATACGGGATCCGGCGAAAACAAAAGCCAAGAGCCAAAAGCCAAAAGCAACACCCCAAAAAAAAAGCGCCGCAGGCATAACCCACGACGCTCAGCGTTTGCCCAAACGCCCAAAGACCCAAAAAACCCAACGAAAAAAATTACTTAGTCCAGGACTCCACCCGATCCCCATGCGCGCTGATCCACGCATCCGCCGCCGCCTGCGGCTTCTCTCCATTTTGCGTCGCCAGCATCACGCTATCGATCTCACCCGGCTTCCACTGAAACTTCTTGAGGAATGCCACCACCTGCGGCGCCTTCTTCTCCAGCTCCGGATTGATCACGTTATCGACGTGCTCCGACTCACCGAACACCTTCTTCGGATCCTCGAGGAACTTGAGCTTGTACTTCGCGAACATCCAGTGCGGCTTCCAGCCCGTCACGATGATCGGCTTATTGGCCGCTTCGGAACGCGCCAGTTCCGCCGTCATCGCCGAACCCGAGCTCGGCAGCAGCTTGTAGTCGAGGTTATAAGCCTTGATCGCTTCGCTCGTCTTCTGCATCACGCCCGCGCCCGCATCGATGCCCACGATGCGCGAATCGAATTCCGCCTTCTTCGCCTCGAGATCGCTCAAGCTGTTGACGTCGACGTTCTCCGGCACGATCAAGCCGATTTTCGCGTCCTGAAAGTTCGGACCGAGATTCACGACCTTCGACTTGAAGTTGTTCCAGTACGCGCCATGCGTGACCGGCAGCCACGCCGACAGCGTCGCGTCGAGATCGCCGCGCGCCACGCCCTGCCACATCACGCCCGCGGCCACCGGCACCAGTTGCACCGGATAACCCAGCTTCTTCTCGATCACGCGCGCCGCCACGTTCGACGTCGCCACGCTATCGTCCCAGCCCTCGACATAACCGATTTTGATCGTCGGCTTATCCGCGGCGTTTGCCATCAGGCTCGATGCGAGGGCGGCGCTCATCGCCCCCAAAACGAGCATTCTTCTCATCGGTTTCATTTGGTTTCCCCTTAGCGGCCCCACGCCGTGTAGCGAACAGAATCACCAGCCAGAATTGACGCGTAGCGCACTTTTCCGACACTCAGTTGTCAAGAAACGACGCGCCCCTCAGGGCTTACTTGTCGACGACGAGATCGCTCATAGGCTTGCTGCAGCACAGCAGCACCATGCCCTGATCGATCTCGCGCTGACGTATGCCGCCCGCATGCTTCATGCTCACTTCGCCCGACACGAGCTTGACCTTGCACGTCCCGCACATGCCCTGCGTACACGACGATGGCAAGCGCACGCCCGCCTTCTTCGCCGCATCGAGCACATGTTCGTTGCTGCCGCATTCGATGTCGCGCCGGCTCTTCGCGAAGCTCACCTTGAACTTCGTATCGACGACGGGCGCGGCTTCAACAGGCGCTTCGATGATCTCGACGGGCTCTGTCGGCGCAGGCGCAAAGCCGCCCGCCTCCTCGCGCGCTTCGACGAAATCCGTCTGCGTCGCAAGGGCCTCGGCGACATGCGCCGTCGTCAGTTCAGCCGCGACTTCCTCGACGACGCCGAACGAGAAGCTCTCCTCGTGATAATGCTTGCGATCGAAACCACCTGCATCGAGCAGATCGCGCACCGCCTTCATATACGGCGCCGGGCCGCACGTGAAGACTTCGCGCTCGAGAAAGTCCGGCGCGATCAGCTTCAGGAGCGGCAGCGTGAGAAAGCCCGTCACGCCCGGCCAGTTCGTGCGCGTGCCGACCCGCTCGCACACGAACGCCGTGCGGAAGTTCTTGTGATTCGACGCGATGAGATCGAGCTCGCGCGCAAAGATGATGTCATCCGGCGTGCGCGCGCTATGCACGAACACGATGTCGGCATCGTCGCCGAGTTCGTGATGCGCGCGGCTCATCGACATGAGCGGCGTAATGCCCGAACCCGCCGACAAGAACAAATACTTGCGCGCCGGATGACGCGCGCACGTGAATTCGCCCGATGGCCCGAGCACGCGCACCGTCGATCCCGCGACGAGGTTATCGTGCAGCCAGTTCGACACCGGTCCCCCCGGCACGCGCTTCACCGTGATGGAGATCGTGTGCGGGCGCGTCGGCGCGGACGAGATCGTATAGCAGCGATTGATCTGCTCGCCGTTGATCTCGAGCTCCAGCGTGATGAACTGCCCCGGCTCGAAGACGAACGTGCGCTCACCCGGCGCCTTGAAGAAAAAGCTCTTGACGTCGTGCGTCTCCTGCCGGACGTGACAGCAGACGAGCGTCTCGTCCGTGTCGCAATTCCAGCGCACGGGCAGCGTCCCCCAGAACTTCGGCTGGGTCACGCGGCTGTCGGTCGGCTCGAAAGTAGCCTGATCGCGCATCATGTTCTACTCCTGCTACGAGGCTGTCAGCGCATGAAGGAAACGACTTTCTCACCGAGCGACGCATCGACGCCGTGCTCGGGCGTATCGGCGTAATCGGCAAGACGTCCGATGTACCACTCGCAAAACTTCTCGACGAGACCTTCCGTGAACGGCGAGTACGGACCCGGTTCGTAGGCGTTGCTCGCGACGCCGAGTTGCGAGTACTCGACGAGCGTGCGGTCCTGATCGTTCGTCGCGCGCCACACGGCGGTGAGATTGTCGACGTCGTAATCGATGCCTTCGCGCGCGTCCTTGTG
Organism: Caballeronia sp. ATUFL_F1_KS4A; assembly: GCF_023630905.1. Taxonomy (NCBI): domain Bacteria; kingdom Pseudomonadati; phylum Pseudomonadota; class Betaproteobacteria; order Burkholderiales; family Burkholderiaceae; genus Caballeronia; species Caballeronia sp. ATUFL_F1_KS4A. The sequence continues at coordinate 10,811 of NZ_JALQEB010000022.1, read as the reverse complement.
CACGAGCCACTTCGTGCGGACGAGCGTTTCCCCCGATGCAAGCGGAATCACGCAGAACGTCACGATGTGATCGCTCATGAAGTGATGCCACGAGTTCGGCTGCGTCCAGAACGACAAGCCGCCCAGGTCCGCGCGCTCGAAGCCGCCGAGCAGTTTCTTCGATGCGACTTTCGCATCGAGCGTCTGCGATTCGCCATCGCGATCGAGCGGCAAACGTTGCGTGCGAAAGCCCGTCACGAGATCGGCGAGGCGTTCGATTTCCGCGGACGGCAGGCACATCGCTTCCCATTGCTTCGTGCGCTCTTCGACGGTCTTCTCGAACGCCGCCATGCCTTCTTCGTTCGCGGGCGAGCGCTGATAGCCGAAGCCGTATTCGTAAAGCGAAATGGTCAGCTCTGGATGATTCGCGACGCAGTGATAGCACTCGCGATTGTTCTCCATCGTGAGCTTCCAGTTGCCCTTCTCGACGATATCGATGCTCGCCGCGATCTTGCAATCCTTCAGACCGTGCGGCGCGAGATACGGCTCCATCGCTTCGCGCATCACGGCGAAATCGGCGGGCGGTTCATCGGCGAGACAGACGAAGATGAGGCCCGCGAGATTCTGGACATGCACCTTCTTCAGGCTGTGCTTGCAGCGGTCGAACTGGTCGCCCATGTGCTCGGCGAACATCAGATCGCCGGAGAGGTTGTAGGTCCAGCTGTGATACGGGCACACGATATTGCCGAGCGAGCCCTTCTCCTGATTGCACAGGCGCGCGCCGCGATGCCGGCACACGTTGTAGAAGGCGCGTATTTCCATATCGTCGTCGCGCACGATCAGGATCGAATCGTTGCCGATCTCGATCGTCGTGTAATCGCCCGGCTCGGGAATGTCCGGCTCGACGGCGACCTGAATCCAGGTCTTGCGGAAGATGGCATCGAGGTCGAGCGCGTGAATCTCTTCGCTCGTGTAGAACGGCGCCTCGAGCGTGTGGCCCTTTTTGCGGCGTTCGATCATTGCGCGAACGTCTGCCGAAACTTTCATCGTGTGCACCTGTATGTGGGTCGATGTGGGTCGAGAAATCAGTAATCGACGAGTTGATGCTCGCGCAAATACGCCAGAATCACTTGTGCTTTTTCGACGGAACTCCCTTCAATTACGACGCTTCCGCCGCGGCTTTCGGTCGTCGTCGCGCCGAGCATGCGCGCGTGGCCCGAACGCCTTTCCGGCGCGGCGAGTTTCTTGGGCTTGGCCGTCACCGGGCCGATGCGCCACGCCGTGCTTTCCTTGTCGACGGGCGCGCTCGCGGCGACCGGCGCGACGTGGCCTTCGCGCATGCGCGCATAGGCGTAGCGCGGCGCGGCGTTGGCCAATGGATGCACGGCGACGAGCGCGGGCAGCGGCGCGCGCACGCGTCGGCGCAAGCCCTTCGGCATGAACTGGCGCACTTCGACGCCTTCCTTCGTCACGCTGACATCGACCGCCGCGCCGACGAGCGGAACGTTCAGCGCATCCGCGAGCTTGTACGGCAGCGTGCCGCTGTCGTAAGCGCCTTCGGCGCGCGTGCCGGTGAACACGAGCTCGTAGCCCGCAAGCCTTTGCGCGAGGGCCGCACACGCATCGCCTTGCGTGTTGAGCACTTCGACTTTCGACGCGCCGAGCGCGAGATATTCCTGCAACGCCGGATTAGCCGGATCGCCCGCGTGCAACACGTCGAGTTGCGCGCCGTGCGTCTTCGCGATGCCGATGGCGATGGTCAGCGCGGCGGCGTCGTTGCGGCTGTAGCGCGCCGCGCCGCTGACGGGATGACGTCCGGTGGAGACGAGAACGGCGATCTTCATGCAGCGACTCCTTCGGCGATGTGCGCGGTCTGCGCGATCGATCCGCCGCCGGCACGCGCGGCGCGTGCGGCGGCGGCGGCATCGGTCAGTGCCTTGATCGTTTCCTGCGTGTCCGCGACGATCGTCAGATTCGCGCGCTTCGCGATCGGCGCACTGGCGTCGAGATTCACGGCGATGACGTGGCGGCAATCCTTGATGCCCTGCAAGTGCTGCACCGCGCCCGAAATGCCGAACGCGATATACACGCTCGCCTCGACCGTCTTGCCGGTCGCGCCGATCTGCTTGTCGCGCGTGAACTTGCCATCGTCGACGGCGACGCGGCTCGCGCCGATCGCCGCGCCCAGCGTGCCCGCGAGCGCTTCGAACGCGGCGATGTCCGACACGCCGTTGCCCGCCGACACGATGAAGTCCGCTTCCTCCAGCGCGACCTGCGCCGCGTCCATCTCTTCGATGCCGAGATCGACGTAAGCGCTCGCTTTCGCCGCCGGCACGATGCCTTGCGGATTCATCGCCTCGCCCGCGCCGACGAAGGGCAGCTTCGCATCGACGGCATGAGCTGCAAGCAAAACCATGTCGGGCAATGCACGCGATGCAAGCGCGCGACCCGCCTGTGCATACGACGCGACATGCGCTGCATCGATTTCGACGACCTGCGTCGCGATGGACGCATCGGCGCGTGCGGCGTAGCGGCGGCCGAGATCGCCGTCGCCGGTTGCGTTGTCGGGCATGAAGATATGCGCCGGTCGGAACGCAGCGACGCAGGCGGTCAACGCGCGCACTTCTTCGTCGGGCGCGTAGTTGCGGCGATCGAACTCCGGCAGCGCGACGTAGCGATCCGCGCCGAGCACGGCGGCATCGTCCTTGAACTCGCCGAACGCGATCAGCACGACTTCGGTCTGATCGTCCGCGAGCAAGGCGGCGGCCGCGAGCGCCTGGCGCGCGTGATCGTCGAGCGCGCCGCGATCCGTGTGCGCCGCGACGAGCAGCGAACGCGTCGCGGGCTTCGTCGTGCGGCGCGGCTTCGTCGCTTCCTTGTGGCCGCCGTGCGTGAAGTTCAGCACGACGCCATTGCCGATTTCGCCGAGCGTGATGCGCTTCAGTCCATCGGCCGTGATGACGAAGGGACGGCGCGGATCGATTCGTTTGATGTCGTTGTTCATCGCTTCACTCCAAGGCCGCAGCGACGAGTTCCGCCACGTCGAGCACTTCGGGACGAGGACCGACCACGCCTTCCAGCATCGCGGTGCATTGCGGGCAACCGACCGCGACGACTTCCGCGCCGACCGACTTCGCATCCGCGATGCGGATATCGGGAATGCGCTGCTTGCCGGGGATATCCGTCAGCGGCGCACCGCCGCCACCGCCGCAGCAACGCGCGCGCATGCCATGACGCTCCATCTCGACGACCTTGATGCCAATGGTCTTCAGCAACTTGCGCGGCGCTTCCGTCTCGCCGTTGTAGCGGCCGAGATAGCACGGATCGTGGTACGTGATTTTCTTGTCCGCGAGCACGGCGGCGGCCTTCGGCGTGAGCTTGCCGCTCGCGACGAGCTCCGCCATGAACGCCGTGTGATGCTGCACTTCGTAGTAGCCGCCAAGCGCGCGATATTCGTTGCGCAAGCTATGCAGCACATGCGGATCCGCCGTGACGATGCGACGGAACTGGTATTGCGACAGCGTGTTCATCAGCTTCGATGCGCATTGCTGGAACGTGGCTTCGTCGCCGAGACGCCGCGCCGTGTCGCCCGTATCCGTTTCGACGCCGCCGAGCACCGCGTAATCGACGCCCGCCTTGTTCATCACTTTGGCGAGCGCGCGCAGCGTGCGCTGATAGCGCATGTCGAATGCGCCTTCGCCGGCGATCAGCAGAACATCGACAGGGCGTCCCGGCTGCGCGACCTGCACTTGCAAATCCACCGACCAGTCGTAGCGCGCGCCGATATCGAAACCGTTCTGACTGCCGGTCTCGCGCAGGTTCGCGAGCGTGATCGGGCCTTTGCCGGGCACATCGCCTTCGACGAGCGTTTGATTGCGGCGCATGTCGACGATCGCATCGACGTGCTCGATCAGCATCGGGCACTCCTGCACGCACGCGCGGCACGTCGTACACGACCAGATCGTGTCCGCTTCGATCATCTGCGAGATGAGCGGCTTGGCCGGACCGCCGGAATGCCTGCCGACGGGAATGCCGGGTGTCGGGCTACCCGCGTATTGCGAGTCCGATCCGCCGACCATGCCGACGACCAGATCCTGAATCAGCTTCTTCGGATTCAACGGCTGACCCGATGCGAACGCGGGACACGCGGCCTCGCACTTGCCGCACTGCACGCAGGCATCGAAGCTCAACAACTGATTCCAGCGAAACTCGACCGGCTTGCCGACGCCATATTCCTTCGCATCGAGCACGGGCTTCTTGAGCGCCGTCGGCGGCACGACTTCGCGTTCGTTCTCGTCCTTCGCGTGAAAACGCTCCTGACGCGGATGAAACGCGAGATGCAGCAGACCCGCCATCGCGTGCTTCATCGGGCCGCCTTGCGCCGCGCCGAAGGTCATCGTGTACGCGCCCGCCGCGATCAGCAACGCGACGATGATCGCGAGCGCGCCGGACATCCACGATGCAGGCAGCAGCATGAACAACGCGAGACCGAGCGCGAACGAACCGAGCAGCAACGGCAGGCTGTCCCACGGTCCATGCGACAGACGCGCGGGCACGTCCTTCGCGCGACGCCGCTTGTACACGAACATCGCACCGACGAACATGATGATCGCCGCGAGGAAGATCGCGCGATCGAGCCACACCGAATAGATCGCGAGACCGTAGTTGATGAAGACGAGCGCCATCGCGAGGATCGCGCCACCCGCGGTCGCGACGTGCGTCTTCGCGATATATGGGTCGCGCGCCACGACATGATGCAGATCGACGAAATAGCGCTTCGGAATGGTCAGCAGATTCGCCCATCCATAGGCGCCGGCCGTCGTCGCGCGGCCTTCGCGCCAGTACGCTGCGCGCTTGAGCAAGGCGAACGCGAGGCCCGCCATCGAAAGCCACAACAGCGCGGTGATGACAAACACGGGGTTCATCGTCGAATACCTCGTCAGAAGTCTTTGCAGAGGCGCAGCGAATCGTAGATCGCGCTGTGGATGTTGTGCATCGAGATGCAGTCGCCGACGCGGAACAACAGGAAGCGTCCGTTGCCGAGCTCTTCGCTCAACGACGGTTGCGGTAGCGATGCGAACAGCGTGTGCACGTCGATCTGTCCGCGATTGAGCGACTCGGGCTTGAGCTTCCAGTAGAGCGCGTCGTTCGGCGTGATGCCGTTCTCGATCACGACCTGATCCACCGCGCGCTCTTCCTGCTCTTCCGTGTACTCGTTGCGGATCACGGCGATCTTCTTGCCGTTTTCCTCGTAGACCTTGTCGAGCCAGTAGTTAGGCGTATGAATGACGCCTTGCGCATAGAGACGGCGATAGAAGATCGGGAACGTGGTGCCGCCGGTGTCGTCGGCGACTTTGACATCGGGCGTGACGATCTCGACGTTATTCCCGCGCGACGCGATGAAGTCCGCTACGCCCGCGCCCGCATGAGTCGATACGCCGTCGTAGACGAGCACGTTCTTGCCCGGCTCGACCTTGCCCGAAAGAATGTCCCACGAACTCACGGCGAGACCTTCTTCGACGCCCCACGCAGGGACCTGATCGGTGAACGACGAACCGCCCGTCGCGAGCACGACGATGTCCGGCTTCTCTGCCATGATCATCTTCTCGTCGGCGGCGACACCGAGACGGCGATCGACGCCGAGGCGCTTCGTTTCCATGTCGAACCAGCGCACGATGCCGGCCATTTGCTCGCGCTGCGGCGCTTTCGCGGCGAGCATGATCTGACCGCCGACATAATCGTTCTTCTCGAACAGCACGACATCATGACCACGCGAACGCGCGACGCGCGCCGCTTCGAGACCGGCAGGCCCCGCGCCGACCACGACAACCTTGCGCTTCGGCCCGCGCGTCTTTTCGATGACGTGCGGCATCGTCTGTTCGCGCGACGTCGCGCCGTTCTGCACGCACAAAACGTCGAGACCGTTGTACTGGCGATCGATGCAATAGTTCGCGCCGACGCACTGCTTGATTTCGTCTTCGCGGCCATCGCGAATCTTGATGACCATATGCGGATCGGCTATCTGCGCGCGCGTCATGCCAACGAGATCGACCATGCCGTTTGCAAGCAGACGCTCGGCCTGTCCCGCATCGCGAATGCTTTGCGCATGCATGATCGGCAGCTTCACGACCGACTTGATGCCCGCGGCGAGATGCACGAACGGCTCGGGCGGCAGCGCCATCGGCGGCATGCAGTTGGCGAGCGTGTTGTGCGTATCCGCGCCCGAACCGATCACGCCGACATAATCGATGAGGCCGCTTTCGGACATCGCCTGCGCGATCTCCTTGAGGTTCTCGTGCGAGAGACCGTCTTCATGAAATTCGTCGCCGCACATGCGCAGGCCGACGCAGAAATCCGCGCCCACTTCTTCACGCACGGCCTTCAGCACTTCCATCCCGAAGCGCAGACGATTCTCCAACGAACCGCCCCATTCATCGGTACGGAAGTTGGTGCGCGGGCTCCAGAACTGATCGATCAAATGCTGATGCGCCGCCGAGATCTCGATGCCGTCCATGCCTGCATCCTTCACGCGCTTCGCGGCCGCCGCGAAGTCCTGGATGATGCGCTTGATCTCTTCCACTTCGATGATCTTCGCGTTGCCGCGATGCACCGGCTCGCGCACGCCCGACGGCGACATCAGATGCGGCCAGTGCTCGCCGTGCCATGCGGAGCGGCGGCCCATGTGCGTCGCCTGAATCATGATGAACGCGCCATGACGATGCATGGCTTCGGCGAGACGCGAGAGCGGATCGATGACCTTGTCGGTCGCGAGGTTCACCGACTTCCACCAGCCTTGCGGACTGTCGATCGACACCGGGCTCGAACCGCCGCACACGGCGAGGCCGACGCCGCCCTTCGCTTTCTCCTCGTAATAGCGGATATAGCGGTCGCCGGGCAGACCGCCCGGTTCGGCATAGACCTCCGCGTGCGCGGTGCTGACGATGCGGTTGCGCAACGTGAGCTTGTTGAGCTGAAGAGGCTTGAAAAGGTTCGGGTAACGCATCGCGATCGACCTCGGAGTTGAGCTTTGCTTACAGCGGCGACACTTCAAATACGCAATGCGAATGGCCTTCCGCCGCGCATTGGGTTTCGATCGACTTCGAGCGCGGACCTTTCTTCGCACTGTCGGGAGCCGTGTCGTTCACCCAGTCCATCGCGCCCGCGAACCAGCCCGCGAACATGTAGCAGAGCTTGCCCTCTTTGCCGGGCTGCGCGAGCACGAACGACGAGTTATGCAGATGAATGCGCGCATGCGATGTCGCAGGATCGGCTTCGACGATCGTGAAGAGTCCCCATCCACGTTGCGACAGGCGCTTCAGGTAATGCTCGAAGCACGCCATGCCGCTGATGCCGTGCTTCTCGGCTTCCTTGTCGCACCAGTGATACGCGGACTTGTAGCCGGCCTTGTAGAGAATCTCGGCATACGTATCGCGGCCGAGCGCTTCTTCGACGGCGACGTGATTGTTCGTGAAGAAGTGGCGCGGCACGTAGAGCATCGGCAGCGCGTCGGTGGTCCAGACGCCGGTTTGCGGATCGACATCGATAGGCAGTTGCGGTTGCATCGCGGGGTTCCTGTTTATTTGTCGTTGACGGTCAGACGTTCCAGACTTCGCCGAAGAAGCGCATCCAGTTTTCGCCCATCACTTTCTTGATGCGCGATTCGCTCCAGCCGGCCTTTTCCATTGCAGCGGTGAGGTTCGGGAATTCGCCGATCGTGCGAATGCCTTCCGGATTCACGACCTTGCCGAAGTTCGTCAGGCGGCGATAACGGCCCTTGTCGTGCGTGATCCAGTCGAAGAATTCGGTGCTATAGCCTTGCGTGAAGTCCGTGCCGATACCGACGTTGTCTTCGCCGATGACATCGATGGTGTATTCGATCGCTTCGAGATAGTCATCGACCGTTGCATCCGGGCCTTTCTTGAGGAACGGCGAGAACATCGTCACGCCGACGAAGCCGCCCGCATCGACGATCTCGCGCAGTTGATCGTCGCTCTTGTTGCGCGGATGATCCTTGAGTCCCGACGGACAGCAGTGCGAGTACGTGACGGGCTTCTTCGAGCAGGCGATCGCATCGGAAGACGTCTTTGCGCCGACGTGCGAGAGATCGACCATGATGCCGACGCGATTCATCTCGTGAATCACTTCCTTGCCATAACCCGACAGACCGCCGTCCGGTTCATAGCAACCCGTGCCGACGAGGTTCTGTGTGTTGTAGCAAAGCTGGACCACGTTCACGCCAAGCTCCTTGAACACTTCGATATAGCCGAGGTTGTCCTCGAACGCATACGAGTTCTGGAAGCCGAAGATGATGCCGGTCTTGTTTTCCTTCTTTGCGCGCAGGATGTCGTCGGTCGTGCGGACGAGCGTGAGAATTTCGCTGTATTCGCGGATCTGCTGCTTCATTTCCGCGATGTTGTCGATGGTCTTCTGGAAGTCTTCCCACACCGACACGGTGCAGTTCACGGCGGTGACGCCGCCCTTTCTCATGTCTTCGAACACGGAGCGCTCGAACTTCGAGATGTTAAGTCCGTCGATGATGATGCTGTCGTTGTGGAGGGTGCTCATCGTGGTGTGCTCCGTGTCGCCTGAGAGGTGGGGGTCGTTCGACGTCGCTTTCGTCGTTGCGTCTATTCTTGACTTTCGCCCTGCCGGTCAATTTACGAATTCAGACGTGTTCTTTACCTTTTCCGACATGCGCGTCTGTTTTCGACAAGTGGCGAATTCCTTTTCGGTGTAGCGAATTTTTGTGTGGGCTGTTGCACTGCATCGGAACGATCGTGCGCTGCTGCAGTGCATGTCTTGCGGCGCGTGGCCCCGCGTCAGTGCGAGCGCGCAGCGGAGCATGCGCGATGCCCTTCATCGATCAGGGTTTAGCCTGATGGCATGGTAGTTGCACTCGCAACCAAAATTGCAAGCGTGGTAAGCGCCGCGCATGACGGCGCCACTCAATAGATTCCAAGGAATCAGTTCTCACATGTCCTCCGATCGCACGGCGTCGCTGTCACACTTCGCGTTCATGCCGCTTCCCAACTTCACGATGATCGCGTTCACCAATGCGATCGAAGTCCTGCGCATGGCGAACTACTTGACGGGGCAGCCGTTGTATCGCTGGTCGATCGTGAGTCCGGAGGGCGGGCCCGTGACGGCGAGCAACGGGCTTTCCGTCGATACCGGTCCGGTGGAATGCGTGGGGCAGCCCGACATCGTGTTCGTGGTCGGCGGCATCGACGTGCAGCGTGCGACTACGCCCGCGCATCTTTCTGCCTTGCGCCGTTTCGCGCGCACGGGCAGCGTGCTCGGCTCGCTTTGCACCGGCACGTATGCATTGGCGCGCGCGGGCTTGCTCGCCGGCTATGCGTGCGCGATTCACTGGGAAAACATGTCGGCGCTTAAAGAAGAGTTTCCCGACACGCGCTTTCTCAAAGAGCTGTTCGTGGTCGATCGCGATCGCGTGACGTGTACGGGCGGCGTCGCGCCGCTCGACATGATGCTGAACTTGATCGCGGCACGCGTCGGCACCGCGCGGGTGACGCAGATCGCGGAGCAGTTCATCGTCGAGCATGTGCGCGATACGAGCGCGCAGCAGCGGATGCCGCTCGTCGCGCGTCTGGGGTCCGCGAACAAGTCGCTTTTCGAAGTCATCTCGCTGATGGAGAACAACATCGAAGAGCCGTTGTCGCGCGAGGAACTGGCGCGGCTCGCGGGCATGTCGCAACGGCAACTGCAGCGGCTATTCCGCGAACATCTCGGCATGACGCCGACGCATTACTATCTGACGTTGCGCTTGCGGCGCGCGCGTGAATTGCTGCTGCAGACCGACATGTCGATCATGCACATCACGATGGCGTGCGGTTTTCAGTCGGCGTGTCATTTCTCGAAGAGCTATCGCGATGCGTTCGGCACGGCGCCGACGCGCGAGCGGCGCAAGCAGGTGCCGCCGCTGGCTGCCGTTCCCGCGATGGTGGCCTGAGCGTTCAGATCGCCATGTGAAGGCGCGTTTCGCAGACTTCGCATCCGCCGAGTCTTTCGGTGCGGAACACGCCGTCCAGTGCAAAGCCGAGCGCCTTGTAGAAGCGCAGGCCATGCACGTTTTCTTCGAGCGCCCAGAGCGTCATTTCCCGATAGCCTTCGCTTGCCGCGGCGTTGATCGCTTCATCGATCAGCATTCTTCCCGCGCCCTGGCGCCAGTGTGCCGGGTCGATATAGATGGCTTCGATTTCGGCATCCGTTCTGCCTTTGTCGTTATCGCGTGACGGGCCCCATGCGATCCATCCGAGCATGATGTCGTCGCGTTCGGCGAGCATTATGCGGGGCATGCCGCGCGCGATCAGCTCGGACCAGAGGGCACGGCGTTTCGGAATGGAAAGCGAATTGAGGTATTCGGCGGGGAAGATGGAACGATAGGCGGCCTGCCAGGCCTTCACGTGGATGCGCGCGATTTCCGCAGCATCGGAGGGGGCCGCCAGGCGGAAGGAAAGCGCGGTTCGGAGGTAATCGGCCTTCATGCGTCCAAGTATGACGCGGTTTTCTTGCTTTTTGCCTTGTGGTTTTCGCTTGGTTCGGGTTTTGCCGGATGCCGGTTTCTTCCGGGAGCCGGTTTGGCTTGGCTTGGTTTCGCCGGAGCCCGGGTTGGGTTGGCTTGGCTTGGTTTCGCCGGATCCCGTTTTCGCGTCGGTCTATTAGCACTGCCCCTGTGCGGGGCGGCACTCACTTTCTTTGCTGCTGCAAAGAAAGTAAGCAAAGAAAGCAGCTACTGATACGCCCGCGGTCACACGCAATCTGGGTAGTCCTCTCGTCGTTCGTGGGCTGCCTAAAGAGTGCCCTCATAGGCC
>NZ_JALQEB010000021.1:0-31766 GCF_023630905.1 Caballeronia sp. ATUFL_F1_KS4A | reverse complement strand
GGCGGCAGCGCGTAGCGCTGTGCCGAAGCTCTTTCGTGCTGAACCAGTGTCCTCAGCGTTTTCGGGCGGCGGACCGTGCGCGATCCAAGCCCGATTAGGTGTTTGAGGGCACTCTTTAGGCGAGTGCCGCCTGTGACGAGAGGACTACCCAAATTGCGTGTGACCGTGGGCCGTGACGAGCTGCTTTCTTTGCTTACTTTCTTTGCAGCAGCAAAGAAAGTGAGTGCCGCCCCGCACAGGGGCAACGCTAATAGACCGCCACGAAAACGGGATCCGGCGAAAAGAAACGAAACGCCAAACCCAGCTTTGCAGCGGCAAAGAAAGTAGGCGCCGCCCCGCACGGGGGCCGTGCCAATAGACCGACGCGATAACGGGATCCGGCAACAACAAGAAAACCGAAGGCCCCCAACCCGCCGGGGGCAAAAACAAAGGCTCAAGCCGCCTTCAACAACCCATGCGGATCGATAACAAACTTCCTCGGCGCTCCGCCATCAAACTTCCGATACCCATCCGGCGCTTCATCGAGCGAAACCACCGTCACATTGACGATATCGGCAATCGGTAACCGATCCCACAAAATTGCCTGCATCAGATTGCGGTTGTACTTCATGACCGGCGTCTGCCCCGTATGGAACGAATGCGACTTCGCCCAGCCCAGGCCGAAGCGAATGCTCAAACTCCCCTTCCTCGCCGCAGCATCGACCGCACCGGGATCGTCAGTCACGTAAAGACCCGGAATCCCGATCGCGCCCGCCGCCTTCGTAATCTCCATCAGCGAATTGAGCACCGTCGCGGGCGCTTCGTGACCGGCATCGCTGCCGTGACCGTGCGCTTCGAAACCCACGCAATCGACCGCGCAATCCACTTCCGGCTTGCCGAGAATCTGCTCGATCTGCTCGCCGAGCGTCGCATCCTTCGACAGGTTGATCGTCTCGAAGCCCATCGCGCGCGCATGCGCAAGACGCTCCTCGTTCATGTCGCCGACGATCGTGCAAGCCGCGCCCAGCAAGCGCGCCGACGCAGCCGCCGCCATCCCGACCGGCCCCGCGCCCGCGATATACACCGTCGAGCCCGGCCCCACGCCCGCCATCACCGCGCCGTGGTAACCCGTCGGAAGAATGTCGGAGAGGCAAGTCAGATCGCGGATCTTGGACATCGCCTGCGCTTTGTCGGGAAACTTCAGCAGATTGAAGTCCGCGTACGGCACCATCACGTATTCCGCCTGACCGCCGATCCAGCCGCCCATGTCGACATAGCCATACGCGCCGCCCGCACGCGACGGATTCACGTTCAGGCACACGCCCGTATGCTGCGCCTTGCACGTCGGACAACGGCCGCACGCGACGTTGAATGGCACCGAAACCAGATCGCCGATGGCAAGCGTCTCGACATCGCGCCCCACTTCGATCACTTCGCCCGTAATCTCATGGCCGAGCACGAGGCCGACTTCCGCTGTCGTGCGGCCGCGCACCATATGCTGATCCGAGCCGCAAATGTTCGTGCTGACGACCCTCAGAATGACGCCGTGGCCGATGTCCCGCCCGCGTGGATCGACCATCTTCGGATAGTCGATGGATTGCACTTCGACCTTGCCCTGCCCCAGATACACGACGCCGCGATTGCTGCTCATTGATCGTCTCCTTGTTTCGTGGACGGCATGCGCGAACCATCCGACCGATGACCGCGCCCGTGCAACGAGGGTAGCGCTCTCGCGACGCCGCGACTCGCACTCAATGCGACGCACGTTTGACTGAAACCGACATCGCGCGCAGAAAACCTTTCGACCCGGTTTTTATTGATTGACCGTTCAAAATAAAAAAAATAGTATCTGCGCACATCGTCAGTCACGAAAAGACCATGCCCAAGCTCGGAATGCGCGATATCCGCCGCGCGCAACTCATCGACGCCACGTTGCATACCATCGACCAATCGGGACTTTCCGGCGCGACGCTCGCTTCGGTCGCGCAGCGCGCGAGCACGTCGACGGGCATCGTCAGCCATTACTTCGGCGACAAGGACGGTCTGCTCGAAGCCACGATGCGCCATGTGCTGCGCTCGCTATGGCAAGGCACGTCGCGCCGCCGCAAAGCCGCGAAGCCCGATCCGCGATCGAAACTGCGCGCGGTCGTCGCGGCGAATTTCGATGTGGAACAGGTGAACGGGCCCGTCATGAAAACCTGGCTCGCGTTCTGGTCGGAAAGCATGCACAAGCCGGAATTGCGCCGGCTGCAGCGCGTGAACACGCGGCGTCTGCATTCGAACCTGTGCGCGGATTTCGCGCGTGCCTTGACGAAGCCCGCCGCGCGCCGCGCCGCAAGCGGCCTCGCCGCGCTGATCGACGGCCTGTGGCTGCGCGGCGCGCTGGCCGGCGAGCCGTTCGACACGAAGGGCGCGCTGCGGCTCGCTTACGAATACATCGACCTCGTGCTGGAAGCGCACGGCTGATTAATCACATTCAAGGAAAGGAGCGCGACATGTCCGCATTCGGAGAGCAACGGCTTTATATCGGCGGCGAATACGTCGATGCGACGAGCGGCGAAACCTTCGACACGCTCGATCCCGCGACCGGCGAAACGCTCGCGCGCGTGCAGCGGGCGTCGCAGGCGGATATCGATCGCGCGGTGAAATCGGCGCGCGAAGGCCAGCGCGAATGGGCCGCGATGACCGCGATGCAGCGCTCGCGCATCCTGCGCCGCGCGGTCGATCTGCTGCGCGCGCGCAACGACGAACTCGCCGCGATCGAAACACGCGATACCGGCAAGCCGATCGCGGAGACGCGCGCCGTCGATATCGTCACGGGCGCGGATGTCATCGAGTATTACGCGGGGCTCGCGACGGCCATCGAAGGTGAGCAGATTCCGCTGCGCGAATCGTCGTTCGTTTATACGCGGCGCGAACCGATCGGCGTTTGCGCGGGCATCGGCGCGTGGAATTATCCGATTCAGATCGCGTGCTGGAAATCCGCGCCCGCGCTCGCGGCGGGCAACGCGATGATCTTCAAGCCGAGCGAAATCACGCCGCTGACTGCGTCGAAGCTCGCGGAAATCTATACGGAAGCGGGCGTGCCCGCGGGCGTCTTCAATGTCGTGCATGGCGACGGACGCGTAGGCGCGATGCTCGCGGAACATGCGGGCATCGAGAAGATATCGTTCACGGGCGGCGTCGAAACCGGCAAGAAAGTGATGGCGCGCGCGGGCGGATCGACGCTCAAGGAAGTGACGATGGAACTCGGCGGCAAGTCGCCGCTCATCGTATTCGACGACGCCAACCTCGAACGCGCCGCCGATATCGCAATGAGCGCGAACTTCTTCAGTTCCGGACAGGTATGCACGAACGGCACGCGCGTGTTCGTCGAACGCGGTGTCATCGGCAAGTTCGAAGCGCTCGTGATGGAGCGCGTGGAGCGCATTCGCATCGGCGCGCCCGATGATCCGCGGACGAATTTCGGGCCGCTGGCGAGCGCCGCGCAGTTGCAGAAGGTGCTGACGTATATCGAGAGCGGCAAGCGCGAAGGCGCGCGGCTCGTCGCGGGCGGTGGGCGCATGACCGACGGCGCATTCGCGCGCGGCCAGTACGTCGAGCCGACCGTGTTCGCTGATTGCCGCGACGACATGCGCATCGTGCGCGAAGAAATTTTCGGGCCTGTGATGAGCATCCTCGCGTTCGATGACGAAGACGAAGTCATCGCGCGCGCCAACGATACTGACTACGGCCTCGCGGCGGGCGTCGTGACGGAGAACCTGTCGCGCGCGCATCGCGTGATTCATCGGCTCGAAGCGGGCATCTGCTGGATCAATACGTGGGGAGAGTCGCCGGCGGAAATGCCCGTCGGCGGATACAAGCAATCGGGCGTCGGGCGCGAGAACGGCATCGTCACGCTGAGCGCCTTTACGCGCATAAAGTCCGTGCAGGTCGAGCTCGGTCCCTATCAGCCTGTGTTTTAAGGAGCATGTGCGATGAGCGCGAACGAATACGATTACATCATCGTCGGTGCGGGATCGGCGGGCAACGTGCTCGCGTCGCGTCTCACGGAAGACGAAGACGTGACGGTGCTGCTGCTCGAAGCGGGCGGGCCGGATTATCGCTTCGACTTTCGCACGCAGATGCCTGCGGCGCTGGCTTATCCGCTGCAAGGGCGGCGATACAACTGGGCGTATGAAACCGAGCCCGAGCCGCATATGAACAACCGTCGGATGGAGTGCGGGCGCGGCAAGGGGCTGGGCGGATCGTCGCTGATCAACGGCATGTGTTATATCCGCGGCAATGCGCTCGATTACGACAACTGGGCGTCGATGCCCGGTCTCGAGAACTGGAGTTATCTCGACTGTCTGCCGTATTTCCGCAAAGCGGAGACGCGCGATATCGGACCGAATGCGTATCACGGCGGCGATGGTCCCGTGCATGTGACGACGAGCAAGCCCGGCAACAATCCGCTTTTCGCCGCGATGGTCGAGGCGGGCGTGCAGGCGGGTTATCCGCGTACCGAGGATCTCAACGGTTATCAGCAGGAAGGCTTCGGTCCGATGGATCGCACCGTGACCGCGAAGGGACGTCGTGCGAGCACGGCGCGCGGATATCTGGATCGCGTGAAGCATCGTGCCGGGTTGACCATCGTGACGCATGCGATCACGGATCGCGTGTTGTTCTCGGGTAAGCGGGCTATCGGCGTTGCTTATCTGCATGGCGGGCAGCGCGTGACGGCGCATGTGCGGCGCGAAGTGCTCGTGTGCAGCGGCGCGATTGCATCGCCTCAGTTGTTGCAGCGCTCGGGCGTCGGACGGTCTGACTGGCTGAACGAGTTGGAGATTCCAGTCGTGCATGATCTGCCGGGCGTCGGTGAGAACTTGCAGGATCATCTCGAGATGTACATGCAGTACGAATGCAAGGAGCCGGTGTCCTTATATCCGGCGCTGCAGTGGTGGAATCAGCCGGCGATCGGGCTCGAATGGATGCTGAACGGGACGGGCATCGGCGCGAGCAATCAGTTCGAAGCGGGCGGCTTCATCCGCACGCGCGACGAGGATCTTTGGCCGAACATCCAGTACCACTTTCTTCCGGTCGCGATCAATTACAACGGCTCGAATCCTATAAAGATGCATGGGTTCCAGGCGCATGTCGGATCGATGCGCTCGCCGAGTCGGGGGCGCGTGAAGCTCAAGTCGCGCGATCCGAACGCGCATCCGAGCATTCTTTTCAACTACATGGCCGATCCGCTCGACTGGCGTGAGTTTCGCGATGCCATTCGGATTACGCGCGAGATCATGCGGCAGCCGGCGCTCGCGCGATATCGCGGGCGGGAGTTGCATCCGTCGGATGATCTGCAAAGCGATGCGGAACTCGATGCGTTCGTGAGGGCGAAGGCGGAGACGGCTTTTCACCCTTCGTGCTCGTGCAAGATGGGTTATGACGATATGGCTGTCGTCGACGGCGAAGGACGCGTGCATGGGATGGAAGGATTGCGCGTCGTGGATGCGTCGATCATGCCGCAGATTACGACCGGGAATCTCAATGCGCCGACGATCATGTTGGCGGAGAAGATTGCGGATCGGATTAGAGGCGTTGCTGCGTTGGGGCGGGCGGAGACGGCTTATTTCGTGGCGCGGGGGAAACGGGCGCGGGAGGTGGTGGGGGCGAAGGGGGGGTTGGTGGGGGTTTGAGGTGGGAGCTCCGCTTGGGCGGAGGAAACGATCTGATCGTGCAGCAGCCGGGAGTCGGCGACGGGCTATCTGCGCGTGAGCGGAGGAACCGCTTCGAAGAGATCCGGATCGGCTTCCCTGCGCGGTCTATCTCCGCGCGGGCGGAGGAACCGCGACTGCGGCCGGCGTCGTCTTGCCGGGAAAGGGTCTATCTCCGCGCGCGCGGAGGAACCTGCGCGGCCTGAACCGATGTATGAATACGGCAAGGTCTATCTCCGCGCGCGCGGAGGAACCGCCAAGTCGTGATGACGCGCAAGTGCAACCAGAGGTCTATCTCCGCGCGCGCGGAGGAACCATTTCGATAAAGCCTTCAATAATCGCTTCATAGGGTCTATCTCCGCGCGCGCGGAGGAACCCTCCGAAACAGCTTCCTGACGCAGCCCTGTTGAGGTCTATCTCCGCGCGCGCGGAGGAACCGCCACAAGCGAGGCGCGCGCGCTTCCCTTCTTCGGTCTATCTCCGCGCGCGCGGAGGAACCTTGCGCCAGCGCGCGAAGAAGCGCGCACCCGAGGGTCTATCTCCGCGCGCGGAGGAACCCGTGCCACGCGCGATGGTCTGGATCTTCTTCAGGGGTCTATCTCCGCGCGCGCGGAGGAACCAGGATTTCGACCGCTTCCTTCTTCCAGAAGCAGGGTCTATCTCCGCGCGCGCGGAGGAACCTGTCGGTCTCCATTTGCCTTAGCGGTGCGCTCGGGTCTATCTCCGCGCGCGCGGAGGAACCCGGGTCTCCGCGCTCTAGCACTCTTAAAGATCGGGTCTATCTCCGCGCGCGCGGAGGAACCAGCGTGAGCAGATGTGGCTTGCGATGCGGATCAGGTCTATCTCCGCGCGCGCGGAGGAACCCTGCGTCGGCGTGACCACGCCGGCCTGCACGAGGGTCTATCTCCGCGCGCGCGGAGGAACCATCACGCCTTCACCGAGATACACCGCCATATGGGGTCTATCTCCGCGCGCGCGGAGGAACCTCTGCCTCGTAACACCATGATCCCAAAGAGGAATCCCCCAAACCGATCCATTCTCAAATCCCTAATTTTCAAAGAACAAAACGCCCCTACCCCGCCAACATCCGCCGCACGACATACATCCCATCAACATCGACAAGCTCGCGCGGCGGCTCACCAAGATGCGCGATCCCGATGCCGCCGGCCGCATCCAAATCCCGCCAAACCATCACGACGCTACCGCGCGGCTCATGTCCATGCCACTCGGCAAGCACCGACCACGTTCTCTCGCGAACGCCCTTGTTCATGCGCGGCGCCACATAGACACCCGCCGACACCTCCAGCATCACCGACGCCAGAAACCCGCGAAACCGGTCCGCGACGTCAGACGTCACCACCACGACCAGCGCCATCATTGTCCTCCAGCGTCTCATCCAGACGCAGCACCTGCTTCACGCGATCGATCATCGCGGGAATGACAGCCTTCTTCCGAAAGACGCGCGGCGCCTCGCGCCGCACGAGTCGGTCGATGGTGTGATCGCTCCGTCCGGCCTCTTTAGCAGCGGCGAATGCGATCGAAAGCGTGATGTCATCGCGAAAAAGATCGGCGATATCGAGCACGAACGCTTGCCCCGAATCCTGGTGAATGAACCCGAGCTGCGGTATCGCCGCAAGCGCCTGCACGGCGATGGCAGCCGCCGCCTGCACCGCCGTCGCCGCATGATTGATCGCCTGATTGGGCAGATCGGCGGCCTCGGGATTCGCGCGGTCGTAACGACGTCCGTCCCACTCGATGCCAAACTGCTGCGCCCGCAGCCGATAGATGGTCTTGACCCGCGCGCCCTCGATGCCGCGCAGCGTATCGAGATCGCGATGCGGCAGCACCTCGCCCAAACGCAACGCGTACATATGCCGCGCGACGCTCAGACGCCGTCGGGAATTGCCCCACAACTCCGCCTGCCGCCGCGCGACGCTCGAACGGTCCGGCATCAAAGGCGGCGCGGTGTAAGTACGCACGCCATCGACGCCAACCGCCGCGAGCAACGTACCGTGACGCGCGAGCAGACGCAGCGCATCGTGCGTCACGCTGCTGCCGGGACCGAGCAGAATCATCGACACCGACTGATGCGGAATCTGATCAACGTGCTGTCCGCTCGTGAAGTGCAGACATCCGTCGATCACGTTCAGCTCGCCGCGTTCGAGCCACAAAAGGCCATGTCGATCCGCGTGCGGAACGCGCGATGTATCGAGTCCGAGCCGGCCCTTCAGCACGGCCTTCTCGCGCGACTCACACCGAAACCGACGCCGGCTTGAGCAGCAACATCCCGAACCCGAACGCGCGATGACGCCCGACGCCGCGCATCAGCAATCGCGCGAACGCCTCCGTGTCCTCGACGCGCAGATGACCGCTGAACGTAGCATCCGGACCGATGCTCGTGCGCGGCTGGCGTCGTCCGGCGGGTGGTTGGCTTGTCGCTTGGGTCAGCCGCATCACGGGCGTGAGTTGAAAACGCGTCATGCGCGCTTCGATCAGTTTCGCGGCTCCGGTCGCCCCGAATTGCTCGGCGAGCCATCGCACATAGACAGCCTCGCGTGTCAGATCTTTTTCGTCCTCCCTCCGCGCTTCGGGCTCGCGATACGCATCGCGCTCGGTCCCGTGCTTTCGGTCGTCCTTCTTGAAACGACGCATCGGCCGCACGCGGACTTCGAAACCCAGCGCGCGGCCCCCGTCCCATCGCAGCGGAAACGCGCGCACGCCGAGACCGGGACTTCTCGGCCCTGCGTCGAGGCCGAGCGCATCCGCCAGATCGGGCGCCGCGCACAACGCAACGGCCTCGCGCAGTTCTTCGGCTGAACTTTGCGTATAGGCGAGCAGACCAGCGCGTGCATCGCGATAGTAAAAGGGCTTCGGCACGCGTTCGCCGAACACGCGATGGAGCGCCGCATGCAATGCGTAGCCGAAATCGCCGCCCGCCGGCAGCCCGCCTTGCCGTGAAGCCCACAACACGAACTTGCGCGGATCGGGCTGACAGTGCATCAGATTGAACGTTGTCATGCGGCTCGTTCCGACGAATTCATTTGGCTTCCCGAGGCAATCACTTGCGGCTCGCTGCCTTCGAGCACGCGCCGCCATCCACCGTGCACGCCGGTTTTCCAGTTGCGTTCGTCGCAGACGTCGAGCGATTGGTAGTGTTGAAATGCGCCTTGGCCTTCGGGCAACTGAAAGCGGAAATCGCACAGTTCGGACGCGGGCGCACGTTTGAGCGCGTCGAGCAGATCATCGGCGTCGATCATGTCGACGAACACGCGCGTCGTCGGCAGACAAGGCTTTCGGCCGATGAAAAGCGGACGCTTCGGTCGATCGAGCGCATCAGCAATGTCATCGAGCGCCGGTTGCTCGTCCGCGGGTTCGAGCCGGATGGCGACGAGCGCATCGAGTCCCGCGTGATACTCGCGATGGCGCAAGTGTGGGCTCTTGTACGAATCCTCGTCGCCCCGACGCGTCTCGGGCGCGCCGCGCGTCGTCCATGCCTCGTCGCGTTTGCCGAGCTGCGCCGTCTGAAAATCGACAAGCCGCGCGCCGCTGGCGTCGAGCCGCGTGCCCATCACCAGGCGCGCCTGCAAGCGGTCGTGCGAAGGGAAGTCGCTGCGATCGTAGCCGAGCGCATTGGCGATCAGCCCCGTCACCATCGACAAAGCCGGGAAGTCACGGATCACGCCGTGACTGTCGATCGTTTCGCCACCGAACGACACGAGTGGAGCGCGCAAGCGCATCAGCAGATGTCGCGGCATCTCAAGCTCCTTCGACGATGCGATTCTGTACCCACTTGCCAAGTTCGACGAGCGACAGACGTTGGGCCTTCGGCATCGGCGTTTCGTCGTCGAGCGCGAGATACCGCCGATCCAGCGGTGCGCCATACGCCGCATCGTGCTTTTCGATTTCCCGCGCGAGTTGCCTGATCGCTTGCTCGCGGATGTTTCCGCCCTTCAGCTTCAAGGCCGTTTCGAACGCGCCCGCGAGACTGCGCGGCTGCCAATCGCCCGTTTCGACAAGCATCAGGCTCGCGTGACCGAACGGCGCGGTCGATCCGCGCTTCGCGCCTGGACTGACGGTCGCGATCAGATGCAACAGGCTGTCGACGACCCGTCCCGCCAGTTCACGCCGCTCGGGATGCGCGTCGAAGCACTCGGCAATGCCGATGCCTTCGAGATTCGCGACGAGCTGCGGCACATCCACGACCACATAGCCGTAGTAAAGACCCGACGCAAGCTCCGTGTCGAAGATGCCCGCGGAGCCGCGTTCGCCGGTCTCGCGCAGCAGATCGTCGACGACGGTGAAATAGTCGTTCTCGACCTGAGCTTCGTGGACAGTGAACGCGTGCGCGACGTACACGGCGGCATCCCGCGATGCAAGCACATCCGATGTGACCATGCGGCCGAAGAGCGACGCTTCCAGACCGCTGCCGTGCTTGAGCGCTTCGATATTCGACTTCTCGTCCTTCAAGAAACGCTCGACCGCTGACGTCAAAGCCTTTTCGTCCGGACATTCCTGCGTCAGCGACGTGCAACGCTGCACCAGATAGTCGATTTCCGCCTTACCAAGCAATACAGCCTGACCGGTT
Organism: Caballeronia sp. ATUFL_F1_KS4A; assembly: GCF_023630905.1. NCBI lineage: Bacteria > Pseudomonadati > Pseudomonadota > Betaproteobacteria > Burkholderiales > Burkholderiaceae > Caballeronia > Caballeronia sp. ATUFL_F1_KS4A. The sequence goes on along the minus strand of NZ_JALQEB010000021.1, from coordinate 21,506 downwards.
TCCAGCGCATCCTTTCCTTTGAGTTTCTTGCCGCCCTTATCAAGCAGGCCCGCGTCACGCAACGTTTCGGCTGCGGTCTGAGCGAGATTCTCAGGGACGTTCAACTTGATCAGCTCGTCGCGAATCATCGTTAGCGTGATGCGCGAGCGAATCGCCATCGGTACGCCGAGCCGCGCGAGCGAATGATGATCGTCCGCCATGCGCCAGTGACGTTTGAGACACTGCGACGAAATGCGCGTGCGGATGGCATCGCCCACCGGGAGACGTTTGGCGAGTCCTGCATCGTCACGGTTGAGAAGCGCGGCAGAGTAGCTTTGCAGCGTGTGAATCTGAATGAAGCGCGGCTGAGTCATGTTCGTCCTTCTGTTGCTGATTGAGTGGGCGTGATCGGGCGATTGGCGGTCGTGGCTTGTTTGAGCGTCAAGCTTTGGCGCTCGCGTGGTCATGAACGAACCTGATGCGCAACGCTTCCGCGCGGCGTTTTCCCCTGGAATCCTCCGCGCTCTCATTGAGGACGAACGTGCCAAGATCAGCCCAGTTCGGCTTGACCTTCCTGCTTTCCATCAAGCGAAGAACGCGCTGCAAGAGCGGGAAGAATGCGTCGCCGCGCGAGTTGAATAGCCTCGTCACGCGAGCATCGGACACATGCGCGCGCCGCAATTGAACGCCGAATCGCGCGTTCACCTTTTCCTCGCCATTCTCCGGGACGTGGTGGCCCGTCAGCGCGATGCCGTTCACAATCACGGCCCACCGCTTCCAGCGCTCGACGCTCATTTGCTGGCAGTCCACCTTCGCACGATGCAATGCGCGCGTGAGCGCCGCGATCTGCTGCACGGTCAGCGCATCGGCATCCGGATTGAGACGCTTGAGCGCGACGTAGTCCGCTTTCAAGGCGCCTTCGCCTTGTTTGCCCGCATCGATGAAACGGGCGAGCGCTTGCGCCTGGTAGCCGAAGACACGCGATCCTTCTCGCGCAATGCCGTCAATTTGATTCATCTAAAACCTCCTCGAACGATTCGGGTTGCGTCGCTCTGCGTGCTTCATCGCGCTGCTTCAACACGCGAGCGATTCGCGGCGGCGCCTTTCCGAACCGCAACCCGAGATGAAAACGCGAGAGCGCCGCACCGCGCGCGCGATAGACACGTTCCGCGCTGCGCGGGCCCGCGACGAATGCCTGCTCCAGCACCGCCGCGGCACGATCGACGAGTGCGAGGAGCCATTGGTCGTGCTCCGCTTCTCCATCGGCGGCTTCGATCTCGTTGCTGAGATCGTCGAAGAAACGGCGGTCTTCGCCCTGCTCGAACGCTCTCGCGAAATGGTTGGCTTTGTTCTTCGTGTCATCGCTGACGTTCTGGTCGCCGTTGCCCAAGAGCGCGCACAAGGCGCCCCAAAGCGTCTTGCGGACGTCATCGATTGCCCGGATGCGCTCTTCCGCCGCTTCTTCGATCACATTGCTTTCTTGCCGCAGCAGCAAGCCACGCGTCTTCTCCCGGATGGGAATGCGCCGTTCGTGATATCCCTCGGTCTTTCCCTTACCGCGCGCGATGCCTTGCGCGAGAATGAACAGCCCTTCTTTCCCGTCGTCTTCCAATAACTCCCGCGCGATAGTCGGCTTGTATTTGGTCGAGAACGCGAGCTTGGTCGCGAGCTTGTAGTCGAAACCCCGCGGGGTGATCGAAAGCGCCTTGCCCTCGACTACATTGATCGGCGTCCACGCGTCGCCAGTCACGCCGCAACGTTCGTTCGCAGCGATACGCACGACCTTGCTGCCCGTGGCGATCGCGTTGAGCGCATCGTGCTGGACCTGCAATCGGACGCGCCGGCAAACTTCGATGTAGAAGGGATCGAGTTCGGAGAACGAGAGACTGCTGTCGCCCTCCCAACGCTGAAGCCACACGAGTGCGACGCCGCCGTTTTCCTTCAGCGCGTGTTCCTTGACGATTGCCTCGCGGTTCCGAAGCAGTACCTGCACATCGCGCGTCCAGCGCTTTCCCCATCGCCCGACCGGTACCACACCGACCGCGGGGCGACTGGCGAAGCCGCCGTTCATTCGCGATATGCCGTAGTTGCCCGCGCCAAGAAAGCCCTCTTGCGTCTGCAAGCTGACGAGCGCATAGATCCAGTCCTCCGCCTCCGCATGAAGCATGCGATGGCCTTTCAGATCGTGATTTCTCGATGTCACCAGCATATCGAGCGCATCCGGCGTTGCGATTCGCTTCTTCCACGTAAGCGACGTTCCGCGTCCGCACGGCGGCTGCATGAATGCGGGACGATCGTCCGGTGTCACGAGCGCGAACGCTGCGCCGTCGCCATCGTCCGGCGTCAAAGCAAGCAGGGCTGCGCGCCAGTCGGCGGCGGTTGCGAACGGTGTCTTTCGATTCGCGTTGTAAAGCGCGATGGCCGCGAGTTGCACAAGAAACGCATGCCACGGATGTCGTTGATGTGGACGCAGCGCGGGAAATGCACACACTTCGTCATGATTGAACGCGACGAATAGTTCTGGCAACGTCGCGTGCCGTTCCTGTCCGTGGCTGGTGCGATAGCGAATCAGCGCGTGATCCAGCAAACTGAATTGGATGGTCATGGAAAGCCGTCAACTCTTGCGTGGGCCGATCTTCTCGACGCCGAACCGCCTATACGAATAACGCGCCGCGCCCAAGTCAAACTCGAAACCGCCGTCGTCGCGACGATGATGGAAATTGGCGTGGCGTCCGCGTCAAGCCCGTTCGGCAGCATGTGAAAGCGCATCGCGATTTGACGCACGTCTTCGCCAAAGGGTCCGAGTTCGGGTGGGTCGAATTCCACGAGCTTGTCAACCGCGCCGAGACGCGTTGCAATGCGTTCTTCGCCTTCTGGGAATGCGAGCTTGGCGAAAGCCGCGTCGTAGGGAAGCGCATGAAGCCGCGCGATGGTTCGCTCCGCACCCTTGCCGCCTTCGAGTTGCTGCGCCTGTTGCTCCCAAGCTGCACCAAGCTCCTGTTGTATCGAACGCAGGCAATCGGGATGCGTCGCGCGTTCGACCAGTTCGCGATTCTCGAGCGGAATCATACGGCTCGGCTTCTCGGAGATAAGACGACGCGTCGCTTCGATCATGCGCAGATCGGGATAGACGCCTCCGCCATTTTTCAGCCGTCCAAGACCATTGCGCGGGGCGTCGAGGCACGCTTCGAAGGAACCGCTCTCGGGTATCAGCACCCATGCGCGAGCCCGCTCGAAGCCATCCGGCCTTCGATCTTTCCCTTCGCGCTTGTGACGATGCAGACGGCCGATGCGCTGCAACAGCACGTCCATCGGACAGATATCCGTGATGAGCATGTCCGCGTCGATATCGAGACTTTGTTCGAGCGTCTGTGTGCCGACAACAATGCACGCGTGGACGCCATTGCGGATCTTGCCCATGCGTTCCTCGACGCGCGCATCGAGACGCGGTCGGTCCTGTCGGCTAAAGCGACTGTGATGCAGCGTCGGCACGCCATCGATATCGAATAGCCATGCGCGATCGCCGGATGCGTTCACCAATGCTTCTACCGCCTTTTGCGTCGCGATCGCGGCTGGAACCGTATTGCGGACGATGAGCACGCGCGCACCTTGTTTCGCGGCGTCGAAGGCGAGTCGGGCGACGCGCGCATGGTCGTCGATTGCGTTGAGGGTTTGCCAGTGGATCGTCTTGGGCTCGCCCGACGCCCGCAATTTCTTGATGCTCGTACCGTCCGTTAGCGCTGGGTACTCCGCATCCGCGGCTGTTTCGATCCCCGGCGCGCTGACATGCTTGCCGCCGTTTGCAATGCTCTGGAACCGCGCGCGCTGGCTTGAACCGAGCGTCGCGGACAGCAGCAGAGCATGTCCGCCCGTTGTACGATGGGCTTCCAGGAGTTGTTCGAGCACTTGCGACATGTAGGTATCGGACGCGTGGACTTCATCGACGACCAGCAAGGACCGGCAAAGTGCTGCATGACGCAGATGGGCATGTCGCACTTGCAGGGCCGCGAGCAAAGCCTGGTCGATGGTGCCGACGGCGATCGTCGCCGCGAGAAAGCGCTTCGACGACTCGGCTGCCCAGCGCTGATGCGCCTTGGTTTCGTCGGGATGATCGGACCATAAGACCTTGAAGTCCGGCAACGCCGACTTTTCATTGCCATCCGCGCTTTCATAGCCCGGCAAGGCGCTCACAGTGACCGGCGCATACGTTGGCCAGAGACGCGCGACGAACTTGCGGACACGCTCATAGACCTGCGTGGCGGCCACGCGCGTAGGCAGCGCGAAGTAAAGCGAATCGACCTTGCCCGCCTCGAAGAGCTTCGCGAAGCGCCAGAGCGCCGCTTCCGTCTTGCCGCTGCCGGTTTCAGATTCGAGTACGAGAAGTGGACCGAGTCCTTCCTCGCCTAACGCGCTTTGAGTGGCGTGCGGCGCTTCTATGCCGAAGGCGGACTGGAAAGAGAATCCATCTCGGATCAACTGTGCGCGCAGTGCCGATGTTTCCAATCCGATTGCGCCCACGGCTCTCGACGCGCGCTCAAGTGCGGCTTGCAGCGTTCGGGCGGAGCCCGGTTCGCTGTACTCGAAGAAACGCGTATCGGAGCCTAGCCAATCGGCCAGTTGCACGAGACCCGCAAACAGATGAACGAACGACGGCGTGGACGGCAGCGGTTCACCGCCCGAAGCAAACGCGAGTGGGAAATGCCGACGCAACGCATCGCCGATTTGCTTCAGCGCGTTTGCGGGACGGTAGATTTCGTGCCCCGAAGCGTCGCGCACGGGACGCCATATCAGCGGGTCGACTCCTTTTGGCTCGGGGATGGGACGACCGTGGTGGCCGAGGCTTGCATGCAAGAGCTCATCGACGCCGCCCGCCCAGTTCGACATCGCCTCGATGGGCAATCCTGCAAGCAGTGCTTCATCGCAGCTGAACGCGTAGAGTGCTTCGGAGCCATGTCCCGCCTTCTGCGGCCATTCGCGCGGTGCCGGGCCCTTCCAGCGCTTCGCCTGAAAGCCGCTGTTGGCTTTACCAACGTCATGCAGATAAGTGAGCGCGGCAAGCCGCTCGATGTCCTGCTCGCTCAATGCTCGGCCAGCGGTCGACGTCAAAGCATCGCGGATTCGCCCGCACCGCGCAATTGCCATGAAACATGCGGCCACATCCAGCATGTGATCGCATAGCGGATGAAATGGCGAGTGCTCGTCGCCGTCGCGCGGCCGCTTGCCCCACGCGATGCAGGTATCGTTTTTGGTGGCCTCGGTTTGCATGTGCTGCCGCCGATAAGTATTCTTTGCGCGTTCGTCATTTATTTTGGATACCTATCTTTTACGGAAGATTTGCTTTCGCCGCCATACGAATTGGCTTAATTCTTTGCTGCGCGACCGAACAGCGTTACCGCAGAACATTCCGTTCGAAAATCCGACGTTTGACAGCAGCAGGACTGATAGCCATACTCTCCGCGGCTCGGTCGGCTCGAGACAACGAATCGGTCGTTTGTTCTTTCAAATCATGAAGATAGTGTGTAGAGGTTCCTCCGCGTCCGCGGAGATAGACCGTCGAGCGCATCTGCAACCGTCTAGATGCGAACGGTTCCTCCGCGTCCGCGGAGATAGACCCGTACATCGGCGCGCACCGCCGCTTTCCCAAAGGGTTCCTCCGCGTCCGCGGAGATAGACCCCAAGCCACAGAGGGAACGGCCGCCGGCAATCTGGTTCCTCCGCGTCCGCGGAGATAGACCCGCGAATATCGCGTGGCCCGCGTGGTATCTGCAGGTTCCTCCGCGTCCGCGGAGATAGACCTCCACGCTTGGAAATATTGGGGCTCCTGCCCTGGGCTCCTCCGCGTCCGCGGAGATAGACCCGCACAGCGAATCGTCGGCGACGCGCGCGGACTGGTTCCTCCGCGTCCGCGGAGATAGACGTTCCCGAGCCTGCATATTGCTGCGCTGCCTCGGGGTTCCTCCGCGTCCGCGGAGATAGACCCCTTGCCTGAGCCTCGGGCGTGAGCGTTCCCTCGGTTCCTCCGCGTCCGCGGAGATAGACCGTGCCGCGCGGTGATGGAGGCGGCACAAGGTTCGGTTCCTCCGCGTCCGCGGGGATAGACCGTAATCGGTGATGTGTTCCTCGGTCTGCTCGCGGGTTCCTCCGCGTCCGCGGAGATAGACCGAAAGCGCATTACGCGAAAATGATCGGCATTCGGGTTTCTCCGCGTGCGCGGAGACAGACCCATCCAGCCTTTCTACCGGCAGTATCAGGCAGCAGTTCCTCCGCGTGCGCGAAGATAGACCCGACCTTACGAACCGCGCACGGCTCGATCTTCGTGTTCCTCCGCCCTCGCGGAGATATCCCCATGCCGAACAACTACGGCAAAAACATCAAAGTCATTCCTCCGCCCCCGCGGAGCTTCAACTCCCCCCAAACCTCCCCCTAGCCGCCTCCACCACCCTAACCACCGCCTCCGCGCTCAACCGCGCCGCCACGACCCTCACATACTCATGATGCCTGGCCTCTAACGGCGCATCGAGATACTGCGCATGCAGATACCGAATCAACGCAATCCGCCGATGCTTCAGCGCGATACTTCGATCCAGCAGCTTAAGCGCCGCATCCGCATCATGCTTCTTGCATGCACGTTCGGAGAGCTGCGCAGCCGAATCACGCGACGCGTTCATCGCCGGACTACAGCCGCATCCCACGCATCGACGCGCAACCGCCAAGCATCGAAATCCGCCCGACGCCAGTCGAGTTCAAGCCCAAGCCGCTTCGTGCCCTCACGAATCTTCGGCTTGTGCAGCACCAAAGTAAGCGCATCCAGCGCCGGCCACTCTTCGAACGACAACGCGGCGATCTCCACCGCGAGCGTCTCCAGCAAGCGCGTATGCGCCTTCCCTTCAAGAAACGCGCTCACGCGATTGCACCACGCCTCGTAATCAATGAGACCATCGTCCGATTCATGCGGCATGCCGCGATAACGCAGGCTCGCATCGATGCACACGGGCTGCGGCCCTTCATGCTCATGCTCATACAAGCCGACGCGCGTCTTCACGACCAACTCATCGACGATCACGCGCCAGCCCAGGCCACCCGCGGCAAGCGGTTCGAACGGCTTCATGAGAGCAACGGCGCGGCGGCGTCGAGCATCATCTTCACGAAGTAATCGGCGAAGCTGCGGCGCACGATTATCTCGAAGCGATCGCCGCCCAGCGGCACGAGCGTAAGCGATGCCTTGAAGTAATGGCTCTGCGCGCATTGTCCTTCGCCGAAAACCTTCGGATGCAGATCGAGCGGACAACCGCGCGAAAGCACCTCACGCGTCTTCGGTCCGTCGATTTCGAGCACCGTATAACCGCTGCCGATATCCACCGCCGCCGAGAACTGTCCGACGAACGCGTCGCGCAGTTTCGCTTCGAGCGGCGCGGGACGCGATGCATCGTGCGCCGTATCCGAATGCACGAGCCATTCATCGGGACCGAGCCACAGCATCGTATAACCGTTGCCGCGCGCAATAGTGTTCGCCTTCTCGGGCGGCGTGCAGCCGATCACGCTCTGCACCGCCTTCGCGAACGCCGGATCGCGCGTATCGCCACGCACGTTCACGAGTTCGAGGAACGGCCGCTCGGCCAGACGAAACGCTTTCGGCGAGCCCGACTGATGCGTCTTCATCAACGCATCCGCGCCGACGAGCGGAGACTCCTGCCACACACCCTGTCCGCTGATTGCGCGATCGACGACCGTCGAGGAACCTTTGATCTCATTCAACATGCTGACGTGCTCCTTCGCTGTCGTAGAACACCGAACTGGTGATTTTTGCGTTGACCCGCTTGCCGTTCGCGAGCGGAATCATGACCGATTCGCCGATCTTCTCCAGACCGCCCTTCACGACGGCCAACGCAATCGAGCGCTTCAAAATAGGGCTGTAATAGCTCGACGTGACGTGTCCGAGCATCGGCGCGGTATCGCCCTGAAACGGTCCCGCGACGATCTGCGCGCCTTCCGGCAGCACGAACGAAGGATCATCGGTGAGCAGGCCGACGAACTGCTTTCGCCCTTGTTTTGCAGTGTCCGAACGCGTGAGCGAGCGCTTGCCGATGAAGTCCTTGGACTTCGCGACAAGCCCGCCCATGCCGAGGTCGTAAGGCGTCATCGAGCCGTCCGTATCCTGGCCGACGATGATGTAGCCCTTCTCCGCGCGCAGCACGTGCATCGTTTCCGTGCCGTACGGCGTAATGTCGAATTCAGCGCCCGCGAGCATCAGCGCTTCCCACACCGCGCGTCCGACATTCGCGGGCACGTTCACTTCATACGCGAGCTCGCCCGAGAAGCTGATCCGCATCACGCGCGCCGATGCGCCCGCCACCGTGCCATCGCGATAGCTCATGAACGGGAACGCCGCGTTCGCGTAGTCGATGTCGTGACACACTTTCTGCAGCACCTTGCGGCTGTTCGGTCCGACGACCGCGAACGTCGCCCAGTGATCCGTCACCGATGCGAGACGCACGCGCATGTCGGGCCATTCGGTCTGCAGCCAGCGTTCGAGCCACGTCAGCACGCGCGCCGCGCCGCCGGTGGTCGTCGTCATCATGTAATGCTGTTCGCCGAGACGCACCGTGACGCCATCGTCGAAGATCATGCCGTTCTCGTCGAGCATCAGCCCGTAACGGCACTTGCCGACTTCGAGCTTGCTCCACGGATTCGTGTACATCCAGTTCAGGAGCTTCGCCGAATCGGGGCCTTGAATGTCGATCTTGCCGAGCGTCGATGCATCGAGAATGCCGACGCTCTGACGCACCGCGAGCGACTCGCGCGCGACCGCCGCGTGCATGTCCTCGCCCGCCTTCGGGTAGTACCAGGGACGCTTCCAGTTGCCCACATCCTCGAACATCGCGCCGTTCTCGACGTGCCATTCGTGGATCGCGGTCTTGCGCACCGGATCGAGAAACTCGCCCAGCTCGCGGCCCGCGAACGTGCCGAAAGTGACAGGGGTGTAATTCGGGCGGAACGTCGTCGTGCCGGTCTCGGGAATCGTCTTGCCCAAGGCTTGCGCGAGAATCGCCATGCCGTTGATGTTGCCGAGCTTGCCCTGATCGGTGCCGAAGCCCATCGCCGTATAACGCTTGACGTGCTCGACCGATTCGAAGCCTTCGCGCGCCGCAAGATAGATGTCGGCCGCCGACACGTCGTTCTGGAAGTCGACGAATTGCTTCGGACCGCGCGTCGACAATTCCTTGTTGCCGACGATCCACAGCGGCAACATCGGCGCTTCGACGATTTCAGCGACTTGCACGGCAGCCGGCTTCACGACGATATGACCCGCGGCGCGCGCCGCTTCCGCGCCCGCATCCGCGCCGAGGCGAATGCCGCGCGACAGCGAGAACTCGCCCGCGCATGCGCCGACGCTGCTCTCCAGTTGCATCGCCTTGCCCGGCACGAAGCACGCTTTCTCTTCGTGCCAGTGCGCCTTGCCGCCCGATTGCGCGAAGAGATGCAGCACGGGGCTCCAACCCCCCGACATCGCGACGAGATCGCATGGCAAGTCTGTCTGCTTCTGACCGACCTGGCCTTTGTCGTACGAAGCCACTTCAACCGATGCAACCCGCAGCTTGCCGCGCGCAGCCGTGATGACCGCGTTGTTCAGCACGCGCACGCCGTAGCGTCGCGCGGCCGCGGGCAACGTGCCCTTCGATTCGGCCGGACGCGGATCGACGACGGTCACATCCGCGCCCGCCGCCTTCAGATCGAGCGCGCATTGATATGCGTCGTCGTTGTTGGTGAACACAACGGCGTTGCGGCCCGGCATCACCGCATAGCGATGCAGATACGTCGACACCGCCGACGCCAGCATGATGCCCGGCAGATCGTTGTTGCCGAAAACGATCGGGCGCTCGTGCGCGCCGGTCGCGAGCACGACGCGTTTCGCGCGCACTTTCCACATCAGTTCGCGCGTGCCGCTGCGGCGCGATACCGGCAGATGTTCCGTCAGACGCTGCGTGACCGTGACGAGGTTGTGATCCTGATAACCGAACGCCGTGCTGCGCGAAAGAACCTTCACATCGGGCATCTTGCGCAGTTCGCCTTCGATTTTCTGCACCCATTGCAGCGCGGGCTTGCCGTCGATCTCCGCGCGGCACGACAGAAGCGATCCGCCGAGTTCGCGCTGATCGTCGACGAGAATCACGCGCGCGCCCGACAAACCCGCCGCATGCGCCGCCGCGAGACCCGAAGGTCCGCCGCCGATCACGAGCACGTCGCAATGCGCGAAGCACTTGTCGTAGCGATCGGCATCGAGTTGCTTCGGCGCTTCGCCGAGACCCGCTGCATCGCGAATCACTTCCTCGTATTTCGGCCACAACTTGCGCGGCCACATGAACGTCTTGTAGTAGAAGCCTGCGGGAATGAAGCGCGCGATCTTCTGATTGACCGCCATGCGATCGTTTTCGATGTTCGGCTTCGCGTTCACGCTCTGCGCGACGAGCCCTTGATACAGCTCGACTTCGGTAGCGCGCGCATTCGGCACGGTGTACGCGCCGGTTTCGAGTTGCACGATTGCGTTCGGCTCTTCGACGCCCGCCGTGATGATCCCGCGCGGACGGTGATACTTCCAGCTGCGCGCGACGAAGCGCTCGCCGTTCGCGAGCAGCGCGGACGCGAGCGTATCGCCTTCGAAGCCCTGATACGTCTTGCCGTTGAACGTGAAGGTGACGGGAATCGCACGATTGATGCGCCCGCCCATGCCGAGTCGGTCTTTCTGGCTCATTTCGACGTGCCTCCGTTGTCATGCATCACAGCCAGCGGACGGTCGAACGTCTCGTAGCCTTGAATTTCATATGAAACCGTATCGCGCTGCACCTTGAACCAGCGGCGGCAGCCTTGCGCATGATTCCATTGCTCGCGATGCACGCCGCGCGGATTCTTGCGCATGAAGAGGTAGTCGCCCCACTCGCGGTCGGAGAGCTTTTCGGTGTCGAGCGGGCGCGCGATATCCGCTTCGCCGCCGCAGGAAAATTCGGTTTCGGCGCGCGGCCCGCACCAGGGGCATTCGATCAGCAACATGTTTTTCGCTCCTAATGCGATTAGTGGGCCACGGCAGCCGCGCCGTGTTCGTCGATCAGATGACCGGTATAGAAACGATCCAGCGAGAACGGCGCGTTCAGCGGATGCGGCTCGTCCTTCGCGATCGTGTGCGCGTAGGCCCAACCCGAACCCGGCGTCGCCTTGAAGCCGCCCGTGCCCCATCCGCAGTTGAAGTACAGACCCTTCACGTCGGTCTTGGAGATGATCGGGCACGCATCCGGCGATACGTCGACGATGCCGCCCCACTGACGATTCATCCGCACGCGCGAGAACACGGGGAACATCTCGACGATCGCTTCCAGCGTGCCTTCGATGATGTGAAAGCTGCCGCGCTGACCGAAGCCCGTGTATTGATCGACGCCCGCGCCGATCACGAGGTCGCCCTTGTCGGACTGGCTGATGTACGCATGCACTGCGTTCGACATCACGACCGTGTTCACGACCGGCTTGATCGGCTCCGACACGAGCGCCTGCAACGGATGGCTTTCGAGCGGCAGGCGCACGCCGGCCATGTCGGCGAGCGTCGTCGTGTTGCCCGCCGTGACGACCGCGACCTTCTTCGCCTTGATGAAACCCTTCGTCGTATCGACGCCCGTCACCTGACTGCCGTCGCGGCGAATGCCCACGACCTGGCAGTTCTGGATGATGTCGACGCCCGCGCGATCCGCGCCGCGCGCGAAGCCCCACGCGACCGCATCGTGACGCGCGACGCCGCCGCGACGCTGAATCGACGCGCCCAGCACCGGATAGCGGCTGTTGAGATTGATCGTCGGCTCGATTTCCTTGATCTGCTGCGGCGTGAGGAACTCGGCATCGACGCCGTTGAGACGGTTCGCGTTCACGCGGCGCTCGGTATCGCGCACGTCCTGCAGCGTATGCGCGAGATTCATCACCCCGCGCTGCGAGAACATCACGTTGTAGTTGAGGTCTTGCGAGAGGCCCTCCCACAGCTTCATCGCTTTTTCGTACAACGCCGCCGATTCATCCCACAGATAGTTCGAGCGCACGATGGTCGTGTTGCGCGCGGTATTGCCGCCGCCGATCCAGCCCTTCTCGAGAATCGCGACGTTCGTGATGCCGTGCTCCTTCGCGAGGTAATACGCGGTCGCGAGACCATGACCGCCGCCGCCGACGATCACCACGTCGTACTCGCGCTTCGGCTCGGGACTTCGCCACTGGCGCTCCCAGTTCTCGTGATACGACATGCCGTTGCGTAAGAGGCTGAAGATGGAATAGCGGCTCATGGTGTTTCTCTTCCTTCGTGGGGTCCTGAATTCAGCATTCGATGACGTTCACGGCGAGGCCACCGCGCGACGTCTCCTTGTATTTCGTCTTCATGTCCGCGCCGGTTTCGCGCATCGTCTTGATGACCGAATCGAGCGACACGTAATGCTTGCCGTCGCCCTTCATCGCCATGCGCGCGGCGTTGATCGCCTTGATCGCGCCCATCGCATTGCGCTCGATGCACGGAATCTGCACGAGGCCGCCAACGGGGTCGCACGTCATGCCGAGGTTGTGTTCCATGCCGATTTCCGCGGCGTTTTCGACTTGCGCGGGCGTGCCGCCCATGACGGCGGCGAGCGCGGCGGCGGCCATCGAACAGGCGACGCCGACTTCGCCCTGACAACCCACTTCCGCGCCCGAGATCGACGCCGTTTCCTTGTAGATGATGCCGATGGCCGCGGCTGTCAGAAGGAAGCGCACGATGCCGTCATCGTTCGAGCCGTGCATGAACTTCACGTAGTAATGCAGCACGGCGGGAATCACGCCGGCCGCGCCATTGGTCGGCGCGGTGACGACGCGGCCGCCCGCCGCGTTCTCTTCGTTGACGGCCATCGCATAGAGATTGACCCAGTCGAGCATCGACAGCGGGTCGCGCAGCGACTCTTCCGAGCGCGACCGCAGCGACGCGGACAGATCGGCGGCGCGGCGCTTGACTTGCATCGGACCGGGCAGCTCGCCGCGCTCCTTGCAGCCGCGCTCCACGCACGCGGCCATCACGCGCCACACCGCGAGCATGCCTTCGCGGACTTCGGATTCGCTGCGATTCGCGCATTCGTTTTGCATGGTCACGTCGGCGATAGACAGACCTGTCTCCTTACAGACGCGCATGAGATCGTCGCCGGTGCGAAACGGATACGGCACCGTATTGGCCGCGCGCAAGCCGTTCACGCGATCGCCTTCGCGATTCACGACGAAGCCGCCGCCGACCGAGTAATACTCCTTCTCGACGAGAAGCTGGCCGTTCTCGTCGAACGCCTGAAAGCGCATGCCGTTCGGATGCACGATGCTCGATCCCGGCGCGCCCGGCATCAGCTTGCGATAGAAGCCGATATGCTCGCGCTCCTCGAACATCACATCGTGCTTGCCGAGCAGCTTCAGGCGCTTCGTCGCGCGGATTTCCGCGAGACGCGGCGCGATGACGTCCGGATCGATGAGATCGGGCAGATTCCCTTCGAGGCCGAGCAGCACGGCCTTGTCGGTGCCGTGGCCTTTGCCGGTCGCGCCGAGCGAGCCGAACAGCTCGGCGCGCACGCGCGTGACGAAGGCGAGCAGATTGGCGTCTTCGATATGCGACGCGAAGCGGCACGCCGCGATCATCGGCCCGACGGTATGCGAGCTCGACGGTCCGATGCCGATCTTGAACAGATCGAAGACGCTGACGTTCATTGGCGTGTCCCTTGGGTTGGCGAGATGTTCCGGTATGGCGCTCATTGCACCAAACCCAGAAAAGACCCGATAGAACAAAAACGCCATCGAAATGGGATCGCGGCGTCAGCGCCGTTTTTCGCGCGTGGACGACGTCGGTTTTCCGATGATTTCAGGCCCGGCGACGCAAGCGCGACGGCGCGTAACAGAGCATTTCGCGCCCGGCGCGTTTTTGCGCATCTTCGTTGCACATCCCGCATTTTTGAGACTGGTCCGAAGCGTCGCGCCGACAGGCATCGGTATATTCCCTAGGTCTTGAGGTGAGCCACGCCTATAGGTTTCGGATCACTCGTCCTTTCCGCCTTTTCTTGCTTATCCGGTTCGCATCGATGGAAACTCACGCCTTACCCGACCAGTTCTTCAAATCCTGGATTCTCGCTTTCCTTATCAGCGTGGCTGTCGTCGGCACGCTTCAGGCAGTCGATCTGCTCGCCGTCGATCGCGTGCTCACGCGTCAGGTGCCCGTCTGGATCGCGCTGATGCTGCTCTGCTCGATCGATCCCGCCCTGCGCTACTTCGGCGTGTTGAAGGCCGAAGTCGAACAGCGTTGGGCCGATTACACGATCGCGAGCGTGCTCGGCCGCGCGGCGGGCGCGCTCATCGGCGGCGCTTTCGCCTGGGGCTTCGCGGTGCTCGGCGGCTGAAGCGCACCGCTTCGATTCATGGTTATTTGCGCGGCCGGCGTCACACGACGCCGGCCGCGTTCCATTTCTGACGCACGCCCGATGCTCGCGGCCGAGTGATATGCTCGCTGGATAACGTCCAGCCGCATGTCTCCCGCATGAACGCCGCAGAATCTCTTCCGCCGTCGTCTGTCGACGGTCAATCGAAATCGCGCATCCGCTTCGGCATCATCCTGCTGCCGAATTTCACGCTGACCGCGTTCTCCGGTTTCGTCGATCTGCTGCGCCTTTCCGCCGATGAAGGCGATTTCAGCCGACCGGTGCGCTGCTCGTGGAGCGTGATCGGCGAGACGCTCGCGCCCGTTCGCGCGAGTTGCGGCATACAGATCACGCCGTGGGAAACCTACGATCAGGCCGAGCCTTTCGATTACGTCGTCGTCGTCGGCGGCCTGCTGCATTCCGGCCCCGCGACGAGCGATGCGACGCTGCAGTTCATCCGCCGCGCGGCTGCCTCGAATGCAACGCTCGTCGGCATGTGCACCGGCGTGTTCTCGCTGATGCGCGCGGGCGTGCTCGAAGGCCATCGCATCTGCGTGAGCTGGTTTCATTATTGGGACTTCGTCGAGCGATTCCCGCACGCGGATGAGCAATCGCTCGTTGCGGACCGGCTCTTTGTCATCGACAGAAGGCGCATTACGTGTTCGGGCGGGCGCGCATCGATCGATGTCGCCGCCGCCATTCTGCTGCGTCACTTCGAAACGGCGACGGTGCAAAAGGCGCTGCGCATCCTGCTCGTCGATGACATGCAGAAGGGCAACGCGCCGCAGCCGCATCCGCCGGGTCTCGCGCCCGCGACGCATCCGAAAGTAAAACGTGCGATCCTGCTGATGGAGCAGCACGTCGGCCGTTCGCTTACGCTCGATGAACTCGCGCACAAGCTCGATCTTTCGACGCGGCAACTCGAACGGTTATTCAAGGCGGAGACGGGCAAGGCGCCGCAGGCGTATGCGAAGCAGGTGCGGCTGCGCACGGCGGCGTGGCTGCTGACGAGTTCGGACAAGACGGTCGCCGATATCGCATCGAGTTGCGGCTTTTCCGACGCATCGCATCTGGGCCGCGAATTCCGCAAGCAATTCGGCCTGCCGCCGATGATGTATCGCGAGCAGGGCGGCGCGCCGGATGCGCCGGATGCAAATCACGCAATGGACTACGACGAAACTTTCCCGGGCCGCGCGCAGGCAATCTAGCAGGATCTGAATACGTTTTCCGCGGCTCATCAAACCAAGGAGGAACGGCATGGAGACTCACGGATACTCGCAGGAAGAATGGAAAGTGCGCTGTGATCTTGCGGCGCTGTATCGCGTGATCGGGCATTTTCGCTGGACCGACATGATCTTCACGCACATCAGCGCGCGCGTGCCGGGCACCGATCATCACTTTCTGATCAACCGTTATGGCGTGCTTTTCGACGAGATGCGCGCATCGGATCTCGTGAAGATCGATCATGAAGGGCGGCCGGTCGAAGCGGGCGCACGCGATGATCCCGCGCGATATCTCGTGAATCCGGCGGGCTTCACGATTCACTCCGCGATTCACATGGCACGGCCCGATGTGTTTTGCGTCGTGCATACGCATACGGCGGCGGGCGCGGCGGTATCGGCGCAAAAACAGGGCTTATTGCCGATCAGTCAGCATGCGTTGAAGTATTACGGACATATCGCGTATCACGACTATGAAGGCATTGCGCTGGACCTCGCGGAGCGCGATCGCCTCGTCAACGATCTCGGCTCGCATAACGCGATGATCCTGAAGAATCACGGGTTATTGTCGTGCGGAAAGTCCATTCCGGAAGCGTTCCAGGAAATGTACTTTCTTGAACGCGCTTGCGAGATTCAGATTCGCGCGCTGGCGGGCAATGCGGAATTGAATCTGCCGTCGCAGAGGGTTTGCGAGTTGACTGCGGAGCAATATCGGCGCGATGAAGCCGATGGAATCATGGCGTTGCAGTGGCAAGCGGCGTTGAGAATGATCGAAGGCGCGAAGCCGGATTATCGGACCTGACGCGCCTTCGTTGAATCACTGCGTCAGTTTTCAGTTGCCGGCGACATACGCCTTCACTGCCGGCAACCCATCCTTCCCGTCGAACGTCTTTACGCCTGCAAGCCATTTATCGAGCACCGCCGGATTCGCCTTCAGCCATTCGCGCGCCGCCTTGTTCGCATCCGTCTTGTTCATGATCGGCAGCATCACGTGGTTCTCGATATCCGTCGTGAACTGCAGGTTGGACACGAGCTTCGCGACATTCGGACAGCGCGTGTCGTAATCCGTCGGCGTGACGGTCAGCACTTTTGCTTCGCCATAGTTCGGGCCGAAGACATCGTCGCCGCCCGCGAGATAGTCGATCTTCATCTGCACGTTCATCGGATGCGGCTCCCAGCCGAGGAACACGATCGGCTTCTTGTCGCGAATCGCGCGATTCACTTCCACGAGCATGCCCGCCTCGCTCGATTCCACGAGCTTGAACTTGCCGAGCCCGTACAGGTTGTTGTCGATCATCTTCTTGATGAGCGCATTGCCGTCGTTGCCCGGTTCGATGCCGTAGATCTTGCCGTCGAGCTTGTCGTAGTTCTTCGCGATGTCGTTGAAGTTCTTGATGCCCGCCTGATACGCATAATCCGGCACCGCGAGCGTGTACTTCGCGCCCGTCAAGTTCGGCGTCGGCAAGACCTTCACTTGATTCGCTTTCCTGAACGAATCGATCATCGGGTCCATCGTCGGCGACCAGTAGCCGAGGAACACGTCGATCTGCTTGCTCTTCACGCCCGCGAACGTGATCGGCACGGACGCGATCGTCTTCGTCGGGTTGTAGCCCAAGCCCTGAAGAACGGTCGATGCAAGTCCGGTGGTCGCGGCGATATCCGTCCAGCCGACATCCGCAAAGCGCACGTTCCTGCACGCGGCAGGCTCGGCTGCATACGCTCCCGACAAACCAGATAGCAAAGCTGCCGCGATCCACAATCGTTTCATCGATCTCTCTCCGAAGTTATTTTCAAGGCATGACGCGGCCCGCACGCGAGGCTTTCATACGAAGCCCGCGCGGCCAAAAAAGAAAAAGAAAAAGTCAGGCCGATAATCGCCGCTCGACGCTCGGCGCATGTCCGAACTGCGCGCGATACGCCTTGCTGAAGTGACACGGCGAATGGAAGCCGCAGATGCTCGTCACGCGCGCGATCGACGCATCGGTGTTGCGCAACAGTTCGCGTGCGCGACGCAATCGCAACGTCAGGTAGTAATGCGTCGGCGATACGTTGAGGAACATCTTGAACATGCGCTGCAAATGCCGCTGCGACAGATGCACGAGCCGCGCGAGTTCTTCGAGCGACAACGGCTCTTCGATGTTCGCCTCCATCAGCCGCACCACTTCGACGAGTTCCGCACGCGAGAAGCCGACGCGCGCATCGACGGGAATGTGCTGATAATCCGTCGATCCTCGAATACGCTCGACGATGAACTGCTCCGACACCTGCGCCGCATGCGCCTGCCCGAGCCGCATGCCGACGAGATTGAGCATCAGGTCGAGCGGCGCGGTGCCGCCCGTGCACGTCAGGCGGTCGCGATCGATCACGAAGAGCTCGTCGGCGAAGCGCACATGCGGAAAGCGCTTGTTGACCGGCGACATGTCTTCCCAGTGCAGCGTGCAGCGATAACCATCGAGCAGTTTCGCCGCGAGCAGCGCATACGGCCCGGTGCAGATTCCGCCGAGCGGAATGCCCGCTTCATGCGCGCGCTGCAGAAGACCGATCACCTTGTCGTCGACATAATCGGCGACATGCCAGCCCGCGCAGACGATCAGCACGTCGGGCATGCCGGCTTCGTCGAGCGTCATCGTCGGCTTGATGGTGATGCCGTTGCTCGCACGCGCGGGCTCGCCGTCCGGCGTGATGATCGACCAGCTGTAGTGCTGCGCGCGGCCGACGTAATTGGCCATGCGCAGCACCTCGACCGCGCTCGTGAACGCGATCATCGAGAAGTTCGGCAGCGTGAGAAAGCCGAAGCGCGAAAGACTGGACAACGGTGATTCGGTACCCGCCGGAACGATCGCGTCGCGCTTCATGGGTCGTGTGCCTTGTTAGCCTTGTTGCGCCGCCGGCTCGCGGCGCACTTTCATCACGCTCTTCAGACCGGCGAAGAGCGGTGCGCGTGCCATGCCGGGCGCTCGTCCGAAGCTCTCGGTGATGCGGTCGAGGATGATCGCCAGCAACACCACCGACAAGCCGCTCTCGAAACCAAGCCCGATATCCAGACGCTGAATCGATGCGAGCACGTCGTTGCCGAGACCGCCCGCGCCGACCATCGACGCGATGATGACCATCGACAGCGCCATCATGATCGTCTGGTTCACGCCGGTCATGATCGACGGCAGCGCGTTCGGAATCTGCACCTTGTAGAGCAGCTGGAACGGCGTGCAGCCGAATGCCTGGCCGGCTTCGACGATCTCGCGATTCACCTGCTTGATGCCGAGCGCGGTGAGGCGCACGGCCGGCGGCATCGCGAAGATGACGGTTGCGAGAATCCCCGGCACGCGGCCGAGACCGAACAGCATCGCGGCCGGAATCAGGTAGACGAAGGCGGGCATCGTCTGCATCAGATCGAGCACCGGGCGCACGCCCATTTCGACGTACTTGCTCTTCGACGTCCAGATGCCGAGCGGAATGCCGAGCAGCAAGCTGATGAATGTCGAGGACAGCGTGAGGCCGAGCGTGATGACCATCTGATCCCAGAAGTTCGTCGCGTAGATCAGCAACAGCGACGCGAGGACGAACACGGCGAATCGCCAGCCCACTCGCCACAAGCCGATGCCGACGAAGATCGCCATGAGCGCCCACATCGGAATGGCCTGCAGGCCGTGCTCGACGGCCGCAGCGAATGTTTCGATGACCTTGCCGATGGAGTCGAAGGTCTTCGCGTCGTGATCGAGGAGATAGTGGACGCCGTGGTCCACCCAACTGCCAAGCGGGATGATTTCAGACATGGGAACCTCGATGGTGCGTAAGGACCTTCAGGACATTGGTCTTGTTGATCGAACCGCAGTACGAACCGTCCGCTTCGACGACCGGCAGCGGGGCGGGACTTGCGACCACGCGATTCACGACCTCGTCGAGCGCGACGTGACGCTCGATGCATTCGATCGGATTGATGCGCGGCGCGGCGTTGCCGTTCGCATCGCGTCCGACGAAACCGCGGATGCGGCGCTCGGCGTCGAGCACGAACGCGTAGTCGGCGCTGCCGTTGAGCGTCGCCGCGACGCTCGATGCGTCGATTTGCGGCGAATGTTTGATGAGCGGCACGTCGTCGGTCTGCATCAGATCGCCGGCCGTGAGATAGCGGCTCGTGTCGATGCCTTCGAAGAACGCTTCCACGTAGTCGTCCGCGGGATTCGTGATGATTTCCTGCGGCGTGCCGATCTGTACCACGCGGCCGCCTTCCATGATCGCGATGCGCGTGCCGATGCGCATCGCCTCTTCGAGATCGTGCGACACGAACAGGATCGTGCGGCGCTGCTCGCGTTGCAGATCGAGCAGCACGTTCTGCATTTCCTTGCGCTTCAGCGGATCGAGCGCGGAGAACGCTTCGTCCATGATCATCAGCGAAGGATTCACGGCAAGCGCGCGGGCGAGACCCACGCGCTGCTGCATGCCGCCCGATAGTTGCGCAGGTAACTTTTGGGCGAACGGAGCCAGGCCGACCTGCTCCAGCACGGTCATGGCGCGCGCTTCGCGCTCCTTCTTGCCGACGCCCGCGACCTCGAGGCCGAATGCGGCGTTGGAAAGAACCGTGCGCTGCGGCATCAGCGCGAAGGACTGAAACACCATGCTCATGTCCTTGCGCCGCAGGGACGTGAGTTCGGAGCGCGGCACGGCGGCCACGTCGCGGCCATCGATCAGCACCTTGCCCGCCGTCGGCTCGACCAGCCGGTTGATGAGCCGGATCAGCGTGGATTTGCCCGAGCCGGAAAGGCCCATGAGCACGAAAATCTCACCTTCCTTGACGTCAAAGGAGACGTTATGGACGCCGACGATCTGTCCGGTGCGCTTGAAAACCTCTTCCTTCGTCGCACCACCGGCCAGCATGTCCAGCGCCTGTTTGGGACTGTTGCCGAAGACCTTGCACAGTCCTTCGACTACCACCTTGGGGGAATTCATCGAATATCTCCTGGCGTGTGCGGACGTGCGTCCGCGCTGTGCATACATAGTTGCCAGAAAAAAGTCACATCAGCCGACTATTTGCGACAACCACATGTGGAAATACGACACCGAAATAAGCGCGAAAGTGCCAGCAGTCAATCGAATCCTTGCTGGATAAGGGTTTGCGGGAAGCGCAGCGAACGATCTTGCGATTTTCGGCATGTCGCGCATGAACAAGTCGCGAAGCCTTTTTGCGATGCAGGCGGCTTGCGAACCGCGCGTCAGCAATACGAAAGAAAGAAAAGACTGGCGTCGCGCAGGAAGCGCGAAGAAGGATGCGTCCGGCACGAAGCCGAAGCGATGTGAAACTGCTAGAAAAACTACATAAAACGGAAGAACTGGCGGGCGGGTCGTACGGCTCGTGCCGTCGTAAGTTGCTTGTGTTGTGTTTCCCGCGCCGCCGTTAGCTGCGCATTACAGGCGGAAGCCGAAAGCCGTGCCGCGCGCCTTGCGCTGACGCTCGGATTCACGGAAACGCGCTTGATACGAGTAGTCTTTGTCCATCGGCAGGTGGGCCGATTCGAACATCGAAGCAAATTTTTGCAGCAGGGCGAAGAGGTAGCTCATGACTGACTCCGGTTAGTTACAGAGGGTTTTCCCTTAGAGAGGATTATAGGGTTGTCCCTAACCGATTTCTAGTGCAATGCAACATTTCGTGGTAAGAAATTTGGTAGTTTTTCTACATTCTTACCGGTTTGCCGTCTCCTTGAAACGGGGACGGATCTGCGAGGCCTGTACGACGGCATTCCGATCCGAGGACGAGCAGCTGCGCGACACCCCCCCCCCCAACCGCGGGTCGCGCGGATCTGACAGCGGGTCTCAGTGGGCCCAGGATGAGGGGGGATGGTGGGGGTGACGCGGGTGCTTTTTTTGCGGGGGTTGG
>NZ_JALQEB010000020.1:0-301 GCF_023630905.1 Caballeronia sp. ATUFL_F1_KS4A | reverse complement strand
GAGAGGACTCGAACCTCCACGGTGTTGCCACCGCTAGGACCTGAACCTAGTGCGTCTACCAATTCCGCCACCTGGGCCAAGGGGTACAGCAAGCCCGCTATTCTAGCGGGAACGGGCGCCGTGTCAATCGAAAAGTCATACGACTCGTCTACGACAAAAACACGGTCTCCGCATAAAAAGAAAAAGCCACCCGAAGGTGGCTTTTTCAAACATCTGGTGCCCAAGAGAGGACTCGAACCTCCACGGTGTTGCCACCGCTAGGACCTGAACCTAGTGCGTCTACCAATTCCGCCACCTGGGC
>NZ_JALQEB010000019.1:0-88948 GCF_023630905.1 Caballeronia sp. ATUFL_F1_KS4A | reverse complement strand
CCTTATTTTTCGAAGATGTGGCCCGCGAGCAACGGGTGGGGGGGGAACGGGGCGGGCGGGTGGGTTATGGGGAGGGGGGGCGGGGGCCCAGCGAGGCGCCCAATCCGCTCGATCCTTCCTTGCTCGTCGTTCTCGGCGGTCCGATCGGGGCTTTTGAAGACGCGCACTATCCGCATCTCGCGCCGCTGCTTTCGATGCTCGAAAAGCGCATCGCGGCGGGCTTGCCGACCATCGGCATCTGTCTCGGCTCGCAACTGATCGCGCGTGCGCTCGGCGCGCGGGTGTATCCGTCGGGGAAGCTGGAGCTCGGCTGGTCGCCGCTCACGCTGACCGACGCGGGACGCGCGTCCGCGCTGCGGCATCTCGAAGCCGAAGGCGCGTCCGTGCCCGTCTTTCACTGGCACGGCGATACCTTCGATCTCCCCGAGGACGCGACGCTGCTCGCATCGACAGATATGTGCGCGCATCAGGCGTTCACCTGGGGCGAGCACGTGCTCGCGCTTCAGTGTCATCCGGAAGTGCTCGTCGAGCGCTTCGAGAGCTGGCTCGTCGCCTATCCGGGCGATGTCGCGAAAAGCGGCACGACGGTCGCCGCGTTGCGCGAGGAAACCGCGCGTCACGGCGCGAAGCTCGAACGCGCCGCCCGCGCGATGTTCGGCGAGTGGCTCGATCGCTTCACCGTGGATGCGCGCTGAACGTGTGATGGTATGAGCCATCGGCGTTTCTGCGTGTCGTGAAGGGCGGTGCTATTCTCGATCGCTTCATTTCCATCGACGAGTCACCGCCATGAGCGCGTTGTTCACACCCACGACCCTACGCGGTCTCGAACTTCCGAACCGCATCTTCGTATCGCCGATGTGCCAGTACTCCGCCGAGCGCGGCGAGGCCACGGCATGGCACATGATCCATCTCGGCCAGCTCGCGTTGTCGGGCGCGGGCATGCTGTTCATCGAGGCGACGGCCGTCGAGCCGGACGGACGCATCACGGCGGGCGATCTCGGTCTCTGGGACGATGTCACCGAAGCCGCGCTGCGTCCCGTGCTCGCCGCCATCCGCCAGTATTCGAAGATCGCGGTGACGATGCAGTTGTCTCACGCGGGCCGCAAGGCATCGAGCCGCAAGCCGTGGGAAGGGGGAGCGCTGGTTTCCGTCGCCGATGGCGGGTGGATGACCTACGCGCCGTCGTCCGTTCCGCATAAGCCCGAAGAAACGCCGCCGCTCGCGCTCGACGCCGCCGGTCTCCTCCGCGTGAAGGAAGCGTTCGTCGCGTCGGCGAAGCGGGCTGCGCGGCTCGGCATCGACGGCATCGAAGTGCATTGCGCGCATGGTTATCTGCTACATCAGTTTCTGTCGCCGATCGCCAATCAGCGCACCGACGAATACGGCGGCTCGCTCGAAAACCGCATGCGCTATCCGCTCGAAATCTTCGATGCCGTGCGCGCCGCGTTCCCGGCCGACAAACCCGTCGGCGTGCGCGTTTCGGCGACCGACTGGGTCGAAGGCGGTTGGAGCATCGAAGACACGATCGCGTTCGCAGCGGAGTTGAAGAAGCGCGGCGTCGACTGGGTCGATGTATCGTCGGGCGGCGTTTCGCCGTTGCAGAAGATTCCGTTGTCGTCGGGCTATCAGGTGCCGTTCGCGCAGGCCGTGAAGGAAGCGACGGGCGTGAACACTGTCGCCGTCGGACTGATTACGGAGGCGAAGGAAGCAGAAGAAATCGTGGCGAGCGGCAAGGCGGACTACGTCGCGATGGCGCGCGCGATGCTCTACGATCCGCGCTGGCCGTGGCACGCCGCCGCCGAGCTCGGCGCGACCGTCACGGCGCCGCCGCAGTACTGGCGCTCGCAGCCGCGCGACCAGAAGAACCTCTTTGGCGAGATCACAATCGGCCAGCGCTGAAACGTTGCGCGCATCGCCCGGACGGTTGAGCAGACGCGCGCCGGGAGTGTAGGATACCGGTGTGTTGGACGCGAGCGTTCAACGAGCGAACGCGGCGGCATCGAAGCCACCGCGTTTTTTTTGTCCCGATGTTCATCCCCGATCGCGCGGGAGCGAAGCGTTATTTAAGGATTCGTTCGATGAGTTCACGCAGGGTCACCGTTCGCCGCTCCGGCGTGCACGGTAAAGGCGTGTTTGCCGTGAAGCCGATCGCCGCCGGCGAGAAGGTGATGGAGTACAAGGGCGAGCGCATTTCGTGGAAGGAAGCGCTGCGCCGCCATCCGCACAATCCCGACGAGCCGAATCACACGTTCTACTTCGCACTCGACGATGGCCGCGTGATCGACGGCAAGATCGAAGGCAACAGCGCGAAGTACATCAATCATTCGTGCGCGCCGAATTGCGAGGCCGAGGAAGTCGAAGGGCGCGTGTTCATCCACGCGCTGCGCGACATCGAGGCGGATGAAGAGCTGAATTACGACTACGGTCTCGTCATCGACGGCCGCATCACCAAGAAGCTCAAGAAAGAATACGAATGCCGATGCGGCGCGAAGAAATGCCGCGGCACAATGCTCGCGCTGAAAGAAGAGAAGGCGAAAAAGAAGAAGTAAGCCGCGCTTAAGACCGGACAGAGCCACGGACCGAAACCCGTGGCTCTTTTTTATTCCGCCGCCGGTTTGTCTTCCTTCAGCGGCATGCGCACGATGAAGCGCGCGCCGCCTTCGGGCGCATCTTCGTAATGCACCGTGCCGCCGTGCAGCACCATGATGTCGTGAACGATCGCGAGTCCGAGGCCCGCGCCGCCTTCGACGTTTTGCCCGTCGCCGCGGAAAAAGCGCTTGAAGAGATCGCCTTGCTGATCCGGCGGCACGCCTGGTCCGTTGTCTTCCACGACGACTTCGCCGAAGCGCCGGCCGTTCGCGTCGCTCCATTCCGTGACCGACATCGTGATGCGCGCGCCTTCGATGCGAAACGGCGGAATGTACTTGAGCGCGTTGTCGATCAGATTCGCGAGCACCTCACGCGCGAGCACGACATTGCCGCGCACGATCAGCGGATGTTCGTTCTCGGGATCGTCGAGGCGCTGAAAACCGAGATCGACGTGTGCGGCGAGGGCGCGCGGCACCCATTCCGCGCCGGTTTCGAACGCGAGCGCGGCCAGATCGAAATCGGAAAAGCGCGCCGCCTGTTCGCCCGGCTCGGCGCGCGCGAGCGAAAGCAATTGATTCGACAGCCGCACCGCGCGATCCGCCGATGCGCGCAACTCCTTCACCGCTTCGACGGCCTTCGCGGGATCGCGCGAACTGAGCGCCTGCTCGGCGTGCAGCTTGACCGCCGTCAGCGGCGTGCGCAGTTGATGCGCGGCATCGGCGATGAACTTGCGTTGCGCATCGAGCGCGCTTTGCAGGCGCACGAGCAGGCCGTTCATCGCGCTCGTGAGCGGGCGGATTTCGCTCGGCACGTAAGTCTCGTCGACAGGTTCGAGCGAGATGTGCGTCTGCTGATTGAGCGCGTCGGCGAGATCGGTGAGCGGGTTCAACTGCTGATTCACGACGCGCCACACGATCACCCATCCGGCGAGCAGCAGCAACAGCAGCGGCATCATGATCGCGATGAGAAATTCGACCGCGATCCGATATCGCGAACCCACGCGTTGCGCCACTTCGACGACGATCGGATTGCCCGTCGGCTGCGGCACGCGCACTTGCGCCGCGCGCACGGAGACGCCCTCGAAGTGCGTCTCGAAGACGTACGCGTAGTGAATGCGCCGCACGTTGGTGCCGGTGAGCGGCAGATCGGGTTCCCCGGCGATTTCCTCATCGCCCGTGCTGATGCGGTAGATGAGTTGCTCGACGGGGTCCGAGAACATCGCCTGCGCGAGCGGCGGCACGGTGACGGGCGCATCGACGCCGGCGAGCTGGATCTGCTTGGAGATGGCCGTCGCGAGATCCGCGAGCGAGCGGTCGACGACGTGCTGCGTGTATTGCCACGCGAGCCAGTAGGCCATGAGGCCGGACATCAGCGCGAGCAGGGACAGCGGCGCGGCGAGGCGGCGCAGGAGCGTGCGCCGCAGACTCGGCGGCGCCGGCGTCTCGGCGGCTTTCGACCGCGCCAGATCGAGCCAGTCTTCGCGGGCGAAACGCTGGTCGCCCGCGCGGCGAGTGGGAAATCGCAAGGCGTTTTACGGCAGAAGCGTTACGCCGCTTGCCGGATCTCCTGAAGCAGATAGCCGAAGCCGCGCACCGTCACGATTTCCACGCGCGTGTTCTCGAGTTTCTTGCGCACGCGATGCACATACACTTCGATGGCCGTATCGCCGAGATCGCCGCCGAAGTGCGTCAGATGATCCTGCAACTGCGCCTTGCTCACGACGCGGCCGTGACGCAGCAACAGCATTTCGAGCACGGCGAATTCGCGCGGCGAGAGTTCGAGCGGACGCTCGTCGTTGAAGATGCGGCGATCGACGCCCGACAGGCGCAAGCCGCCGAGCGACACTTCGGGGCGTGGCACGTCGCCGTGCGGGCCGCTGCGTCGCATCACCGCGCGGATACGCGCTTCGAGTTCCTGCGGCTCGAACGGCTTCAGCATGTAGTCGTCGGCGCCGCTGTTCAGGCCTTGCACGCGGTCGTGCAGTTCATCGCGCGCGGTGAGGATGATCACCGGCGTGTGACGATTGCCCTGGCGGAAACGCGAAAGCAGCGTCATGCCGTCGATGCCGGGCAGGCCGAGATCGAGAATGACGAGCTCGTGGCGGTTCTGCGCGAGCGCCTGTTCGGCGAAGATGCCGTCGTGCACCATGTCGACCGTGAAGCCGGATTGTTCGAGGCTGCTTTGAATGCCGCGCGCGATGGGGCGGTCGTCTTCGATCAGAAGGATTCGCATGGAGTCGCTCAAGTACAATGGGTTGAGCTCTAGCGGGCGGGGCGGTCGGCGGCATGGTCACATGCGCGGCGTGCGGCGCGGGCTCGAGCCGGTTCAAAACTCACATCTCATGCGGCGTGCGCGACCTGTTTTTCTGAAGCCGCGAGCGGCCGTACACCGAATGTATTTCTGCCCGGACATGGCTGTCATCCCGATCCACGAACTCGAAGCCGCGATCAACTACTGGCGCGGCCGCTCCCCGTCGAGCGGCGACGAACTCAGCCTCTGCAAGGAAGCGAGCGCACTGTCCAGGCCCTATGCGCTGCTGATTGTACAGCGTCAATCCGGGCTGCCGCCCGAGCAACTGGACGACGAGGCTCGCGACGCCTGGGAAGCTTACGAGCGCTTCAGGAATGGTAGTCGAGACTGAAAGGTAACTGACGATCGAGCTTTCTATTTGCTGTTTTAAGGCTTGCGTTTATCCCGAATTAGCGTCTTTCCGTATGAAATCCGGCCTTTCGCGGTGTCATGGTTGGTAACATGCGCGTTACCTTGTTTGCCGCTGCAAGGAATTCGTAAAACGCGCGCGAAACGGCCCCTTTGCGCAAAGGGTTTGTGAGGGCACCCGCTGCCATGCGATAAAGTCGCATTCATCACCGCTACCGCGCGTATCCGCCTCATGCTCGAACTCGATCATTTCGACCTCGCCCTGCTCGACGTGCTTCAACGCTTCGGGCGCGCGACGCATCAGCAACTGGGCGAGCAGGTGCCGCTTTCGCCGTCGCAGATCGGGCGGCGCCTGCAGCGCCTCGAAGCGACGGGCGTGATCGAAGGATATCGGGTGGTGTTGCGGCCCGAAAAGCTCGGCCTGGGCGTGACGGCGTTCACGAGTTTGAAGCTGAAGCATCACGGCGATTCGATCATCGAGCAGTTTCAGCAGCAGATCGAAATGCTGCCCGAAGTGCTCGAATGTCACGCGACCGTCGGCGATGCGGATTACCTGCTGCGCATCGTCGCGCCCGATTTGAACGCGCTTTCAGGCTTCGTCATGAAGAAGCTGATGCGCGTGCCGGGCGTCGACAGCGTGCGCTCGAACATCGTGCTGACGACGTTCAAGCGCAACGGTCCGCTGCCGCTTTCTCATCTCGCCGACGACGACGCCTCGGGACTGAGCAAATCGACGTAAGCGAGCGGCACGAGATCGGTCTGCGCCACGCCGAGACGCGCGAACATCGCGTGAGCTTCTTCTTCGCCGCCGGCTTCGTCGTCGTCCTGGCCGAGCACCACTTCCAGCTCGATGAAATCGCCGAGACCGTCCACGCGGTCCAGATGAATGCGCGTGCGCCCGACGAGAAACACATGCCGTTCCTTCGAGACAATGCCGCGCGTCGTCAGCGCCTGCGCGAGCAGCGCGTGCATCGCCTCGGGATTCGTCACCGGGCTGCGCGTGTAGTACGAGACTTTCGGGCCGTCGCGGTCGTCGCGCTGATAAAAGATCAGCTCGGATGGCGTGCCGTCGTCGAACTGGCGCAGCTTGAGGCGTCCGGTCGGCACGTCGTAGAAGAAGTCTTGCTGGCGGAAAACCAGCGGCGCGTCGGGGGCGAGCGCGGCCGCGCGTTCGCGCAGTGCGTCGAACTGATGCGCGCGCGCCTTGATTTCGATGTTGCGTGCCATGAAGACTCCTCGAACACGGTTGGATGTAAAAAAGCGAGCGCCCAGCCTAGCAGACGATCGATGAAGCGCGCTTGAAAGTCCTTGCCCGCGAAGTCGGGATTTGCCCTCAGACGGACCATTGCGCGTCGATCAAACGCAGCGCCGCCGCGATCGCCGGTTCATCGCGACGTTCCGCGAGCGCGACGAAGGACAACTGCGTCGGCACCGTGACGCCTTCGACGATCGTCAGCGCGTGTGCGTGCGCCTGCGCCAGCGCGATCGAATCGCGCGCGAGCGACAGACCGACGCCCGATTTCACGAGATCGAGCATCGACGGCTCCTGATCCACTTCCGCGACGACGAGCGGCATCGCGCCCGCCTCGCGGAAGAGGCGCGACAACAGCCGGTTATGCGCGGATTCCTGCGGCGTCCAGATCCACGGCAGCTTGGCGAGCGCGGCCCAGTTGCGCTTGCCCTTGTTGACGCGGTTGTGCCAGCCCGCCGGCGCAAGCACGCGATATAGAAATGGCGTCAGCCTGACGACGTGAAAGCGCTCGCCGTCGCGCGTGCCGTCGACGGCCGGATCGCCGATGTAATAGCCGACGTCCAGATCACGCGCCCTCACGCGCTCCAGCACCCAGCCCGACATGCCGTGCCGCAATGACGTCTCGATGCGCGGATGCGTCTCCACGAGCTGGCGCAAAAATCCGCCGAGCCGCAGAAACTCGGGATCGAGAATCGTGCCGATGCGCAGCGTGCCGCTCACTTCGTGACGCAGCGCAGCAGCGGCGCGCTGCACGTCGGCGGCGGCTGCGAGCGCGCGTTCGGCGTGCGGCAGGAGCGCTTCGCCATCGCGCGTCAGCAAAAGTCCGTGCGACGTCCGCGAAAACAGGACGACGCCCAGCATCTCCTGCAGATTCTTGATCTGCAGGCTGACGGCCGGCTGCGTCAGATGCAGTTGCGCCGCCGCGCGCGTGAGGTTGCCTTCGCGTGCAACGGTGATGAAGGCGCGCAGAAGAATGTAGTCCATCGGCTGATATTAAAGCTTCTTATATCCCAGTTGAACATATCTGATTGGATTCGCAAGCGCATCCCGCAGTACGCTCGGTTGATCTGCAAGCCAAAGACGCCGCACAAGACGGCGCGCCACGGAGACAAGCGATGAAACAGAACGCGCGCAAGCTGGAAGGTGAATTCGACTACATCGTGGTCGGCGCGGGCACGGCCGGTTGCGTGCTCGCGAATCGCCTAACCGAAGATCCCGACGTGAACGTGCTGCTGCTCGAAGCGGGCGGCAAGGACGACTATCACTGGATTCATATTCCGGTCGGCTATCTGTATTGCATCGGCAATCCGCGCACGGACTGGCTTTACAAGACGCAGGCGGAACCGGGCCTGAACGGACGCGCGCTGTCGTATCCGCGCGGGCGCGTGCTCGGTGGATGCTCGTCGATCAACGGCATGATCTACATGCGCGGCCAGCGCGAGGACTACGACGACTGGGCGCATGTCAGCGGCGATCCGAACTGGTCGTGGGATTCCGTGCTGCCCATCTTCAAGCGCAGCGAGGATCATCACGGCGGCGGCAACCAATGGCACGGCGCGGGCGGCGAATGGCGCGTCGAGAAGCAGCGTCTGAAGTGGAAGATTCTCGAAACCTTCGCGCAGGCCGCGCAGCAGAGCGGCATTCCCGCGACCGATGACTTCAATCGCGGCGACAACACGGGCGTCGGTTATTTCGAAGTGAATCAGCGCGGCGGCATTCGCTGGAATGCGGCGAAGGCCTTTCTCCGTGAAGCGATGAAGCGTCCGAACCTCACGACGATCACCGGCGCGCACACGCAACGCCTCGTGTTCGAAGGCGCGCGCTGCGTCGGCGTGGAGTATCGCGGCGGCGATGTCGATTACATCGCGCGCGCGCGATGCGAAGTGATTCTCAGCGCGGGCGCGGTGAATTCGCCGCAGATTCTCGAACTCTCGGGCATCGGCAATGGCGCGCGTCTGCAGCGTCTCGGCATCGATGTCGTGAAGAGTCTGCGCGGCGTCGGCGAAAATCTGCAGGACCACTTGCAATTGCGCATGGCGTACAAGGTCAACGGCGTGCGCACGTTGAACACGTTGTCCGCGCATTGGTGGGGCAAGCTTTTCATCGGCATGCAATACGCGCTGTTGCGTAGCGGCCCGATGTCGATGGCGCCATCGCAGCTCGGCGCGTTCGCGAAGTCCAATCCCGACGATGCATCGATCAAGCGCCCCGACGTGCAGTATCACGTTCAGCCCTTGTCGCTCGAACGCTTCGGCGAACCGCTGCACGCGTTCAATGCGTTCACGGCATCCGTGTGCAATCTGCGGCCGACATCGCGCGGCAGCGTGCATATCGAATCGCCCGATGCCCATGCGGCGCCGCTGATCGCGCCGAATTATCTGTCGACGGACCGCGACCGCGAAGTCGCCGCGAATGCGTTGCGCCTCACGCGGCGCATCGCCGGCGCGCCCGCGCTCGCGCGTTATGCGCCGGAAGAGATCTTGCCCGGCATTCAGTTTCAGACGCAGGAAGAACTCGTCGAAGCGGCGGGCAAGGTCGGCACGACGATCTTTCATCCGGTCGGCACATGCCGCATGGGCACGGACAACGATCCGGGGGCGGTCGTCGACAGCCGCCTGCGCGTGATCGGCGTGCGCGGCCTGCGCGTCGTCGATGCATCGGTGATGCCGACGATCACATCGGGCAATACGAATTCGCCGACGCTGATGATCGCCGAGCGCGCGAGCGACATGATCCGCGAAGACCGGCGCAGCATCGAAGCGCAGGAAGTGATCGCGACGGCGCTCGCGTGACGTGATGAATGACGTATGCATGACGCGCGCATGACGCTCGATCAGTCATCGCTTATTTGCGCCCTGCATAAGCATTCCCCATGCCCCCATAACGTGCATGCGGCGGGACTCCAAGCAAATCGTTAGTAAGTGCAAATCCCAATGATTGCGCTGCATCATTGGCGCGACAATGGCCCCGGAATTAGTGATGCTCGGCATGCCACGTGCACACTTTGTGCGGCCGCAACAGCGACGCGCGAAGCGAAGCAGTACCGGAATGGAGACAACGTTCGGG
Organism: Caballeronia sp. ATUFL_F1_KS4A; assembly: GCF_023630905.1. Taxonomy (NCBI): domain Bacteria; kingdom Pseudomonadati; phylum Pseudomonadota; class Betaproteobacteria; order Burkholderiales; family Burkholderiaceae; genus Caballeronia; species Caballeronia sp. ATUFL_F1_KS4A. Next base: position 79,383 of record NZ_JALQEB010000019.1, on the reverse strand, counting down.
TGCGCGCGGAAAGAAAAAATAAGGCGCAGGCGAACAGAGTTTGCCCCAGCGTCTCACTTCGCATGGAAGGGGACATGATTCTCGGCGACACCATTCTTGAAACGCGAGGACTCACGAAGGAATTCAAAGGCTTCACGGCCGTGAATGGCGTGAACCTGCGCGTTCGCCGCGGTTCGATCCATGCGCTGATCGGACCGAACGGCGCAGGCAAGACAACCTGCTTCAACCTGCTCACCAAATTTCTCGAACCCACTGCGGGCCAGATCGTTTTCAACGGCACGGACATCACGCGCGAGCGGCCGGCGCATATCGCGCGGCGCGGCATCATCCGCTCGTTTCAGATTTCCGCCGTGTTTCCGCATCTGACCGTGCTGCAGAACGTGCGTATCGGCTTGCAGCGGCAACTGGGTACGTCGTTTCATTTCTGGCGCAGCGAGCGTTCTCTCGACGCGCTCAACGACCGCGCGATGGATCTGCTCACGCAAGTCGGCCTCACCGATTTCGCCGATACCAAAACTGTCGAGCTTTCGTACGGCCGCAAGCGCGCGCTGGAGATCGCGACCACGCTGTCGATGGAGCCCGAACTCATGCTCCTCGACGAACCGACGCAAGGCATGGGCCACGAAGACGTCGACCGCGTGACGGCGCTCATCAAGAAAGTATCGGCGGGCCGCACCATCCTGATGGTCGAGCACAACATGAACGTCATCGCGGGCATCTCCGACACCATCACCGTGCTTCAGCGCGGCGAAGTGCTGGCCGAAGGCAGCTACGCGGAAGTGTCGAAGAATCCGCTCGTGATGGAAGCCTACATGGGCAGCGCCGATGCGGCGCTCACCGGAGCGCATGCATGAGTACGATCGTGGAGGAGCGCCGCTCGCGCGAGGCGAACGGCGCGGCGGGCAATGTGCCCGCGCTGGAAATCTCGGGATTGCAGGCGTGGTACGGGGAATCGCACATTCTGCATGGCGTGGACCTCAAGGTGAACCGCGGCGAAGTGGTCACGCTGCTCGGCCGCAACGGCGCGGGCCGCACGACGACGCTGCGCGCCATCATGGGCCTGACCGGGCGCAGGACGGGCTCGATTCGCGTCGCGGGACACGAAACCATCGGGCTCGCCACACACAAGATCGCGCATTACGGGGTCGGCTATTGTCCGGAGGAGCGCGGCATTTTTTCGAGCTTGTCGTGCGAGGAAAACCTGCTGTTGCCGCCGCTCATCGGCAAGCAGAAGGACGCGATGTCGCTCGACGAGATCTATTCGATGTTCCCGAACCTGAAAGAGCGCCGCGCGAGCCAGGGCACGCGTCTTTCGGGCGGCGAACAGCAGATGCTGGCCGTCGCGCGCATTCTGCGCACGGGCGCGAATCTGCTTCTGCTCGATGAAATCTCGGAAGGTCTCGCGCCGGTCATCGTGCAGACACTCGCGCGCATGATCCTCATGCTGAAGTCGCGCGGCTACACGATCGTCATGGTCGAACAGAATTTTCGTTTCGCGGCGCCGCTCGCGGACCGCTTTTACGTGATGGAGCACGGAAACATCGTCGAGCATTTCGGCGCGGGGGAACTCGAAGCGAAGATGCCGGTGCTGCACGAATTGCTCGGGGTGTAATCGATCCCGAACGCGGCACGCCGGAAAGAAGGGCAACACCAGTAACACCGCAACAAATCAAAACTCATGGAGACTGGAATGAAAAAGAAGACCCTCGCGCGCCTCTCTACTCTGTGCTTTGCGGCTGCGGCGGCGAGTGTGGCGGTGATGAGCACGAGCGCCAACGCCGCCGACGGCAACACCGTGAAGATCGGTTTCGTCACCGACATGTCGGGCCTCTACGCGGACATCGACGGCCAGGGCGGCCTCGAAGCCATTCGCATGGCGATCGCGGACTTCGGCGGCAAGGTGAACGGCAAGCCGATCGAACTCGTCTATGCGGATCACCAGAACAAGGCGGATATCGCGGCATCGCGCGCGCGTGAATGGATCGACCGCGACGGCGTGAACGCGATCATCGGCGGCACGAATTCGGCGACGGCGCTCTCGACCGCGCAAGTCGCGGCGGAGAAGAAGACGCCGTACATCAACATCGGCGCGGGCGCGGACAACCTAACCAACGAGCAATGCTCGCCGTACACGGTGCACTACGCGTACGACACGATGGCGCTCGCGAAAGGCACCGGTTCCGCGGTGACGAAGCAGGGCGGCAAGACGTGGTACTTCCTCACCGCCGACTATGCGTTCGGCAAGGCGCTCGAAAAGAATACGGCCGACGTCGTGAAGGCGAACGGCGGCCAGGTGCTCGGCGAAGTGCGTCATCCGCTGTCGGCGTCGGACTTCTCGTCGTTCCTGCTGCAGGCGCAGGGATCGAAGGCGCAGGTGCTCGGCCTCGCGAACGCGGGCGGCGACACGATCAACTCGATCAAGGCCGCGAAGGAATTCGGCATCACCAAGTCGATGAAGATCGCCGCGCTGCTCATCTTCATCAACGATATCCACAGCCTCGGGCTCGAAACGACGCAGGGTCTCGTCCTGACGGACAGCTGGTACTGGAACAAGGATGAGAACACGCGCAAATGGGCGCAGCGCTACTTCGGCAAGATGAAGAAGATGCCGTCGAGCCTGCAGGCAGCGGACTATTCCGCCGTGATGGCCTACCTGAACGCGGTGAAGGCGGCGGGCACGACCGACGGCGACAAGATCATGGCGCAGCTCAAGAAGACGAAGATCGACGACTTCTACGCGAAGGGCTACATCCGCGAAGACGGTTCGATGATTCACGACATGTATCTGATGGAAGTGAAGAAGCCGTCGGAATCGAAGGAGCCGTGGGACTACTACAAGATCACCGCGACGATTCCGGGCGATCAGGCGTTCGGCACGAAGGCGGAGTCACGCTGCAAGCTCTGGAAGTAAGCGTTCGGCGGTGATTCAGCGCGTTCGCGAGGCGGGCGGCCAAGAGGGCCGCTCGGCCGCCGCAACCGCGTCAACACGTTTCTGACGGCAGGTTCAATGGAAATTTTCGGCATTCCACTCGCCGCGATGATGAGCCAGCTGCTGCTCGGGCTGGTGAACGGCTCGTTCTACGCGATCCTGAGCCTCGGGCTCGCGGTGATCTTCGGCTTGCTCAACGTCATCAACTTCGCGCACGGCGCGCTCTTCATGCTGGGCGCGATGCTCGCATGGATGGGCGCTTCCTACTTCAACGTCCCGTACTGGGCGATGCTCGTGCTCGCGCCCGTCATCGTCGGGCTGTTCGGCGTTTTCGTCGAGCGATCGATGCTGCGCTGGCTCTACAAGCTCGATCATCTCTACGGGCTGCTGCTCACGTTCGGCCTCACGCTCGTGATCGAAGGCGTGTTTCGCTCGATCTACGGTTCGTCGGGGCAGCCTTACGACGTGCCGTCGCTGCTGCAAGGCGCGACCAATCTCGGCTTCATGTTCCTGCCGAACTATCGCGCGTGGGTGGTCGTGGCGTCGCTCGTCGTGTGTTTCGCGACGTGGTTCGTGATCGAGAAGACGCGCGTCGGCGCTTATCTGCGCGCGGGCACGGAGAATCCGAAGCTCGTCGAGGCGTTCGGCGTCAACGTGCCGATGATGATTACGCTCACCTACGGCTTCGGCGTCGCGCTCGCGGCGTTCGCGGGCGTGCTCGCGGCGCCGGTGATTCAGGTGTCGCCGCTGATGGGCCAGTCGATGATCATCACGGTGTTCGCGGTGGTCGTGATCGGCGGCATGGGTTCGATCATGGGCTCGATCCTCACGGGTCTCTTGCTCGGCGTGATCGAAGGCTTGACGCGCGTGTTCTATCCGGAAGCGTCCGCGACGGTCGTCTTCGTCATCATGGCGATCGTGTTGATGATTCGCCCGGCAGGATTCTTCGGCAAGGAAAAATGATGCAGAGAAAAGCGCTCTACGGCCTGTTGCTGATCGGCCTGATCGTGGCGCCGTTCGTCGGCGTGTATCCGCTGTTCATGATGAAAGTGCTGTGCTTCGCGCTCTTCGCAGCCGCGTTCAATTTGCTGATCGGCTATACGGGGCTGCTGTCGTTCGGGCACGCGATGTTCCTCTCTTCCGCGGGCTACGTGGCCGGCTACGCGATCCAGACGCTCAACTTCACGCCGGAGCTCGGCGTGCTCGCGGGCACGGCGGCGGCGACGCTGCTCGGTCTCGTCGCCGGCCTGATCGCGATTCGGCGCCAGGGCATCTACTTCGCGATGGTCACGCTCGCGCTCGCGCAGATGGTGTACTTCGTCTTCCTCCAGGCGCCGTTCACGCATGGCGAAGACGGTCTGCAAGGCGTGCCGCGCGGCAAGCTGTTCAACGCGATCGATCTCGGCAACGACATCACGCTGTATTACGTCGTGCTCGTGGTGATGCTGCTCGCGTTCGCGCTGATCGTGCGCATCGTGCATTCGCCGTTCGGGCAAGTGCTGATCGCGATCAAGGAGAACGAGCCGCGCGCTATTTCGCTCGGCTACGACACGTCGCGCTACAAGCTGCTCGCGTTCGTGCTGTCGGCGGGGCTCGCGGGTTTCGCGGGCGCGACGAAGACGCTCGTGCTCGGCTTCGAAACCCTCGGCGACGCGCACTGGACGATGTCCGGCCTCGTCGTGCTGATGACCCTCGTCGGCGGCATGAGCACGATGTTCGGCCCGCTGCTCGGCGCGGCGATCATCGTCGCGCTGGAAGACCGGCTCGGCGATATCGGCAGCGGCATCGCGCGGCTCACGGGCGTAACGTGGTTCAACTCGCTGGGCGAATCGGTGACGATCGTGACGGGCGTCATCTTCATCGCGTGCGTGCTGGCGTTCCGTCGCGGAATTGTCGGGGAGATCGTTGCGCGGGTTCGGCCGCTGCAAGGCTGAAGCGATTTACTTTGAATTGCGAATTAATTGGGGCTTCGCGAGAAGCGCGCTGTATTGCAAGAAATACGCCCCGTTGAGGTGCTTTTGTGCACCACTAGGGTAAATGCTAGGTTGCCGGGCACTGTTGCGTTCTTTAACATGCGTCCTAGTTCTGTTGCACCCAGATTTTTGAGGTGGAGAACGAGGAGACATGAGGCACGAAGTGCCCGACCGAAAAGCGCTGTTGGATGAGTCCAACAGCGCTTTTTTATTTGCCCGTCGATAATACGAATTAATCCCTCGACGGATTTAAGGCGGGGTTTTCCCGAGGGTTTAGGGATGCGTGCGGCGTCGTCCGAAAAGCGCTGAAAAAACAACGTTCGAAGCCCGGGAAGACCCTTCAAAACGCTTGCTGCCCGGCGCTTTCGTCCGCTAAACTGCATTTCCCGACCCGTCGGTCGGCGATTCGAAGCGGCGCGAATCACGGACATATTCGCAGGCGATTCTTTACGCATAAGCACGATTTACGGGGCGCAAATCAATGAAGTTGGCATTACGCGGAAAGGCGGTCGCAATGGCCGTCGCGGCATTATCGGCGGTAATCAGCAATCAGGTTTTGGCGGACGTGAAAATCGGCGTGACGGTTTCGGCAACGGGCCCGGCGGCGTCGCTTGGCATTCCCGAGAAGAACACCGTTTCGTTGCTTCCGAAGGAGGTCGCCGGGCAGAAGGTCGAATACATCGTTCTCGACGACGCCACCGATTCCACGCAGGCTGTGAAAAACGCGCGCAAGCTGACGAGCGAAGATCATGTCGATGCGCTCGTCGGCTCGACCGTCGTTCCGAACTCGCTCGCGATGACCGACATCGCCGCTGAAACGCACACGCCGATGATCTCGATGGCCGCAGCCGCGAGCATCGTCGAACCGATGGATGCGAAAAAGGCGTGGGTCTTCAAGACGCCGCAGAACGACATTCTGATGGCCACCGCGATCGCGCAGCACATGTCGAATCACGGCGTGAAGACGGTCGCGTTCATCGGCTTCTCCGATGCCTACGGCGAGAGCTGGTTCAAGGAATTCTCGAAAGCGGCCGATCTCGCGAAGCTGAAGATCGTCGCGAACGAGCGCTTCGCGCGCAACGACGCATCGGTGACGGGCCAGGTGCTCAAGACGATGTCGCAGAACGCGGACGCGGTGCTGATCGCGGGCGCGGGCACGCCGGCCGCGCTGCCGCAGAAGACGCTCAAGGAGCGCGGCTACAAGGGCAAGATCTATCAGACGCACGGCGTCGCCAATAACGACTTCCTGCGCGTGTGCGGCAAGGATTGCGAAGGCACGTTCCTGCCCGCCGGACCGCTGCTCGTCGCGGAGCAGTTGCCCGACAGCAATCCCGTGAAGCAGGCCGCGCTCACGTACAAGAAAGCGTATGAAGGCGCCTACGGCGCGGGTTCGGTGTCGACCTTCGGCGGTCACGCGTGGGACGCGGGCCTCATTCTGCAGCGCGCGATTCCCATTGCGCTGAAGAAGGGCCAGCCCGGCACGCCGGCGTTCCGCGAAGCGCTGCGCGCGGCCATCGAAGAGACGAAGAATCTGCCGGCATCGCACGGCATCTTCAACATGAGCCCCAACGATCACTCCGGACTGGACCAGCGCGCGCGCGTGATGGTGGAGATCGTAGGCGGCAAGTGGAAGCTCTCGGGCAACTGACGCAATCGCATGTGAACTGATTCGAGGAAAAAAGGCGCGTCGTTTCGAACGCGCCTTTTTTCTGCGCTGTGCAACGAACGCCCCGACGAAGAAGAGGGCGCAACGGTCAGGGAAAACGAGCCTTGGCACGCAGTATCGCGGTAAATAGATTGGGGCGGCTCTTTGATTGGCCTCGAAAGTCGCATCGATAACAACTCGCAGCAACGCACCGCCAGTGTGCGCGTTTGGAGACAAGCAATGAAAACGAAGAAGGCATGGATCAAGACCGGCATCGCGCTCGCCATCGCGGGCAGCGTGTTCGCGGGCGCGGGCGCGGCGCTCGCGCAAGTGAAGATCGGCGTGACGCTCTCGGCGACGGGACCGGCGGCATCGCTCGGGATTCCCGAGAAAAATACCGTCGCGCTGTTGCCCAAGGAAATCGCCGGGAAGTCGGTCGAATGGATCGTGCTCGACGACGGTTCCGACACGAGCCGAGCCGTGCAGAACACGCGCAAGCTGATCGACGAAGATCACGTCGATGCGATCGTCGGCTCGACCGTGACGCCAAACTCGCTCGCGATGATCGACCCGGCCGCCGCGGGCAAGACGCCGATGATCTCGATGGCCGCCTCGGCCGCGATCATCTCGCCGATGGACGCGAAGAAAGCGTGGGTCTTCAAGACGCCGCAGAACGACGCGCTCATGGCCGATGCAATCGCGAGCTACATGGAGAAGCACGGCGTGAAGACCGTGGGCTTCATCGGCTTCGCCGATGCCTACGGCGACGGCTGGTACAACGTGTTCAACACGGCGGCCACGGCGCACAAGCTGAAGATCGTCACGAACGAGCGCTTCAACCGCACGGACACGTCCGTGACCGGCCAGGTGCTGAAGACGATGGGCGCGAACCCCGACGCGGTGCTGATCGCGGGTGCGGGCACGCCGTCCGCGCTGCCGGCGAAGGCGCTGAAGGAGCGCGGCTACAAGGGCAAGGTCTATCAGACGCACGGCGTCGCCAACAACGACTTCCTGCGCGTGTGCGGCAAGGATTGCGAGGGAGAGATCCTGCCCGCCGGTCCGGTGCTCGTCACCGAGCAATTGCCGGAGAGCAATCCGGTTAAGAAGTCGTCGGCGGCGTACAAGGACGCGTACGAGAAGGCCTACGGCGCGGGTTCGCTGTCGACGTTCGGCGGCCACGCTTGGGACGCCGGGCAGATGCTTCAGCGCGCGATTCCCGAAGCGCTGAAGAAGGGCCAGCCGGGCACGCCGGAGTTCCGCGAAGCGCTGCGCGCGGCGCTCGAAAACCTCAAGGATCTGCCGGTGTCGCACGGCATCATGAACATGACGCCGACCGATCACAACGGCTTCGACAATCGCGCGCGCGTGATGGTGCAGATCGTCGACGGCAAGTGGAAGCTGCTGAACGACTGATGTCGTGGAACGCGCCTTACCCGCGCGTTCCTGTTTCTTAAATTCGAGATGATCTCGTAGAACAAGCGGCGCACCGGCAACGGCGCGCCGCTTGACCATGTTTCACAAGAAGCTCCAAAGAGGAAGTATGGACTTATCGATTGCGGCGATCCTCGCGCAGGACGGGATCACCACGGGCGCGATCTACGCGTTGCTCGCGCTCGCGCTGGTGCTCGTGTTCTCCGTGACACGCGTCATTTTCATTCCGCAGGGCGAGTTCGTCGCGTATGGCGCGCTCACGCTGGCCGCGCTGCAGACGCAGAAGCTGCCCGCCACCTGCTATTTGCTCATCGCGATGGGCGTCGGCTGCTTTATCGCCGAACTCGCTGGCATCGTTCGGCATCCTTCGCGATATCACCAGATCGGACGCTTGCTCACCGTCCTGGCCGGCAAGTATCTGCTGTTTCCCGTTGCGGTTTGGGGCATTACGCAAGCCGCTTTTGCGCAGCCTTTGCCGATGTTCGCGCAGATCGCGCTGACGCTTCTGATCGTCGTCCCGATGGGGCCGTTCGTCTATCGCCTCGCCTATGAGCCGATCGCGGAGGCGAGCACGCTGTTGCTGCTGATCGTCGCGGTCGCCGTGCACTTCGCGATGGTCGGGCTCGGGCTCGTGATGTTCGGCGCCGAAGGATCGCGCACGACGGCATTCTCCGACGCCAACTTCAATCTCGGCAGCGTATCAATCTCCGGGCAAAGCCTGTGGGTCGTGGGGACGGCTGTCGTGTTGATCGTCGCGTTGTACTTCTACTTCGATCGCTCGATTTCCGGCAAGGCGTTGCGCGCGACGTCGGTGAATCGTCTGGGCGCGCGGCTCGTGGGCATCGGCACGACACAGGCGGGGCGCCTCGCGTTCACGCTCGCGGCCGGGCTCGGCGCGCTCTGCGGCGTGCTCGTCGCGCCCATCACGACGATCTACTACGACTCGGGCTTTCTGATCGGCCTGAAGGGTTTCGTGGGCGCGATCGTCGGCGGTCTGGTGAGCTATCCGCTCGCGGCGGCGGGGTCGCTGCTCGTGGGTCTGCTCGAATCGTATTCGTCGTTCTGGGCGAGCGCGTACAAGGAGGTGATCGTCTTTACGCTGATTATTCCGGTGCTGCTGTGGCGAAGCCTGGCGAGCCCGCATTCGGATGAGGACGAGGAGTGAGCCGATGAAATTCCGTTCTTTCTGGATCTTTCTGCTGATCGTTTTCGCGTTGCCGATTCTGCCCGGGCCGGTCGCCGTGCCCGAGTACTGGATCACGCTGCTGAACTACATCGGCCTCTATTCGATCGTCGCGATCGGCCTCGTTCTGCTGACGGGCATCGGCGGGATGACGAGCTTCGGCCAGGCTGCGTTTGTCGGCGTGGGCGCATACGCGACGGCCTTCCTGACGACGCGCTATGGCGTCTCGCCGTGGCTCGCGCTCATCGCAGGCGTCGTGCTGACGGCATTTATCGCGCTGCTGCTCGGTCTTATCACCATGCGTCTGTCCGGGCACTTTCTGCCGCTCGGGACGATCGCGTGGGGCCTCTCGCTGTTCTATCTGTTCGGCAACATGGAACTGCTCGGCAAGTACGACGGCATCAATGGGATTCCGGTGCTCAACGTGTTCGGCTGGCAGCTCGAATCGGGGCGCAGCATCTACTACCTGATCTGGGTCGTCGTGCTGCTCGCGGTGATATCTGTTCAGAATCTGCTTAATAGTCGGCCCGGCCGCGCGATTCGCGCATTGCGCGGAGGCGGCACGATGGCCGAGGCGATGGGCGTCAATACGGCGTGGATGCGCGTGGTCATCTTCATTTATGCAGCAGTTCTGGCGGCCATTTCCGGCTTCCTGTACGCGCACTTGCAGCGTGCGGTGAATCCGACGCCGTTCGGGCTGAATCACGGCATCGAGTTCCTGTTCATGGCGGTGGTCGGCGGCGTGTCGCACGTCTGGGGTGCGATTCTCGGTGCGACGATCCTCACCGTTCTGCAGGATTATCTGCAGACTCTTCTGCCCAAGCTGATCGGCGCCAACGGCAATTTTGAGATCATCGTTTTCGGCGTCGTGATGGTTCTGCTGTTGCAATACGCGAGACAGGGCGTATGGCCGTTCGTCGCGCGCATCTTTCCTCGTGGTCCTCGCGCTCACGTTCCAGATCACGGCGACGCCCTACCGCAGCGCAGCAAACCGACGGCGGGCGAGCGCTTGCTGGTTGTCGACAAGGCGCGCAAGCAGTTCGGTGGGCTCGTCGCGGTGAATGATGTCAGTTTCGAGGTGAAGGCCGGCGAGATCATCGGTTTGATCGGACCAAACGGCGCAGGCAAATCCACGACGTTCAATCTCGTCACAGGCGTGCTTCAAGCGACGAGCGGCGCGATCAGTTTTCACGGCGAACGCATCGAGAAGCTGACTTCGCGCGAGATCGTCAAACGCGGCATCGGGCGGACGTTTCAACACGTCAAGATGCTGCCGGGGATGACCGTTCTGGAGAACGTCGCGATCGGAGCGCATTTGCGTGGCAATACGGGCGTCTGGCGCAGCGTCGTCCGTCTGAATGCGGCGGAGGAAGCGCGGCTGATGGCGGAGGCCGCGAAGCAGATCAAGCGCGTCGGGCTGGAGAAGCATATTTATAGCGAAGCGGGGAGTCTCGCGCTGGGTCAGCAGCGGATTCTGGAAATCGCTCGCGCGCTGTGCTGCGATCCGACTCTGTTGCTCTTGGACGAACCTGCCGCCGGCTTGCGGTATCAGGAAAAGCTACAACTGGCTGACTTGCTGCGAAAACTTCGCGCCGAAGGGATGAGCATTCTTCTGGTCGAACACGACATGGACTTCGTGATGAATCTGACGGATCGGCTTGTGGTGATGGAGTTCGGTACCAAGATCGCCGAAGGATTGCCGACAGAAGTCCAGAAGGATCCTGCGGTGCTCGAAGCATATTTGGGTGGGGTGGAGTGATGGCAGATCCGATTCTTCAAGTGGACGGCTTGTCGGTACGCTACGGCAAGGTCGAGGCGTTGCACGACGGCAAGCTCACCGTCGGCGCGGGGCAGATCGTTTCCGTCATCGGGCCGAACGGCGCGGGAAAGTCGACGCTGCTTAACGCGATCATGGGCGCGCTGCCGCAGACGGGGCATTCGAAGGGCGTTGTGCGATATCTTGGAGAAGATATCTCTGCGTTACCGATTGAGCGTCGTGTCGCGCGTGGAATGTGCCTGGTGCCGGAAAAACGCGAGCTATTCGCGACGATGGCGGTAGAGGACAACCTCGTGCTCGGCGCTTATCGGCGTAAGAAGGCAGGCGAACGGAATTACCTTGATCAGCTCGATCACGTATTTCAGCTTTTCCCGCGACTGAAGGAACGGCGGAAGCAAGCGGCCGGAACCTTGTCGGGTGGAGAGCGGCAGATGCTGGCGGTGGGCCGCGCGCTGATGGGTAAGCCGCAACTTCTCATGCTCGACGAGCCGAGCCTCGGGCTGGCGCCGCTGATCGTCAAGGAGATTTTCCATATCATTAGCGCTCTGCGTCAGACGGGCGTTGCCACGCTGCTGATTGAACAAAATGCACGCGCGGCGCTGCAAATCTCCGACTACGGCTATGTTCTCGAGACGGGTGAGTTTGCCCTCGAAGGGAACGCCGATGCGCTTCAACACAATCCCCAAGTTATCGAGACTTATCTTGGCCTGACGAAAAAAGTGGCTTAGACGCCACAACAGCGGTGCCCACCGATGGCGTGTTTCACGTGAAACACGCCATTTTTTTCGTCTCTGCCCGTTTGACCGAATTCGAGGGCGGGAAGAAACCGTTATAATTCAAAGCTATTCTCTCTTCAGGTTCGTGTCGTTCGCACACGATATCCCAATGCTTTATCCCACAGAATTTGATGTGATCGTCGTCGGAGGCGGTCACGCGGGCACTGAGGCGGCGCTCGCCTCCGCGCGCATGGGCTGCAAAACGCTGCTTTTGACCCATAACATCGAGACGCTGGGTCAGATGAGTTGTAATCCGTCCATTGGCGGGATTGGCAAAGGCCATCTCGTCAAGGAGGTCGACGCGCTCGGCGGCGCCATGGCTGCGGCGACGGACGAGTCCGGCATTCAGTTCCGCATTCTCAATTCGTCGAAGGGGCCGGCGGTGCGGGCGACGCGCGCCCAAGCTGATCGCCTTCTGTACAAGCAGGCGATCCGCCATCGGCTGGAAAATCAACCGAATCTCTGGCTGTTCCAGCAAGCGGTCGATGATTTGATGGTCGAGGGCGATCGCGTCGTCGGTGCTGTGACCCAGGTGGGTCTGCGTTTCCGCGCGCGCGCCGTCGTACTGACCGCAGGGACGTTCCTCGATGGGAAGATCCACGTTGGTCTGAATAACTATGTCGGCGGTCGCGCGGGCGATCCCGCTGCGGTGTCGCTTTCCGCGCGTCTGAAGGAAATGAAGCTGCCTCAGGGCCGTCTCAAAACGGGCACGCCGCCGCGCATCGATGGCCGCACGATAGATTTCTCTCAGCTCGAAGAGCAACCGGGCGACCTCGATCCGATCCCGGTATTTTCGTTTCTGGGTCGAGTAGAGCAGCATCCGCGTCAAATGCCGTGCTGGGTCACGCACACGAATGCACGGACGCATGACATCATCCGCTCCGGACTCGATCGATCGCCGATGTATACGGGCGTTATTGAAGGCGTCGGACCGCGCTATTGCCCGTCGATCGAGGACAAGATCCACCGCTTCGCTTCGAAAGACGCGCACCAGATCTTCTTGGAGCCGGAAGGACTGACCACGAACGAGTTCTATCCCAACGGCATCTCCACGAGTCTGCCGTTCGACGTGCAACTCGAGCTCGTGCGCTCGATGCGGGGCCTGGAGCACGCGCACATCCTTCGTCCTGGCTATGCGATCGAATACGACTACTTCGATCCGCGGGCGCTGAAGGCGTCGTTGGAAACGAAGGCGATCAACGGCTTGTTCTTCGCCGGACAGATCAACGGTACGACCGGCTACGAAGAGGCAGCTGCGCAAGGCTTGCTTGCGGGAATCAACGCCGGACTCCAAGTCCAAGGTAAAGAGGCGTGGTCGCCGCGTCGAGATCAGGCGTATCTGGGCGTGCTCGTAGACGATCTCGTGACGCGGGGCGTATCTGAGCCGTACCGCATGTTCACGAGCCGCGCGGAGTACCGTCTGTCGCTCCGCGAGGACAACGCGGATATGCGTCTCACGGAAATTGGCCGCGAGCTTGGTGTCATCGACGATATTCGCTGGGACGCGTTCAGCCGCAAGCGCGACGCTGTTTCACGTGAAACACAGCGTCTTCGCTCGACATGGGTCAACCCGAAGACGCTGCCGGCCGAAGAGGCGACCGCCTTGCTCGGCAAGCCGATCGACCATGAGTACAGCTTGGCGGATCTGCTGCGCCGGCCGGGTGTTTCGTACGACGGCATCTGCGCGCTGCGCGACGGAGCGTGTGGCCCGGACGCGCCGTTAGCGGAGGATTCGGTTCTTCTCAGCCAGATCAAGGAGCAAATCGAAATCGGCGTGAAGTATCAAGGTTACATCGACAGGCAAGCGGACGAGATCGTGCGGAACGGCGCGCAGGAAAATACGCGCCTGCCCGAAGGTCTCGACTACAACGAAGTCCGCGGCCTGTCGTTTGAAGCTCGCCAGAAACTGATTCAGCACCGGCCTGAGACCATCGGTCAGGCATCGCGAATCTCGGGCATTACGCCGGCCGCGATCTCGCTGCTGATGGTGCATCTGAAGCGCGGCGCGGGACGTCGCGGCCGCAACTCGCCTAGCGACGATTCGGCAAGCGGTAATACGACGGCGGTTCAATGACGGAGCGCAACCAAACTCTGGCGACGACGCTCGAAAAGGGCGTCGTCGCGCTCGGCCTCGCGCTGTCGTCTTCGCAAAGCCAGAAATTACTCGATTATGTCGCGCTGCTCGGCAAGTGGAACTCCGTCTATAACTTGACGGCAATCCGCGACCCGCAGCAGATGCTGATCCAGCACATTCTGGATTCGCTCGCGATCGTCCCGGCTGTATCCGAGCGAAATCCGTCGACTCTGCTGGACGTCGGTTCGGGCGGCGGTTTGCCCGGCGTCGTGCTGGCGATCGCGCAGCCAGATGTGCGTGTGACGTTGAATGACATCGTCCACAAGAAAACAGCTTTTCAGTCGCAGGCGAAGGCCCAGTTAGGTCTGAACAATCTGTCTGTCGTAACCGGGCGCGTCGAAAGTTTACGTCCAGGCATCGAAGTACCGGAAAAATTCGATGTAATCGTGTCGCGCGCATTCGCAGAGCTCTCCGATTTCGTTACACTTTCGCGTCATCTGGTTGCGGACAACGGGCGGATTCTGGCGATGAAAGGGGTGAAGCCAGATGCCGAAGCCGCGCGAGTGCCGGCGGGCGCCACGGTGCTCGGCATCGAGCGCTTGAATGTGCCGATGCTCGACGCCGAACGGCATCTCGTCGAGATTGCCGTCGAGCCGGTATGACGGTTCGTTGAAGGTTTTCATCCGCCATTCCAGGCACGCTGATCTTCTGACAGCGAAGAAACGAGGACACTAAACGATGGCAAAAATCTTCTGCGTCGCAAATCAGAAGGGCGGCGTTGGAAAGACCACGACAGCGGTCAATCTCGCGGCGAGCCTCGCGGGGCTGGGTCAGCGCGTGTTGCTGATCGACCTGGACCCGCAGGGCAACGCGACCATGGGTAGCGGCATCGACAAGGCCGCGTGCGAGAACACGGTTTACGAAGTGCTCGTCGATGGCGTCACGCTGCGTGAAGCGCGTACCCGTCCGGAGGCCGTTGGTTACGACGTGCTGCCGGCCAATCGCGAACTCGCTGGCGCGGAAGTCGAACTCGTGGACATGGAAAACCGCGAGCGCATTCTTCGCGTCGCGATCGAAGAAGTAGTCGATGACTATGACTTCGTGCTGATCGATTGCCCCCCGGCACTTTCGCTGCTGACGCTCAACGCGTTGTGCGCGGCGCACGGCGTCGTGATTCCGATGCAGTGCGAATACTTCGCGCTGGAAGGGCTGTCCGACCTCGTGAACACGATCAAGCAGGTTCACGCCAATCTGAACCGCGACCTGAAGGTCATCGGCTTGCTGCGCGTGATGTTCGATCCCCGGATCACGCTGCAACAACAAGTGTCGGATCAATTGAAAGAGCATTTCGGCAGCAAGCTGTTCGATGTCGTGATCCCGCGCAATGTGCGTCTTGCCGAGGCGCCGAGCTACGGGCTGCCGGGTGTCGTGTTCGACAAATCGTCGCGCGGCGCGCAGGCGTATATCCAGTTCGGCACGGAAATGATCGAGCGCGTGCGTGCGCTCGACCTCAACTAAGCAAACCCATTCGATGCGGCAGTCACGCCGATGGAGGAACCGAAATGAGCGCTGTGATGAAAAAGAAGGGTTTGGGCCGAGGCCTGGATGCATTGCTCGGCGGCAGCGTCGACATTACGGAAGCCGTGCGCGGTGAAGGCACGCCGTCGGTGTTGCCGCTCGACAAGCTGCAGGCCGGGAAGTATCAGCCGCGCACGCGCATGGACGAGGGCGCGCTGCAGGAGCTCGCGGCGAGTATCCGCGCGCAAGGGCTGATGCAACCGATCCTCGTGCGCTCCGTCGGCGACGATCACTATGAAATCATCGCGGGCGAGCGGCGTTTTCGCGCCGCGCGCCTGGCGGGGCTCGATGAAGTACCCGTGTTGGTAAAAAACGTGCCAGATCAGGCTGCGGCAGCGATGGCGCTGATCGAAAACATCCAGCGCGAGGATTTGAATCCGCTGGAAGAGGCGCAGGGCATCCAGCGCCTGCTCGATGAGTTCAGCTTCACGCACGAACAGGCTGCCGAGTCGGTCGGCCGCTCGCGCAGCGCCGTCTCTAATCTGTTGCGTCTTTTGAACTTGGCGACGCCCGTTCAGACGATGCTCCTCGCCGGCGACCTCGACATGGGCCACGCGCGCGCGCTGCTCGCCGTCGACGCAGCGACGCAGATTCAACTTGCCAATCACGTTGTCAATCGCCGCTTGTCGGTGCGTGAAACGGAGCGCCTCGTCGCGGCGACGACCAAGGAAGCGCCTGCGACAAAAGCACGCGCCGCAAACGACGGCGGACGTGATACGCGTCGGCTCGAAGAAGAGTTGTCGGATCTGCTATCGGCCAACGTGAAGATCAAGCTGGGCGGAAGAGGGCGCGGAAAAGTCACGATCGATTTCGGCACGCTCGACTCGCTCGAAGGCATTCTGACGAAGCTGCGCGGCAGCATCGAAGCGACGACTCCCACAGCCTGACCCGCGCACATCTTGTCCGAATTCGACGTCAACCGTACACGTTCCGACTTTCTTGCGCGCATCTGGCGGGCCGTCTCGAAAGAGCCGGTTCTCGCCATTTTGGTATTCGCGCTCGTCGTGTTGCAGATCGCCCACCCACGTCCGTGGATGTCCCTGCCGGGTCTCGTCGACTGGCAGACGGTGCTTACACTCGCGGGCCTGCTGGTGCTGACCAAGGCCATCGAATTATCAGGATTCCTGATGTGGGCCGCGCATCGCCTCGTGCATCACATTCATGGCGAGCGTACATTGGCGCTGCTGCTCGTGGCGCTCGCCGCGGGCCTGTCCACGGTGCTGACCAACGACGTAGCGCTTTTCGCCGTCGTCCCGCTCGCCTTGTCGTTGCACAAGCTCGCGCCGCTGCCGATCAAACGGCTCGTCATCGTCATTGCGCTGTCGGTCAACGCAGGCTCGATTCTCACGCCGCTCGGCAATCCCCAGAACCTTTTCCTGTGGCAGACGAGCGGCGTCGGCTTCCCGGCGTTCGTCTGGGCGATGCTGCCGCTGTGCGCCGCGTTGATGGCGCTGCTCGGCATCGTCACGTTCGCGATGTTCCGCGCGGAGCCGCTGGATCTTTCCGGCGATGTCGAGGAACATCGCGTCGATCGCGTGCTGTGCGGTGTCAGCGTGCTCGCGTTTGCGGCGTTCGTCGCGCTCGCCGATGCGCATCACGCCGGCCCGGCGCTGGCCGTTCTGGCGGCCGTCTTCCTGTTGTGGCGACGTGAAGTCGTGTTGAAGATCGACTGGCTGCTGCTCCTCATCTTCGTGATGATGTTCATCGTGCTGCGCAGCGCGGCCGCGTTGCCGTCGATTCACGCAGGCATCGCCCATATAGGCATCGATACGCCGATGCGCGCGTATGCGGCGGGCGCGGTGCTGTCGCAGGCCATCAGCAACGTGCCGGCGGCCATCGTGCTCGCGGAGTTCTCGAAGGACTGGCGCGCGCTCGCATTTGGCGTGAGCGTCGGTGGATTCGGTATCGCAATCGGTTCGCTCGCGAATCTCATCGCCGTGCGCTTGTCGGGTGAAAGAGGCATGTGGATGCCATTTCACATGGTGTCGATCCCGTTCTGGATCGTGGCAATCGTCATCGGCTGGGCGCTCGTTTGATGCTCGGCGCAGGCTCCTCCATCGAATGAAAATCTCCTTGCAATTGCAAGGAAAGTCTCGCTTTTGAGACCGTTTTTTAAGGTTCGTCTGCTTGGTTTTTGACGCGCCTAAACTATTGAATCCGTGACAACAATCGCTTACAATCGCCCGGATTTATCAGCTAGGCCACCTCGAAAGCGCAGCGAAAGCGCAGGGTGATTTTCCCGGACTTTTGGTTGAAGGTTGGAAGACGGTGCGAGAGGAAAATCGAGCGCCGGACGCTCACGCAACCGGCGATGAAAACGCCTCCGGAAATCAGCCGCGCAGTTCGTCGAGCGACTCGTGGGATGCCGAAGCGCAAGAAAATAATATTGTTCCGCTCACGCGGGATCAGGCACAGAAGCTGTTTGGGCCCGAGGTGAGTCGTCCATCGCGTGTCACGCCGTTTAAGGTCGTGGCAGCGCAAATGGTTTTGTCCCTGGGTGCGACGCTGTTGTGGTGGCTGTTCTACAAGCCGCCGGGCGATGCTGCGCTGTCCGCATTTCTGGGGGGAGCGATCTGCTGGGGGCCGAGCGCTCTGTTCGCCGCGCGCCTGCGGGCGAAGAGCGGCGCGGAGACGATCATGAGCTGGATGATCGGCGAAGCGCTCAAGATGGGAGCGACGATCGCCATGTTCGTGGCGGTCGCGTACTGGTACAAGGGCGCGTTGTGGTTGCCGCTGCTCGTTACGTACATCGTCGCTCTGAAGACTTACTGGGTTGCAATGGCGCTTCGGTGACGATTCTTGACGTCCCAGGTAAGTGCCCGCAGCACGGATTGTAAGTAGCATCACGTATGAACAAGTGCGGACGTTGTGCCGCACTCGGGCCTCTCGACCCGGAGCCGCGACGCGAAGCGGCGGCTCGGAAGCGACAG
This sequence comes from Caballeronia sp. ATUFL_F1_KS4A, assembly GCF_023630905.1. Taxonomy (NCBI): domain Bacteria; kingdom Pseudomonadati; phylum Pseudomonadota; class Betaproteobacteria; order Burkholderiales; family Burkholderiaceae; genus Caballeronia; species Caballeronia sp. ATUFL_F1_KS4A. The sequence continues at coordinate 61,087 of NZ_JALQEB010000019.1, read as the reverse complement.
GCGGCGAAAGATTTTTGACAATTTGGGTGGCTTTAACGATATGGCAGCTAGCGAAGGAACGCACGCTCTGGATCCGTCCGAGTACATTGCGCACCACTTGCAGAATCTTTCCACGCACGCACAGACGTCGATCTTCGACATCCACGTCTGGAATCTCGACACGCTGTTCTGGTCGATCGTGTGCGGTGTCATCACCATCGTCATTCTCGGTCTTGCTGCACGCAAGGCGACGTCCGGTGTTCCCGGCCGTTTCCAGTGCGCCATCGAGATGCTGGTCGAAATGGTCGAAGACCAGTCGAAGTCGATGATCCACGGCAGCCGCCGCTTCATCGCTCCGCTCGCGCTGACCGTGTTCGTCTGGGTCGCCCTGATGAACTCGCTCGACTTCATCCCCGTGGATCTGCCGCCGCGCATCATCGGCTGGCTCGGTCTCGAAAACGTCCTTCCGCATCATCGCATCGTTCCCACGGCTGACCTCAACGGCACCATCGGTATCGCGCTCGGCGTGTTCGTGCTGATGATCTACTACAACTTCAAGATCAAGGGCGCTGGCGGCTTCGTGCACGAACTGCTGTCCGCTCCGTTCGGCGCGCATCCGCTGCTGTGGATTCCGAACCTCGCGCTGAACATCATCGAGTTCGTCGCCAAGACGGTGTCGCTCGGCATGCGGCTGTTCGGCAACATGTACGCCGGCGAACTGCTGTTCCTGCTGATCGCCCTTCTGGGCAGCATGTGGACGTTCGGTGCGGACGCTTCCGTGCTCGGCTTCATCGGCCACGTGGTCGCGGGCACGGTTTGGGCGATCTTCCACATTCTGATCGTGCTGTTGCAGGCGTTCATTTTCATGATGCTGACGCTGGTGTACATCGGCCAGGCGCATGACTCACACTGACGCGTTGCGGCACGTTCCGGAATCGTTCAGGTTTTAGGTTTCGTTTTTTATAAATCCAGTTCCAAAGTCTTTAATCAAAGGAGTGATCATGCAAGCTTTCATCGCCAACATCCAAGGTCTGACCGCCATCGGTATCGGCATCATCATCGGCCTGGGTGCAATCGGCGCCTGTATCGGTATCGGTCTGATGGGCGGCAAGTACATCGAAGCATGCGCCCGCCAGCCGGAACTGATGAACCCGCTGCAGACCAAGATGTTCCTGCTGGCTGGTCTGATCGACGCGGCGTTCCTGATCGGCGTTGGTGTGGCAATGCTGTTTGCGTTCGCGAACCCGCTGCTCTCGAAGCTCGCAGGCTGAGGTTCCTCGGAAGTGTGCGTCTGACTTTTTAAAGACGCTGAACGGAACGGGTGAGGCGCTGATCGAGCTCAACAAGCCGATGAGCGCCTTTTAACCGTTTCACCTCCGATCAAGCAACGTTTAAGGAAACACCGTGAATCTCAACGCAACCCTGTTTGCGCAAATGGTCGTGTTTCTGATCCTCGCGTGGTTCACGATGAAGTTCGTGTGGCCGCCGTTGATCAACGCCCTCGACGAGCGCTCGAAGAAGATTGCCGACGGCCTCGCCGCCGCCGACAAGGGCAAAGCGGAACTCGAAGCTGCGCACAAGCGCGTCGACCAGGAACTCGCGCAAGCGCGCAACGACGGCCAGCAACGCATCGCCGACGCTGAAAAGCGCGCTGCCGCAGTCGCAGAAGAAATCAAGGCCAACGCTCAAGCCGAAGCCGCGCGTATCGTTGCGCAAGCCAAGGCCGACGCCGACCAGCAAATCGTGAAGGCTCGCGAAGCGCTGCGTGGCGAAGTCGCTGCGCTGGCTGTGAAAGGCGCTGAGCAGATTCTGAAGCGCGAAGTCGATCAGAAGGCACACGCCGATCTGCTGAATCAACTCAAAACCGAGCTCTGATCATGGCCGAACTTGCAACCATCGCTCGTCCTTACGCAGAAGCGCTGTTCCGCGTGGCCGAAACCGGCGATCTCGCGGGCTGGTCCACCTTCGTTGAGGAGCTGGCACAGGTTGCGCGTCTGCCCGAAGTGGAAACGGTCGCTTCGAGCCCGAAGGTGAGCCGCCAGCAAATCGTCGATCTCCTGCTCGCCGCAGTGAAGTCGCCGTTGGCCCAAAGCCAGCCTCAAGCGAAGAACTTCGTCGGCATGCTGGTCGAGAACCATCGCCTGCCGCTGCTGCCGGAAATCGCCGTCCAGTTCGACGAGCTGAAGAACGCCCGTGAAGGTGCTGCCGATGCTCACATCGTGAGCGCGTTCCCCCTCGAAGGCGAACAGTTGAACGACCTCGTTGCAAGCCTCGAACGCAAGTTCCAGCGCAAGCTGAAACCGACCGTCGAAATCGATCAGTCGCTGATCGGCGGCGTTCGCGTGACGGTTGGCGACGAAGTGCTCGATACCTCGGTCCGCGCGCGCCTCGCCAGCATGCAGACGGCTCTGACCGCTTAATTTGCGAATTAATGCGATCAACCGAGTCTGATGACTGGCACGCAACAGAATTGACTATCAGGAGCGAATAATGCAACTCAATCCCTCTGAGATCAGCGAGCTGATCAAGAGCCGGATCCAGGGCCTTGAAGCGAGCGCGGACGTTCGCAACCAGGGCACCGTGATCTCCGTGACCGACGGTATCGTGCGTATCCACGGCCTGTCGGACGTGATGCAGGGCGAAATGCTCGAATTCCCGGGCAACACCTTCGGCCTCGCGCTGAACCTCGAACGTGACTCGGTCGGCGCCGTTATTCTCGGCGAGTACGAGCACATCTCGGAAGGCGACATCGTCAAGACGACGGGCCGCATTCTCGAAGTGCCGGTCGGTCCGGAACTCGTCGGCCGTGTGGTCGACGCGCTCGGCAACCCGATCGACGGTAAAGGCCCGATCAACGCGAAGGCAACGGACGCAATCGAAAAGATCGCCCCGGGCGTGATTTGGCGTAAGTCGGTGTCGCAGCCGGTGCAGACGGGTCTGAAGTCGATCGACTCGATGGTGCCGATCGGCCGTGGCCAGCGCGAGCTGATCATCGGCGACCGTCAGTGCGGCAAGACCGCGGTGGCCGTCGACGCGATCATCAACCAGAAGGGCAAGGATCTCATCTGTATCTACGTCGCGATCGGCCAGAAGGCTTCGTCGATCATGAACGTGGTGCGCAAGCTCGAGGAAACCGGCGCGATGGCTTACACCATCGTCGTGGCGGCTTCGGCTTCGGAATCGGCCGCGATGCAGTACCTCGCGCCGTACGCCGGCTGCACGATGGGCGAATACTTCCGCGATCGCGGCCAAGATGCGCTGATCGTCTATGACGACTTGACCAAGCAGGCGTGGGCGTATCGCCAGATCTCGCTGCTGCTGCGCCGTCCGCCGGGCCGCGAAGCGTATCCGGGCGATGTGTTCTATCTGCACTCGCGTCTGCTCGAGCGTGCGGCTCGGGTCTCGGAAGAGTACGTCGAGAAGTTCACGAACGGCGAAGTGAAAGGCAAGAGCGGTTCGCTGACGGCACTGCCGGTCATCGAAACGCAAGCCGGCGACGTGACCGCATTCGTTCCGACGAACGTGATCTCGATTACCGACGGCCAGATCTTCCTGGAAACCGACCTGTTCAACGCCGGTATCCGCCCTGCTATCAACGCGGGCGTGTCGGTGTCGCGCGTCGGCGGTGCGGCTCAGACGAAGGTCATCAAGAAGCTGTCGGGCGGTATCCGTACCGACCTCGCGCAGTATCGTGAGCTCGCCGCGTTCGCGCAGTTCGCATCGGACCTCGACGAAGCCACCCGCAAGCAGCTCGAGCGCGGCCGCCGCGTGACGGAACTGCTGAAGCAGCCGCAGTATCAGCCGCTGCAAGTGTGGGAACTGGCCGTCGCGCTGTTCGCAGCCAACAACGGCTATCTGGACGATCTCGAAGTTTCGCAAGTGCTCGCATTCGAAAAGGGCATGCGCGAATTCCTGAAGACCAGCCACGGCGATCTGATTAAGCGCATCGAAGACAATAAAGACTTGTCGAAGGACGACGAAGGCGCACTGCATGCCGCGCTGAAGGACTTCAAGAAGTCGGGCGCTTATTGATCGGGATAGAGGAGCAACGCGCGATGTCACCGGACGTCGCGCGGCTTCGATCAAGGAGTAAGCAATGGCTGGAATGAAGGAAATTCGCGGCAAGATCAAGAGCGTGCAGAACACGCGCAAGATCACGAAAGCGATGGAAATGGTCGCCGCATCGAAGATGCGCCGCGCCCAGGAGCGCATGCGTTCCGCCCGTCCGTATGCCGACAAGGTCCGTTCGATCGCATCGCACATGAGCCGTGCGAACCCCGAGTATCGCCATCCGTTCATGGTCGAGAACAAGGGCGCAAAGACGGCCGGCCTGATCCTCGTCACGACCGACAAGGGTCTGTGCGGCGGCATGAACACGAACATCCTGCGTGCGTCGCTGAACAAGATCAAGGAACTCGATCAAAGCGGTGTCCAGATCGAAGCTTCGGCGATCGGCGGCAAGGGACTCGGCTTCCTGAATCGCCTGAAGGCGAAGGTCGTGTCGCAAGTCACGCAACTGGGCGACACGCCGCATCTGGAAAAGCTGATCGGCGCGATCAAGGTGCAGCTCGACCTGTATTCGGAAGGCAAGATCAACGCGGTGTACCTCGCGTACACGCGCTTCATCAACACGATGAAGCAGGAAGCGGTGATCGAGCAACTGCTGCCGTTGTCGGTGGACGACCTGGACGCGAAGGACGAAGACGGCGTCACGCCGAAGACCTCGTGGGACTACATCTACGAGCCGGACGCGCAAACCGTGGTGGACGAGCTTCTCGTGCGCTACGTCGAAGCGCTCGTCTATCAGGCGGTCGCGGAAAACATGGCGTCGGAGCAATCCGCGCGCATGGTCGCGATGAAGGCCGCGTCGGACAACGCGAAGACCGTGATCAACGAACTGCAGCTCGTCTACAACAAGAGCCGCCAGGCCGCGATTACGAAAGAATTGTCGGAAATCGTCGGCGGCGCCGCAGCGGTCTGACGGCCGCGTGAAAGAACACAGTATCTAAAGGAAATGCGATGAGTACTACTGCTTTGGTAGAAGGCAAGATCGTACAGTGCATCGGCGCCGTTATCGACGTGGAATTTCCGCGTGCGCAAATGCCGAAGATTTACGACGCGCTCATTCTGGAAGGCACCGAACTGACGCTCGAAGTCCAGCAGCAGCTGGGCGACGGCGTGGTTCGCACCATCTGTCTGGGTGCATCCGACGGCCTGCGCCGCGGCACGATGGTCAAGAACACGGGCAAGCCCATCAGCGTGCCGGTCGGCAAGCCGACGCTCGGCCGCATCATGGACGTGCTCGGCCGTCCGATCGACGAAGCGGGTCCGATCGAATCGGAAACGACGCGTTCGATCCACCAGAACGCACCTTCGTTCGACGAGCTGTCGCCGTCGACGGAACTGCTCGAAACCGGCATCAAGGTTATCGACCTGATCTGCCCGTTCGCGAAGGGCGGCAAGGTCGGTCTGTTCGGCGGTGCAGGCGTGGGCAAGACCGTGAACATGATGGAACTCATCAACAACATCGCGAAGGAGCACGGCGGTTACTCCGTGTTCGCGGGCGTTGGCGAGCGTACCCGTGAAGGGAACGACTTCTATCACGAAATGAAGGACTCGAACGTTCTCGACAAGGTCGCGCTGGTCTATGGCCAGATGAACGAGCCGCCGGGCAACCGTCTGCGCGTCGCGCTGACCGGTCTGACGATGGCCGAGCACTTCCGTGACGAAGGCCTCGACGTGCTGTTCTTCGTCGACAACATCTATCGTTTCACGCTGGCGGGTACGGAAGTGTCCGCACTGCTCGGCCGTATGCCTTCGGCAGTGGGCTATCAGCCGACGCTGGCTGAAGAAATGGGCAAGCTGCAAGAGCGCATCACGTCGACGAAGACCGGCTCGATCACGTCCGTTCAGGCCGTGTATGTCCCTGCGGATGACTTGACCGACCCGTCGCCGGCTACGACCTTCGGCCACCTGGATGCAACCGTCGTGTTGTCGCGTGACATCGCTTCGCTGGGTATCTATCCGGCAGTGGACCCGCTCGATTCGACCTCGCGTCAGATCGACCCGAACGTGATTGGCGAAGAGCACTACACGATCACGCGCGGCGTGCAGCAGACGCTGCAGCGCTACAAGGAACTGCGCGACATCATCGCGATTCTGGGCATGGACGAACTATCGCCGGAAGACAAGCTGTCGGTTGCGCGCGCTCGTAAGATCCAGCGTTTCCTGTCGCAGCCGTTCCACGTTGCTGAAGTGTTCACGGGCTCGCCGGGCAAGTACGTGCCGCTGAAGGAAACCATCCGCGGCTTCAAGATGATCGTCGAAGGTGAGTGCGATCATCTGCCGGAGCAGGCGTTCTACATGGTCGGCACGATCGACGAAGCCTTCGAAAAGGCCAAGAAGATCCAGTAAGAGTCGGGTGTTTTTCAGGCGGACGTCCGCGCAGCGCGGGCGTCCACTCATGACACCGACGACAGGAGTCGACATACATGGCAACCATCAAGGTAGACGTCGTCAGCGCGGAAGAGCAGATCTTCTCGGGCCAGGCGAAGTTCGTCGCGCTGCCGGGCGAAGCGGGTGAACTCGGCATTCTGCCGGGTCATACGCCGCTCATCACGCGCATTCGTCCCGGTGCGGTGCGTATCGAGGCGGAAGACGGTACGGAAGAGTTCGTGTTCGTTGCCGGCGGGATTCTCGAAATCCAGCCGGGCATCGTGACCGTGCTCGCCGATACAGCCATCCGCGGCGCGGATCTCGACGAAGCGAAGGCAGAGCAGGCGAAGAAGCGCGCCGAGGAAGCGATTCAAAACAACACCTCGGAGCTCGAGTACGCGACCGCGCAAGCGGAACTCGCTTATGCGACGGCTCAACTCGCGGCGATCCAACGTCTGCGCAAGGCGCACGCAAAGCACTAAGCGCACGACGCATCGAGCAGCAGCGATCAGCAGGTCAAGAAAGCAGCCTTCGGGCTGCTTTTTTTATGCTCCTAATCGGCAAATCGCGCACGCAAATCTGCATAACGGTTATGTGGCGCTCACTCCGATTCACGTAAGCGATTGATTCAGCGCATCTTTCGCCGATCGCACGAAAGCGGCATTGCGGGAAACACTCAATGCCCGCGCTCGTCCTCGCGATGCACAATGGCCTCCGATTAGCCTTCACCGGGCGGCGATTCACATTGGCGGAGACCATCGATGACAACTGAACCGACCCACGCCGGCGCGCAGATCGAACCGCGCGACGGCATTTCCTATGTTCGCGGCGCGACCGACATCCCATTGAGCGACGCGACCGTTGCGCGCTTCCTTCTCGAAACCGCTGGGAGATTCCCCGATCGCCCGGCCGTCGTGTTCCGCGAGCAGAACATCCGCTGGACGTGGCGCGAGTTCGCAAATCAGATCGACGTGCTCGCGAGCGGACTGCTCGCGCTCGGCATCGAGGCGGGTGATCGCGTCGGCATCTGGTCGCCCAACCGCATCGAATGGCTGCTCACGCAGTTCGCCACCGCGCGCATGGGCGCCACGCTCGTCAACATCAATCCGGCGTACCGGCTGGCCGAGCTCGAATATGCGCTGAACAAGGTCGGCTGCAAGGCGATCATCGCGGCCGAGCAGTTCAAGTCATCGAAATATCTGGAGATGCTGCAGACGCTCGCGCCCGAACTCGCGCATGCCGAGCCGAACGCGCTTCACGCCGGGAAGCTGCCGGAATTGCGCGCCGTGATCCGCATGGGCGAGAGCAAGACGCCCGGCATGCTCAATTTCGAGGACGTGATGCGTACCGGTCGCGAACGGCTCGACGCGACGCCGCTCGACGCAGTCGAGGCGAAGCTGAAGCCGGACGATCCGATCAACATCCAGTTCACGAGCGGCACCACGGGCAATCCGAAGGGCGCGACGCTCACACATCGGAACATCGTCAACAACGCGCGCTATATCGCAATGGCGATGCGCCTGACCGAGCAGGATTCGCTGTGCATTCCGGTGCCGCTGTATCACTGCTTCGGCATGGTCCTGGCCGTGCTCGCGTGCGTATCGACGGGCTGCACGATGGTGTTTCCCGGCGAAGCCTTCGACCCCGCCGCGACGCTCGCTGCCGTGCACGAGGAAAAATGCACGGCGCTGCATGGCGTGCCGACGATGTTCATCGCCGAACTGGACCACCCGGACTTCGGGAAGTACGATCTGAGCCGGCTGCGCACGGGCATCATGGCGGGTTCGCCGTGTCCGATCGAGACGATGAAGCGCGTCGTGTCGAAGATGCATCTCAGCGAGATCACGATCGCGTACGGCATGACTGAGACAAGCCCCGTGTCCTTCCAGAGCTCGACGACCGATCCGCTCGACAAGCGCACCACGACCGTCGGACGCATTCAGCCGCATCTGGAAGTGAAGATCGTCGATCCGCTGGGCAATATCGTGCCGGTCGGCGAAACCGGCGAGCTGTGCACGCGCGGCTATTCGGTGATGAAAGGCTACTGGGGCGACGACGCCAAGACGCGCGAGGCGATCGTCGACGGATGGATGCACACCGGCGACCTCGCGACCATCGACGCGGAAGGTTACTGCAACATCGTCGGCCGCCTGAAGGACATGCTGATTCGGGGCGGCGAGAACGTCTATCCGCGCGAAATCGAGGAATTCCTGTTCCGTCATCCGAAGGTGCAGTCGGTGCAGGTCTTCGGCGTGCCCGATCAGAAATACGGCGAGGAAGTATGCGCGTGGATCGTCGTGCGTCCCGGCGAGCAGGCGAGCGAGGAGGAAATTCGCGAGTTTTGCCAAGGACAGATCGCGCACTACAAGATTCCGCGCTACATCCGCTTCGTCGACGAACTGCCGATGACCGTCACCGGCAAGGCGCAGAAATTCGTGATGCGCGCCCGCATGATCGACGAACTGAAGATCGCCGAGGCCAAAACGGCCTGAACTTCGGCGCTGCTTCGCGGTGAAAAGACAAAGGGAGCGCTGCGGCGCTCCCTTCTGTCATTGGACGAAACGTTCGGGTGTTGAAATCCCAAAACGCAAACGTTTGTCCGGGCGAAAAAAAAGCGGGCCTGGAGCCCGCTAAAAACCACACGCTACGGGGTTAGCGCGAGGAGACCAAACGTGGGATGTGTCGAATGCCTTGCATTCGAATAACGATCCCAACACCGATGCCCCAAATGTGAGTGCTTCGGCCACAGCCTGCCATCGGATCACGTTGTTTTCGCACGACGCGACCCAATACATCCGTGTTGAAACCGTTTCAACAGATTGTGGGCGAATTGAATCCGGGTCGCCGTAACAAAGTGTTTCAGGTTGTAACCCGCGCCCGATAAGGCTCGGAGGAAATTTTCGAGCGCGATTGTCCAGATTTCGACCGATATATTGTCTGTTATTCGGACGATTAATCCGTTCGGGATGACTTGACGCGCGATTGCAGATTTTCAAACCCGTGCGATTATTCTATTTTTTTCGCGGAAATCGAACGCCCGGACGCATGAAATCGATGCGCAAAGTAGGCCGCGCGCGCATAACGACACAAAAACCTATGGAGATACGCATGAGCATTGATGCAGCCCTGCTTCGCTATTACCGCGCCGTCGAGGACGCTTTTCCGGCTTTGCCGCCCGACGCGGATGCGCTGGCGTTCCGGGAGCGCTTCAGCAAGGTCGCTCGAGCCTACGCCGGAGAGCGCGACGATGCCGTAACGGCGGAAAATATTCAGCTCGATCTCGAAGGCCGCACGCTCGCCGCCCGCATCTACAAGCCGAAAGAGGCGCGCGGCCCGCTGCCGCTGATCGTGTACTTTCACGGCGGCGGCTGGGTCGTCGGCGATATCGACACGCACGATGGCCTCGTCGCACGGCTCTCGCGCGACTCGCAATGCGCGGTGGCGAGCGTCGACTACCGGCTCGCGCCCGAGCATCCGTTTCCCGCGCCTTGCGAAGACGCGCTCGACGCGCTGCTCTGGCTCGCGGAGCACCGGTCGCGGCTCGGCTTCGCGACCGACCGGCTGGCTGTCGGCGGCGACAGCGCGGGCGCGCATCTGGCGGTTGTTGCGGCACGCGGCGCGAACGAGCGCGTCGCGGGCATCGTCGGCTTGCAACTGCTGCTTTACCCGGTCATGCGTCGCCAGTTCGAGAGCCCGAGTTGCATCGCCAATGCGAACGGTCCGGGTCTCACGAACGATGAGATGAAGTGGTACTGGACCCAGTTCCTTTCGGGTGAAACACCGCAGGCGCACGATGTGCGCGCCTTTCCGCTCTCCGAGCCGTTCGAGCGCACGCCGGCGCCCGCGATCGTCGTCGCGGCGGCGTACGATCCGCTCTATGACGACGCCGTCGAACTCGAACGCTTCCTGCAAGCGAACGGCGGCCGTGTCGAGCTGATCGACGCGCGCGACATGACGCACGGATTCGGCCGCATGCATTCACAGTCCGACGCGGCGCTCGGCTGGCTGCGCAAGATCGGCGAGCGCACCGGCGAACTCTTGCGCGCCGCGCGCTGACCGCTACTTCAGCCACTTGTCATAGACAGCCTGGAACTCGCCCGACGAACGGGCGAGATGCAGCCACTGATCGACATACTGCTGGAACGGCACGTCGCCGCGCGGCAGCAGATACGCCTTTTCGCCAAACTGGAACGGCTTGTCCGGATGCACCGAGCACAGCCCCGGATTGAGCTTCTGCTGAAGCAGCGTTTCGGATGCGTCCGTGACCATGACGTCGGCCTTGCCGTCGAGAATCTGCTTGAAGATGGTCACGTTGTCCGGATACTCGATCAGTTGCGAGTGCGCAAAGAACTGCTTCGCGAAGCGTTCGTTCGTACCGCCCGGATTCACGATCGTCCGCACGTTCGGCTGATCGATCTGCGCGACGGTCTGATACTTCTCGACATCGTCGCAACGCACGATCGGCGTCTTGCCGTCTTCCATGTACGGCGCGGTGAAAAACGCGCGCTTCTGCCGTTCGAGCGTCGTCGAGACGCCGCCCACGGCGATATCGCATTTCGCGATGAAGTCGTTCATCAGATTCGACCACGACGTCTTCACATACTCGGCCTTCGCGCCGAGCGACTTCGCGAGACTTTCCGCGAGATCGATGTCGATGCCCTCGAACTGCCCGTCCGGACGCAGGAACGAGTACGGTTTGTAATCGCCGGTCGTGCAGACGCGCAGCGTGTGGCGTGCGAGGATGTCGTCGAGGCGAGAGGGCGCGGCAACCGAGGAAGGCGCGGGCGCGGCGGACTTTGCTCCGGCGACGGTGCCGGCCTGAACCGTCTGCGCGTGCGCGGCGTTCAAAAGCGAGAGCGACACCGCGAAGGCAGCGGCTGCGAGACTGACGGACGTGCGTTGCATCGATTCTCCTGGTTCTAGTTGTGTAAGCACACCGATCATAACGAGGGCTTCGCTTGCCCGAAATCCGGCCAAACGACATAGGCCGCGCGGCATGAGCCGTTCCGAATTGCCGGGCTCAGCCGGCGTAAACGTTCGACCGCTCCGGTAGAATGGACGATTCTCTGCCTTGAGCATCGAGCGACGTGGCACACACTCTTCTGAACGACACCTTCCTGCGCGCGCTCTTGCGCCAGCCGACCGACTACACGCCGATCTGGCTGATGCGCCAGGCAGGGCGCTATCTGCCGGAATACAACGCGACGCGTGCTCGCGCGGGCAGTTTTCTCGGTCTCGCGAAGAATCCGGATTACGCGACCGAAGTCACGCTTCAGCCGCTCGAACGCTTTCCGCTCGACGCCGCGATTCTCTTCTCGGACATCCTGACCGTCCCCGACGCAATGGGGCTCGGTCTGAACTTCGTGCAGGGCGAGGGGCCGCGTTTCGAGCGCACGGTGCGTACCGAAGACGATGTGAAGCGCCTTGCCGTGCCGGACATCGGCGCGACGCTTTCCTACGTCACCGACGCCGTAAGCCAGATTCGCCGCGCGCTCACCGACGCGCAAGGCCGCCAGAAGGTCCCGCTGATCGGCTTCTCCGGTAGTCCGTGGACGCTCGCGTGCTACATGGTCGAAGGCGGTGGCTCGGACGACCATCGCACGGTCAAGTCGATGGCGTATTCGCGGCCGGACCTGATGCATCGCATTCTCGAGGTCAACGCGCAAGCCGTCACCGCTTACCTGAACGCGCAGATCGAAGCGGGCGCGCAGGCCGTGATGATCTTCGATACATGGGGCGGCGCACTCGCGGATGGCGCGTATCAGCGCTTCTCGCTCGAATACATCGCGAAGGTGGTTGCCGGCCTGAAGCGCGAGCACGATGGCGCGCGCGTCCCGGTCATCACGTTCACGAAGGGCGGCGGACTCTGGATCGAGGAAATCGCGGCGACGGGCGTCGATGCGGTCGGTCTCGACTGGACCATGAATCTCGGCCGGGCGCGCGAAAAGGTCGGCTCGCGTGTGGCGCTGCAGGGGAACATCGATCCGAGCGTGTTGTTCGCGCCGCCCGCGTCGATCCGCACCGAAGCGCGCGCCGTGCTCGAAAGCTTCGGCAATTTTCCGGGCCACGTCTTCAACCTGGGCCACGGCATCTCGCAGTTCACGCCGCCGGAAAATGTCGCGGAGCTGGTCGACGAGGTTCATCGACATAGCCGCGCCATGCGCGCCGGCCAAGCCGCCCGGTAAAAGGCGTACGAAAGCCTGCGTTGCGGACGCGTGCTGCAGTGCAATATCGGTGATTCGGGGCAAGTGATCAGGAGCTGGAGGGTTCTGTTCGGATCGCCCGCCTCAGGCGGCGCTCCCCGATGTCAAGACTGAACTTATGCACAATTTGTTCGCTGCGGCGCGCCATCAGACGTATGGCTTACAGCAACCAATAAGATGTCGCTATATGTGCTTCAAGCCAATGATTCTTAACGCATTTCGACGGCTTCGCCCGAAATGTGGGTTAGCGCACATAAGGGATTCGTGACATTGTTTGCGGCGATCACGGACGCACTTCTCAACAAAGTTATCCACAGGGCTGTGGAAAGCATCGGAAATCCAAAAATAATCGGCGGTTTACAGACGATTCTGATGTTTCACTTTAACTTCTCCCGCCTCGGGCGCTTGGTTCTGTCGAACCGTCTTGCGCGGGGTCCCGCGCGGTGACTGATCTATTCGTCCGCGTCGCCGTCGATCAGCCCATGCCCGTGCTGTTCGACTACCGCTATGCGCTGCCGGCCGCGCCTGCCGTCGGCATGCTGGTGCAGGTGCCGTTCGGGCGACGCGAAGTCGTCGGGTTGATCTGCGAAATCGCCCATTCAAGCGACGTGCCCGCTGCCAAACTGCGCGACATCACTTCGATTTGCGAAGGCTGCGCGCCGCTGTCGGAAAAGTGGATCGCGCTCGTCAGCTTCGCCGCCGATTACTATCAGCGCGGGCTGGGCGAAGTCGCGCTGCCGGCGCTTCCGCAGGCGTTGCGCGACGCCTCGCGCTGGGATCGCCTTTTTGCCGTCGAGCCGCGCTTTCGCATTCTCCCCGAAGGGCGCGCGCAACTCCCCGATGCTTTGCCCGCCCGCGCCAGCGCCCTCCGGCGTCTCGCCGATGCGCTCGCGGAACAGCCGTCGCTGACGTTGTCCGACGCGCGTGCGTTGCATCCGAAAGCGGGCGCGACCTTCGACGACTGGATCGCGCGCGGATGGATCGAAGCGGTGACAGCGCAGATCGCCGAACCCGACGCGAGCGCGCCCATGCTGCCGACCGGCGCGGTGCCGCTGCCCTTGCTGACCGATGAACAACGCGAAGCCGTCGATGCAATTTCCGGCGCGCAAGGGTTCGCCCCGTTCCTGCTGCACGGCGTGACGGGCAGTGGCAAGACCGAGGTGTATCTGCACGCGCTCGCCGCGTTGCTCGCCGACCGGCCCGACGCGCAGGCGCTCGTCCTCGTTCCCGAAATCAATCTGACGCCGCAGTTCGAAGCGGCGTTTCGCGCGCGTTTCGCGGCGCTCGCGGACGGCTCGATCGTCACGATGCACAGCGGACTCGCCGAAGGCGAACGCGCGCGCAACTGGCTCGCGGCGCATACGGGCAGCGCGCGCATCGTGCTCGGCACGCGCCTCGCGATTCTCGCGTCGATGCCGAAGCTCGCGATCATCGTCGTCGATGAGGAACACGATCCCGCGTACAAGCAACAGGAAGGCTTGCGCTACTCCGCGCGCGATCTCGCCATCTATCGCGCGAAGCAACTGGATATTCCCGTCGTGCTCGGATCGGCGACGCCATCGCTCGAAACCTGGTGGCAGGCCGAGCAGGGCCGCTACACGCGACTCACGCTCACGCGTCGCGCCGTCGCCGAAGCGGTGCTGCCGAGCGTCCGGCTCATCGATCTCGAAGAGGAAAGACGGCGAGGCCGCGCCTCGGTCGAGGGGCTCGCGGGGCCGCTGATCGCGGCGCTGAAGACACGCGTCGAGCGCGGCGAGCAAAGCCTCGTATTCCTGAACCGGCGCGGCTATGCGCCGATCCTGTCCTGCGATGCCTGCGGCTGGGTCGCCGGTTGTCCGCGTTGCAGCGCGTATGCCGTGCTGCATAAGCCTGAGCGCGCGCTGCGTTGTCATCACTGCGGCTGGGAATCGCGCATTCCGAAGTCGTGTCCGGAATGCGGCAACATCGATATCGCGCCGATGGGCCGCGGCACGCAGCGCGTCGAAGAAACGCTCGCGAGCGTGGTGCCGGGTGCTCGCGTGCTGCGCATCGACGCCGACAGCACGCGCCGCAAAGGCAGCGCGCAGGCGCTTTTCTCCGATGTCCACGCGGGCGAAGTCGACATTCTCGTTGGCACGCAGATGATCGCGAAGGGCCATGATTTCCGGCGCGTGACGCTCGTCGGCGTGCTGAACGCGGACACCGCGCTCTTCTCCCACGACTTTCGCGCGAGCGAGCGGCTCTTCGCGCAACTGACGCAGGTGAGCGGGCGCGCCGGACGCGCGGGCTTGCCCGGCGAAGTGATGATTCAGACGCGCTATCCGCGTCACGCGCTGTATCAGGCGCTTTCGCGACAAGCCTACGTGGGTTTCGCCAATTCGACGCTCGCCGAACGCCGCGACGCGCGTCTGCCGCCGTTCGTCTATCAGGCGATGCTGCGCGCCGAAGGCCGCACGCTCGATGCGGCGCTGAAATTCCTCGAAGAAGCGGCGGCGGCGTTCGCGCCTCTGCCCGGCGCTGAGCGCGTGACGGTCTACGACGCGGTTCCGCTCACCATCGTGAAAGTGTTCAATGTCCACCGTGCGCAACTGCTGCTCGAAAGCGCGTCGCGGGCCGCGCTGCAGGCGTCGCTGCGCGCGTGGCAGCCGGTGCTGCGCTCGCTCAAGGGCGTGCTGCGCTGGAACGTGGAAGTCGATCCGCTGGACGTCTGATTCAGATTTCGGCGCGTGGAACGTCGCTGACCGCGCGGTCGCCTTGGCCGGAAGCGTCATCGGACCGATGAACGTGCGGCGACGCGCCCCGCACGAACAACACGACGCAGACTGCGAACATCGCCCAAACGCCGGCCACCACCATCCAAGTGCTCATGCTCGTTGCTCTCCCCGAAATCGCGGAATATCGACCGCTGAAGGCGTCGCCATCGACGGCGCATGGCGTTTATAACGGCGGTGTCCGAGGATTTACTTAGGGGCCGTCTCAAAAATTCCGGATTAGGGAAACTACTAGGCACCGAGCGCCGCGCGCCATCCGGCGGTGCACCGCTCAAAGCCTTGTGCCACAAGGGTTTCATTGTGGTGCAACCCTAGCGAAAATCTCGGTTGCACCTTTTAAATCAGCGGGGTACGATTCGCCAACTTTTCAGGTCTCTGGCCGGCTGAGCACGACCGGCAAACGAAGGAAATATGGCGAGCACAACCCTAGGCGTCAAAGTCGACGATCTGCTGCGTTCCCGGCTCAAAGATGCCGCGACGCGCCTCGAACGCACTCCCCACTGGCTTATCAAGCAGGCGATCTTCGCTTATCTGGAGCGCATCGAGGATGGCCAGCTTCCGCCCGAACTGACGGGTGCGAACGGCTCGTCGGAAATGGCGGATGCACCTTCCGTCGATGGCGACGAAGACGGCGCGCCGCATCCGTTCCTCGATTTCGCGCAGAACGTGCAGCCGCAATCGGTGCTGCGCGCGGCGATCACGGCGGCGTATCGCCGGCCGGAGCCGGAGTGCGTGCCGTTCCTGATCGGTCAGGCGCGACTGCCTTCGAACGTCGCGGCCGAAACCGAAAAGCTCGCGACGAAGCTCGTCGAAGCGCTGCGCGCGAAAAGCTCGGGCGGCGGCGTCGAAGGTTTGATCCACGAATTCTCGCTGTCGAGCCAGGAAGGCGTCGCGCTGATGTGCCTCGCCGAAGCGCTCCTGCGCATTCCCGACCGCGCCACGCGCGACGCGCTGATTCGCGACAAGATCAGCAAGGGCGACTGGAAATCGCACATGGGCCAGGCGCCGTCGCTGTTCGTGAACGCGGCGACGTGGGGTTTGATGATCACCGGCAAGCTCGTCACGACGAACAGCGAAGCGGGCTTGTCGTCGGCGCTGACGCGTCTGATCGGCAAGGGCGGCGAGCCGCTGATCCGCAAGGGCGTCGACATGGCGATGCGCCTGATGGGCGAGCAGTTCGTCACCGGCGAGACGATCTCCGAAGCGCTCGCGAACAGCCGCAAGTACGAAGCGCGCGGGTTCCGCTACTCGTACGACATGCTCGGCGAGGCCGCGACGACGGAAGAAGACGCGCAGCGCTACTACGCGTCCTACGAGCAGGCGATCCACGCGATCGGCAAGGCGGCGGGCGGGCGCGGCATCTACGAAGGCCCGGGCATTTCGATCAAGCTCTCCGCGCTGCATCCGCGTTATTCGCGCTCGCAGCAGGAACGCACGATGAACGAGCTGCTGCCGCGCGTGCGCTCGCTCGCGCAACTGGCGCGCCGTTATGACATCGGCCTGAACATCGACGCCGAGGAAGCCGATCGTCTCGAAATCTCGCTCGATCTGCTCGAAGCGCTCTGTTTCGATCCGGAGCTCGCGGGCTGGAACGGCATCGGTTTCGTGGTGCAGGGTTATCAGAAGCGCTGCCCGTTCGTGATCGACTATCTGATCGATCTCGCGCGCCGCAGCCGTCATCGCCTGATGATTCGCCTCGTGAAGGGCGCGTACTGGGACACGGAAATCAAGCGCGCGCAAGTCGATGGACTCGAGGGCTATCCGGTCTATACGCGCAAGATCTACACGGACATCTCGTATCTCGCGTGCGCGAAGAAGCTGCTCGGCGCGCCGGATGCCGTCTATCCGCAATTCGCGACGCACAACGCGTTCACGCTCTCCGCGATCTATCACCTCGCCGGACAGAACTACTATCCCGGCCAGTACGAGTTCCAGTGCCTGCACGGCATGGGCGAGCCGCTCTACGAAGAAGTCACGGGCCGCGACAAGCTGAACCGTCCGTGCCGCGTGTATGCGCCGGTCGGCACGCACGAAACGCTGCTCGCGTATCTCGTGCGCCGTCTGCTGGAAAACGGCGCGAACACGTCGTTCGTGAACCGCATCGCCGATGAATCGATTCCGGTGAAGGAACTCGTGCGCGATCCGATCGACGAAGCGCAGGCGATCACGCCGCTCGGCGCGCCGCACGCGAAGATTCCGCTGCCGCGTCAGCTTTACGGCAACGAGCGCTCCAATTCGATGGGCCTCGATCTGTCGAACGAGCATCGGCTGGCTTCGCTGTCGTCGGCGTTGCTGGCGAGCGCGCATCATCCGTGGCGCGCGGAACCGATGCTCGAAGGCGGTGACATCGGCAACGGCGTCGCGCGCGATGTGCGCAATCCGTCGGATTTGCGCGATCTCGTCGGCACGGTCGTGGAAGCGTCGCCGGAACAGGTGAGCGCCGCGATCGCCAACGCGGTCGCCGCCGCGCCGATCTGGCAGGCGACGCCCGTCGAAGACCGCGCCGATTGCCTCGCGCGCGCCGCCGATCTGCTCGAAGCGCAAATGCACACGCTGATGGGCCTCGTCGTGCGCGAAGCGGGCAAGTCGCTGCCGAACGCGATCGCGGAGATTCGCGAAGCCATCGATTTCCTGCGCTACTACGCGTCGCAGATTCGCGCCGAGTTTTCGAACGATACGCATCGCCCGCTCGGTCCGGTCGTGTGTATCAGCCCGTGGAACTTCCCGCTCGCGATCTTCATGGGCCAGGTCGCCGCTGCGTTGGCCGCGGGCAACCCGGTGCTCGCGAAGCCCGCTGAACAGACGCCGCTGATCGCCGCGCAAGCCGTTCGCCTCCTGCGCGAAGCGGGCGTGCCGGCGGGCGCGGTGCAACTGCTGCCGGGCAATGGCGAGACGGTCGGCGCGGCGCTCGTCGCCGATCCGCGCACGCGCGCCGTCATGTTCACCGGTTCGACGGAAGTCGCGCGCCTCATCAACAAGACGCTGTCCGAGCGCCTCGATCCGGATGGCCGCCCAATTCCGCTGATCGCCGAAACCGGCGGCCAGAACGCGATGATCGTCGATTCGTCGGCGCTCGCGGAGCAGGTCGTCGCGGACGTGCTGCAGTCGTCGTTCGATTCGGCTGGCCAGCGCTGCTCGGCGCTGCGCGTGCTGTGCCTGCAGGACGACGTCGCGGATCGCACGCTCGAGATGCTGACCGGCGCGATGAACCAGCTCGCGGTCGGCAATCCGGATCGTCTGTCGACGGATGTCGGTCCCGTCATCGACGCCGACGCGAAACGCGGCATCGACGCGCATATCGCCGGGATGCGCGACAAGGGCCGCAACGTCACGCAACTGCCGCTGCCCGACACCTGCGCGCAAGGCACGTTCGTGCCGCCGACGCTGATCGAGCTCGATAGCATCGACGAACTCAAGCGCGAAGTATTCGGCCCGGTGCTGCATGTGGTGCGTTATCGCCGTTCGAACCTTGATAAACTCCTCGACCAAATTCGCTCGACGGGTTATGGCCTCACGCTCGGCATCCATACGCGTATCGACGAAACCATCGCGCACGTGATCTCGCGGGCGCATGTCGGCAACATCTATGTGAACCGCAATGTGATCGGCGCCGTGGTCGGCGTGCAGCCGTTCGGCGGCGAAGGGCTGTCGGGCACGGGTCCGAAGGCGGGCGGCGCGCTGTATCTGCAGCGTCTGCTCGCGAAGCGCCCGACCGGTCTGCCGAAATCGCTGGCGAGCACGCTCGTCGTCGATCAGGTGGCGTCGAAGGACACGCCGACGGCCGCGCTCACCGCATTGCGCGACTGGGCGATCGGCGAACGCGATCCGCAGACGGCCGCGCGTTGCGACGGTTATCTGCAGCATGTGATGGCGGGCGCGACGGCCGTGTTGAGCGGACCGACCGGCGAACGCAACACGTACACGCTCGGCGCGCGCGGCACGGTGCTGTGCGTGGCGGCGACGGCGAGCGGCGCGCGCGCGCAACTGGCCGCCGTGCTGGCGACGGGCAACAAGGCGTTGTTCTCCGGCTCGGCGGGCGAGCAACTGGCGGCGTCGTTGCCTTCTGCGCTCAAGCCGTTCGCGATGGTCAGGAAAGCGGCGGAAGACTTCGACGCCGTCTTGTTCGAAGGCGACAGCGATGAACTGCTGTCGCTCGTGAAGGAAGTCGCGAAGCGTCCGGGACCGATCGTATCGGTGCAGGGCGTGGCTGCGGGAGCGTTCGCCGACGCTGGCCACGACGGTGAAGACTACGCGCTCGAACGTCTGCTGACGGAACGCTCGGTGAGCGTGAACACGGCGGCGGCGGGTGGCAATGCGAATTTGATGACGATCGGTTGAGACACCCCTCGAACGCTCGGTTCAAACGAATTCAAACAATCGGCAGCAGGCACGGCGTAACGGAGACACGCGCGGCACAGGCTGCCATCCACACTGGAACACAGGAGAAGCTATGAAGCACACGATGACCAAGCTGGCGGCAGCCATGACGCTCGCCGGCCTGTTCGCGGGGACCGCAGCTGCACAGCAGGCAGAAGACGTGAAGGTTGGCTACGCCGGCCCGCTGACCGGTGCGCAGGCGCACTACGGCAAGGACATGCAGAACGGCATCACGCTCGCCGTCGAAGACTTCAACGCCACGAAGCCGGTGATCGGCGGCAAGCCGGTTCGCATCGTGCTGAACTCGGCGGACGACCAGGCCGACCCGCGCACGGGCACGACCGTGGCGCAACGCCTCGTCGACGATGGCATCAAGGGCATGCTCGGCCACTTCAATTCGGGCACGACGATCCCGGCATCGCGCATCTACGCGAACGCGGGCATCCCCGAAATCGCGATGGCGACGGCGCCCGAGTACACGACGCAAGGCTTCAAGACCGCCTTCCGCATGATGACCTCCGACACGCAGCAAGGCTCGGTCGCGGGCGAGTTCGCGGTGAAGACGCTGAAGGTCAAGAAGATCGCAATCGTCGATGACCGCACGGCGTACGGCCAGGGTCTTGCCGACCAGTTCGAGAAGGCGGCGAAGGCGGCGGGCGGCACGATCGTCGACCGTGAATTCACGAACGACAAGGCTGTCGACTTCAAGGCGATTCTGACGAAGATCAAGTCGACGAATCCGGACCTCGTGTACTACGGCGGCGCGGATTCGCAAGCCGGCCCGATGGTCAAGCAGATGAAGACGCTCGGCTTCCGCGCGCCGCTGATGGCGGGCGAAATGGTGAAGACGGACACGTTCCTGAAGATCGCGGGCGACGCGGCTGACGGCACGGTGGCATCGCTCGCCGGCCTGCCGATGGACGAAATGCCGGGCGGCGCGGACTACTCGGCGAAGTACAAGAAGCGCTTCAACGAAGACGTGCAGACGTACTCGCCGTATGCCTACGACGGGGCGATGGCCATGTTCACCGCGATGAAGGCTGCGAACTCGACGGATCCGGCAAAGTACCTGCCGTTCCTCGCGAAGACCGACATGCAGGGCGTGACGGCGAAGCACCTGTCGTACGACTCGAAGGGCGATTTGAAGAACGGCGGGATTACGCTGTATAAGGTCGTCGGCGGGAAGTGGACGACGTTGCAGAGCGTGGGCGGGAAGTAAGGGCTTGTCGCAGTGTTCGAACGGCCCGGTCGCGAAAGCGGCTGGGCCGTTTTGTTTTCTTCTAGCTGCTGACCGTTCGAACCTTTCTCGCGAACAGACCTTTCTGTCCCATGCCCTCGAGATAGCTCACTTCCATGCCTACCTCGAGTTCATCGGAATCCGCGTCGGACAGTGCGGAGTAGTAAAAGTAGAGTTTCTTGAGGCCGTGTTCCGGCCTGATGTAGCCATATTTTTCCGTCAGACTTTCAATTGTTCCCATCTTCCGGTCGGCCTCTGGCGTACCGGAATTAGGTTGTCGGTCGCGGCGTCGTTGGAACAGGTCGCTCAAGACATCGCGCTCGTCTCCTCGCGTCTCATCCATCTTGTCGATGACTTCGGACATCGAGATGCGATAGCTCACTTCCTTTAGCAACATTGTGCTTGGTCGTTCAGGCTTGGCGTCGCCATTACTGACTGACTGCGTGAAGGTCCAGGTGACGATCATGACGCGGATTCCCAGAGTCTTGAGTTTGCGGACCAGTGGGACATAGTCGCTGTCGCTTGCAATCAACACGACGACGTCAAAGTGCTTGTGGATCGAAAGGTCGAAGGCTTCGAGCGCAAGCCATACGTCGATCCCTTTTTCCTTTCCGGCGAAGTTCATCGGCAGATAATGCGCAGTGACATTCTCGCGCATCAACATGTCATCAACGACGCGATCGTAGTAGAACGCATCACCGCCTTTCTCTTTGCTCTTTTGCGCCGAGAAGCGTCCCCTGAAATAATGAGCGTCGATTACTTGACAGTTGCCAATGTCGACAGCTTCCTCGTCGGCAACCTTATAGCGGATGTACTCATGCAGCCCGGGAATCGAAATCCAGGCCTTCTTCTCATGCTGATGGTTGTAGTACTTGCTGACGCGATCGAAATAATTGCCATCGTAAAAAACGCCGATCTTGGTCAGTTGCCTCGCTGCGTGAGACATCGTGCAGTCGCTCCTTTATCGTTTATCGAGGTCGGCTCTCTGAATCGAGAACGTGGATCCGATTATCCGAAGCTGCCAGATGTCTTCGATAGTGCAGGATGCTGAATTTAAGTTGCCCAGAAGCAGTTCAGTCGGACGCTTTCTTGATTCGCTTATTCCCCGTCACCATCGCCCGAACCAAATTCTCCCGCGTCCACACGCTCATCAGCACGGCCGCGGCGACGTGCACGCAGACACAAACCTCGACCGCGATGGCGAGCCACGCATGAATCTCCTGCGGCCAGTCCTCGCCCCAGAACGCATCGAGCCGCATGATCCACCCGGACAGCGCGAGCGCGAGAATCAGGAACCAGAGAAGGAGCGCCATCAACCCGCCAAGCGGATTGTGCGAAACGTGATGGATCGGCCTGGCCCTGGCAAGCGACCTCAGATAGTCGACGAGATGCGAGCGCGTCGGCCACCACGCCGAAAACCGCGCATGACGCGAGCCGACGAAACCCCAAACGATACGCGCAACGACAAGCCCGGCCGCGACATACCCGAGCACGCGATGCGTGGAATCCGTCGGTCCGAACAGATTCCACAAGACGATGCCCGCGACGGCCCAATGCGTCAGCCGGACGAAGCCGTCCCAGACTTTCACGGCGCGAGCGTCATTCGACTTCCGACTTCACGACCGCCAGCGTCTTCGTGTCGTAATAGATCTCTACCTTCTTGCCGTTCTTGTCGTGACCGTAGATTTCGTAGCAGTTGCCATCGACCTTGAACTTGCGGATCTTGTAGCCTTGCGCTTCAAGCTGCGCCTTGGCATCCGATTCCTTCATCCATTCGCTCTTCGGATGCGCCGTGCAATCCGCCTTCGCGAATGCCGCACCCGAAAAGCCCAACGCCAACGACAAAGCCAGAACCTTAAGCATCGCTAACTCCCGGTGTTTTCGAACTGGCTACTCTACTGCCACCGGAAGCGCGCTGCAAGCAGCTTGAAAGTTTGTCCGCTAGCGCTTGCCTTGCTGGCGAATTTGTTCGAGTGTCGCGCCCGGCGTGCTCTGGTCCCGCGGAATGCGAATCTCGATCACCGCGGGCAAGCCGGATTCCCGCGCGCGCTCGAACGCGGGCATGAACTGCTCCGTCGATTCGACCAGCTCGCCATGCGCGCCGAACGCGCGCGCATACGCCGCGAAATCCGGATTCGTGAGCTCCGTCCCGTGCACGCGATTCGGATAATGCCGCTCCTGATGCATGCGGATCGTGCCGTACTGCGCGTTGTTCACGACGATGAAAATCACCGGCAGCCGATACTGCATCGCCGTCGCGAGTTCGTTGCTCGACATCATGAAGCAGCCGTCGCCCGCAAACGCGATCACCGTGCGGTCCGGATACAGCGACTTCGCGGCGATCGCGGCGGGCACGCCGTAGCCCATCGCACCGCTCGTCGGCGCGCACTGCGACCGGAAATGCCGATACGAATAATGCCGATGCAGCCACGTCGCGTAATTGCCCGCGCCGTTCGTCAGGATCGAATCGGCGGGAATCGTCTCGGCGAGCTGACGCATGATTTCGCCGAGCTGCACATCGCCCAACATCGGGCGCGGCTTGCGCCACTCGAGATACGCGGCGTGCGCGGCTTCGGCGCTGCCATCCCATGCAACGCTGGCGGGCGCTTCCAGCGAAGCCAGAAGAGACGCGATCTCCGGCATGCCCGACACGATGGGCAATTCCGCGCTATACACGCGCCCGAGTTCCTCCGCGCCCTGATGCACGTGGATGAGCGTCTGCTTCGTCTTCGGGATATCGAGCAGCGTGTAGCCGCCCGTCGTCGATTCGCCCATGCGCGGGCCGAGCACGAAGAGCACGTCCGCATCGCGCACGCGCGCGGCGAGCGCCGGATTGATCCCGAGGCCGACATCGCCCGCGTAGTTCGGATGGTCGTTGGAGAGCGTGTCCTGAAAGCGGAACGCGCAGCCGACCGGCAGTTTCCACGCTTCCACGAAGCGCGCGAAGTCCTGCGTCGCCTCGGCGGTCCAGCCGCTTCCGCCCGCGATCACGAACGGCTTCTTCGCGTTCGCGAGCAGTTCGCGCAGGCGCTCCATCTGCGCCTTCGACGGCGACGCCGCCACGCGCTGATATCGCGGCGCGGGCGGCACGGCATCGACGGTTTCGGTCAGCATGTCTTCCGGCAGCGCGAGCACGACCGGACCCGGACGGCCGGACATCGCCGTGTGAAACGCGTGGCTCATGTATTCAGGCACGCGGCGCGGATCGTCGATCTGCGCGACCCACTTCGCCATCTGCCCGAACATCCGCCGATAGTCGATTTCCTGAAACGCCTCGCGATCCATGTGATCGCGAGCGCATTGGCCGATGAGCAGGATCATCGGCGTCGAGTCCTGAAACGCGGTGTGCACGCCGATCGACGCGTGCGTCGCGCCCGGCCCGCGCGTCACGATCGCGACGCCCGGCTTGCCGGTGAGCTTGCCGACCGCCTCGGCCATGTTCGCCGCGCCCGCCTCGTGGCGGCAGACGATCGTCTGAATCTGCTCGGTCTCGTCATGCAGGGAATCGAGCACGGCGAGAAAGCTCTCGCCGGGCACGCAGAACACGCGCTCGACGCCGTGATGGACGAGCGCATCGACGAGCAATCGCGCGCCGGTGGTTTGATCCTGTGAGGAAGGGACAGCGGACGTCATGCGAAGAAGTCTCCTTTGATTGTCCGGCGCGGCTTCGATGCGCGCGGAGCCTAAAGCTTACGCCGCCGCGCCCGCGCGCGGAAACGGGCGAAGCGGAATCTTTTTCCGGGCAAACGCCCGCCCTTGCGATGCACGGCGCGCTTCCATCAGCCGAAATACCCCTTTTTCTCACCCCTTATCCAGCGATGGACAAAGACTCAAGTTCGCAATAATGGCTTCACTGAAAAGCGGACACGGCAACGAGCCAAGTGGGTCCGCTTGCTAAAGATCGCAGTTTCACCTCATCGGGGGCAAGTTTGAACATTCGTAAATTCATCGGCGCGAACAGCCGCGACGCACTGCGCCAGGTTCGTGAAGCGCTCGGCCCCGATGCCATCGTGTTGTCCAATCGCACGCTCGATGACGGCTCGGTCGAGATCGTCGGCGTCGCGGACAGCGACATCGCGTCGATCTCGCCCGCCGCGAAGGAACAGGCAGCACGTTCGGCGGGCACGTCGCGCGCCGCGCTGGCCGCCGCTGCAGCCGCGATGCCGGCGAAGCAGTCGGCCGCGAATCCGTACGCGAGCGGCGATGTGTTCTCGTCCGTCTTCGGCGCGAACACCGATGCGGACGATGAATTTCACGCCGAGCCGGAAGCTCGCGCAGAAGACGACACGCCGCCGACGATGGCCGATTCCAATCCGTGGCTGATCGAGCATGCGAAGCGCATCGCGCAGCAGGCGTCGATGCCGTCGAACCGTCCGCTGACCGCGTCGGCTGCGATCGCACGCGGCATGGGCGTGCCGGTCCCGGTGACTGCGCAAGAGACGCGCGTCGAAAAGACGGCGGACTCGGCCCGCTACGCCATGCGTCAGCAAACGAAGCGCGCGGAAGCCGCCGTCGAGCCGAAGGTCCAAACGCCCGACTGGGCACGCGAAGCCGCGCAAATCGCCGCGCGCCGCGCCGCGCAGAAGATCAACGCGAGCGCGCCGCACGCCGAAGCAGCCGAGGCGAACGCCGCGCCGGCATCGAAGGAACACGCATTCGATGGCTTGCCCGCGAACGCGGCGGCCGTCGTCACCGAAGCGATCCGCACGCGCATGGAGCAGGTCGTCAACGAAACGGTGATGAACGAGCTTTCGTCGATGCGCTCGATGATGGAAGAGCACTTCTCCGGTCTCATGTGGGGCGAGCGCCAGCGCCGCAACCCGACGGGCGGCGCGCTCACGAAGCGTTTGTTCGCCGCCGGTTTCTCGGCGCAGCTCGTCCGCATGATGGTGGACAACATGCCGGAACTCGAGAGCGTCGAAGGCGCGCTCGAGTGGGTGCAGCAGGTGCTCGAATCGAACATTCCGGTGATGGACAGCGAAGACGCGCTGATGGAACGCGGCGGCGTGTTCGCACTGATGGGCCCGACTGGCGTCGGCAAGACGACCACGACGGCCAAGCTTGCCGCGCGCTGCGTGATGCGCTTCGGCGCAAGCAAGGTCGCGCTGCTCACGACCGACAGCTACCGTATCGGCGCGCACGAGCAACTGCGCATTTTCGGCAAGATTCTCGGTGTGTCGGTTCACGCGGTGAAAGACGGCGCGGACCTGCAACTCGCGCTTTCGGAACTCCGCAACAAACATATCGTGCTGATCGACACGATCGGCATGAGCCAGCGCGATCGCATGGTCTCGGATCAGATCGCGATGCTGTGCGGCGCGGGTCATCCGGTGCAGCGCATCCTGCTGCTCAACGCGACGAGCCACGGCGACACGCTCAACGAAGTCGTGCAGGCCTACAAGAGCGCGGCGGACCAGCCGCCGCTCGCGGGCTGCATCCTGACCAAGCTCGACGAAGCGACGAATCTCGGCGGCGTGCTCGATACGGTCATCCGCTACAAGCTGCCGGTGCATTACGTGTCGACCGGTCAGAAAGTGCCGGAGAACCTGTACGTCGCGACCAAGCGGTTTCTCATCAAGAGCGCGTTCTGCATCCCGCGCGACAACTCGCCCTTCGTGCCGCAAGACGAAGAAACGCCTGCGCTGCTGTCCGCGTTGTCCGCGCGCGCCACGACCGAACTGCATGAGGTGCACTTTGGATAAGTTCGTGCTCGACCAGGCGGAAGGCCTGCGACGGCTCCTTACGCGCGCCGGTTCGCGCGTGGTGGCGATCGCGGGCGGACCGGCGGGCATCGGATGCACGTCGGCGGTGGTGAATCTCGGCGCGGCGCTTTCCATCCACGGCAAGGACGTGCTCGTGATCGACGAGCACCGCAACGCGGGATCGGTGAGCCGTCTCGTGGGCACCGAAGACGCGGGCGCGCTCGCCTCGGTGATGTCGGGCCGGCGCATGCTCGGCGATGCCGTCGAGCGCACGCCGTTCGGCTTCTCGCTGATGGCCGCGCCGCGCGACGAACGCATCGTTCACGATGCCGCGCAATGCCGCGCGCTGCTCGACGGTCCGGCGGACATCGTGCTGATCGATGCGCAACTCGATCGCCACGGCGCGCTGTCGACGCTCGCGGCGCAGGCGCATGACTTTCTTATTGTGACGCGGGTAGCCGCGTCGGCGATCACCGAGGCGTATGCGTGCATGAAACGACTGCACTACGCCCATGCGATCGGCCAGTTCCGCGTGCTCGTCAATCACGTGCAGAACCCGGCCGACGCGGCGGTCGCGTTCGACAACCTGTCGGGCGTCGCGAGCCGGTATCTGGCCGTGTCGCTCGTGCAGGCGGGATATGTGTCCGAGGATGCGCGCGTCGCTCGGGCGATGGAACTCTCACGCTGCGCAGTCGAAGCGTTCCCGGCCACGGCCGCGGCGCGCGACTACCGCGCAATCGCGGCGGAGCTCCTGCACTGGCCGATGCGCCCCGCGCCTTATATGCGCGATGCGGGCGGCCAGGCCGACGCGCGAAATCCGGTTAGCGACTCTGTACAGGGCGCGCGGGAGGCGTCGCATCGTGCGGCTGCGCTTCACGACTTTGCATTGAGCAGCACGGCGTCGATGTGATCAAGATAGGTGACCAAGATGTATAACGCCCAAGGCAAACTCTCACAGTCGGAAGTGCTGACGAAATACGCACCGCTCGTTCGACGGCTGGGGCTTCAACTCGTCGCCAAGATGCCGGCGAGCGTCGATCTCGACGATCTCATTCAGGCCGGCATGATCGGCCTGCTGGACGCGGCGAGCCGCTACAAGGAAGATCAGGGCGCGCAGTTCGAAACATATGCGAGCCAGCGCATCCGCGGCGCGATGCTGGATGAGCTCCGCGCGAACGACTGGCTGCCGCGCAGCATGCGCAAGACGTCGCGCGAAGTGGAATCGGCGGTGCACAAGGTCGAGCAGAACCTCGGCCGCGCGGCGAGCGAGCAGGAAATCGCCGAGCACATGAAGATGCCGCTCGACGAATATCAGTCGATGCTTCAGGACTTGCACGGCAGCCAGTTGATCTATTACGAAGACTTCGATCGCTCCGCCGACGACGAGCCGTTCCTCGACCGCTATTGCGTCGATCCTTCGGATCCGCTGTCCGCGCTGCTCGACGACAGCCTTCGCGGCGCGCTGATCGAAGCCATCGACAAGCTGCCCGAGCGCGAGAAGCTCCTGATGAGCCTCTATTACGAACGCGGCCTGAACCTGCGCGAAATCGGCGCGGTGATGGAAGTGAGCGAGTCGCGCGTGTGTCAGTTGCACAGCCAGGCGGTCGCGCGTCTGCGCACGAAGCTGCGCGAGCAGGCGTGGACGAGCGTCGAGGCCTGACGTTCCCTAGCTGATCTCGAAGTCCCGCGTCTCGGCGAAGACCGTTTTCCCTTCACCGAGACTTTTCGCGCGGTACATCGCGCGGTCGGCGGCGCGCAGCACGGCGGTCATGCCGGTTTGATGCGCGGACGCCGCGCTCGAAAGCAGGCATGCGCCGATGCTCGCCGATACCGACACCGGCCGCTCCTGCACCGACGTAATTTCGCCGAGCGCCGAATGGATGTTGTCGGCCACCGACAACACGGCGTCGCGGTCGCGCATCTGATGCGCGAGCACGACGAACTCGTCGCCGCCCAGACGCGCGATGGTGTCCGACTTGCGCATGCGCTTCGCGAGCGAGTCCGCGAAGGCTTGCAGCAGCAGATCCCCGACGGCGTGACCGTAGGTATCGTTCACTTCCTTGAAGCCGTCGAGATCGATCAGAAGGAGCGCGGTGGCGTGATCGCCATTGGCTTCGGGCGCGTTCATCGCGCGATCGACGACTCTTTCCAGCGCGTACCGGTTCGACAGACCCGTGAGCGGATCGGTCGATGCCTGACGCGCTAGATCGCGATTCGCGTTGCCGAGCCGATCGACGAGCACGCTCAGATACACCGATGCGCCGAGTACGCTCAGCGCGAGCCCGATCGCGGCGGGAAGATTCTCGTGCCACCACGGCTGCCAGACGGCCATCGCCGTGACGATGATGAGCGCCGTCGCGCACGATACGGCGAGCGTGCGCTTGCCGTATCGGCATCCCGAACCGATCAGAAACCAGAACATCACCCAGAGAAGCGGCAGCGCCGTTGCGCCGCCCGCGGCGAGCGCGAGCCCGAGGATCGTCTGATCGGCGATGGTCGTGACGGTCAGGCGCGCAACAGAAGGCGCGCTCATGCGGCTGACGATCAGAAGCGTGATCGCCCCATAAGACACATAGAGCGCGACGAGGCGCGTGGTCAGGAAGGCATCGTGTGAAGGGCGGAGCCACGCGAAAACGCCGTAAGCCAGAAGAACCACCGCTCCCATCCAGACCCGCAGCGTGGCCTGCTCGCGTTCCGGATTCCGGTGTTCGGACCATGCGAAGGCATAAGTCCGGCGTGCCGGTTGATGCGCCTGCTCCATACTGAACCCCTGGATGGTGATTTCTTTCTTTTATCTTGCTGCCAAGTACTGCGGCCCCGTCGCATGGCATCGGCTGAATGGAGTGGTATCGAGTTGCACCGAGCGAGCGATCCGCTATTTTGCAACGTTTTGCGAAGACGCTGTGTTTCGTGTAAGAACAGCTTAAGAACGTCCATTTCTCATTCACGGCGATGCGCGACGAATCCATTTCTTTGGCTGCCGAATGGCTGCCCGTTTGCAATAGCGAAGACGTACCGGAAGGCGGCGCGCGCGGATTCATCGTGGCCGATGAGCGGATCGTCGTGTGGCGGGACAGCATCGGCGCGGCGCATGCGTGGCGCGATTACTGTCCGCATCGGGGCGCGCAGTTGTCGCTCGGGCATGTGATGCGCGATCAGATCGTGTGTCCGTATCACGGCTGGAGTTACGACATCGAAGGACAGTGTTTGCGGATTCCGTCGAATCCTTCATTGCGTCCGTCGAAGCGCGCGTGCGCGACGACTTTCGTTTGCGAAGAGAAGTACGGCGTTATCTGGATGTGTTTCGGCGAGCCTGCGTATGCGCTCGATTTCTTTCCCGAAGCCGCGATTCCCGGTGGCCGGCGCATCAATCTCGCGCCGCAGACGGTGAGGTCGTCGGCGCCGCGCGTCGTCGAGAATTTTCTGGACATGGCGCATTTCTCGTTCGTGCATGCGGGGATTCTGGGCGAGGACACGCATACGGAAGTGCCCGATTACGAAGTCGTCGCGAGCGATGAAGGTCTGGAAGCGCGGCAATGCCGATACTGGCAACCGGCGGGAATGCCGGGGCAGGGCGGCGGCGCGATGATCGATTATGTGTATCGCGTGAAGCGGCCTTTGATCGCGAAGCTGACGAAGATGGCGTCGGGCGGGCAGGGCGCGCTGCATATCATGCTGGCGGCGTCGCCGGTGACGCAGACAGAGACGCGCGCGTGGCTCGTCTCGATTCACGAGGATGATTCGACGCATTCCGATCGCGAGCTATACGACTTCAATATGGAGATTTTGATGCAGGACACGCCGGTGGTGGAGTCGCAATGGCCGCAGCGCTTGCCGCTCGATCTCGATGCGGAGTTGCATCAGAAGTGCGATCGGATGGCGGTGGCTTATAGGAGGTGGTTGGCGGGGATGGGGTTTGGTTGGGGGACTACTTTCAAAGTCCACCTCGACCCATAGCCGACGTCGCTTTTCACGTTGTACATTGCGAACGTTGAACGTCAGCATGCAAGCGCGCTCAAGAATTCTTGCCTAGTGCGTGTAGCGCATTGAACGCGCGATTCAAACTTGGCGAGTGGTCTCGCGCGTTGTGCACGTTCCAATCCGAGCAAACGAATTTGCGCAGATGCAAGTTGTATCCAGCTCCCGGTTTATTCAAATCACTTCGCGATATTACCTCTTCTCGGAACATCCGATTCTTCGACTTACTAACGAGAGAAAGTAACAGACGTTTAGGGTCCCCCTCTTGATCTGTGATCATCGGCAACTTGTTCTTCGGAATATGGAAATACTGTGCAAACCCCGTGCGGTCCGCCAAGACCCAACTCTCGGCTTCGGATACCGCGAGTCGAAGCACGAAGTGGGCAGGCACGTCTGCGTCGATCCAGTCGGCCAAGAGAGCAAGCGCACATTGCCCGTCAGTATCGGCAATACACAAGACCGGTTGAACGTGTCGAGCTTGCTCCATATAGCGCTCTAAGTACGGGATCAGTTTAGTAACGCCTCGCGTGTTGATCGAAGGACTTGCTAAAGACCATGTCGGTAATGCCATCTCTACGAGTTTTTCACCAAGCACACAACTTAGCGAATCTTCGCCAACTACTAATATACGACTCATTCCCAAAGACCCAATTGATCGACGCGCTGAGGGCGAGTTTTTGGCAGCATGACTTCCGCTGGGGTGAGCCCGTGTTGGGTCTGTGCTTCCTCTTCCTCATTTGGCGGGCGGATCGATGACCCATTGGCCCCAGGCTCGATAAGTAATATCTGCGAATCGCCCGAAACGCCCTGCAACAGTGTTTGGCTGTGGGTACTCACAAGGACTTGGCGAGACGAACGGCGTTTTTTTCTGTCTCTCAAAACCCGATCGATCAAAAGCGGAAGATGTTCGACGATCCCGTCGTTCAAAGACAACTCCGGTTCCTCGAGTAGGAGCAGTCCCTCACCCTCCTGTAAAGCCCATAGCAATCCGATAAGCCGAAGGGTACCGTCGGAGAATTGATTTTCCCTTTGCCATGCCCCGTTAACTCGCCAGTGTGTGAAGTTTGCTTCGAGATGCCAGAGTCCAGTTACTTGATCTTGTTCGAACCTCAGCTCAGAGAATAATGGCACGGCAGTAGACAGGACTTGCTGGATACGCTTGAGTCGCGCATCGCGCGTCTTTTTTGGGGTTTTAGCGATGCGCTGCATCAGACCCTGTCCGAACGGATCGCTTTCAGGAATACGCGCGCCAATCTCGTCGCCGAACTTGAGTAGTTGGGGAACCAAGTGTAGATAGGTAGTTCCAGCAAAAAAGTTCACGAGTGGGCGAAACCCGGCGTTGCTGCCGATCTGCTCAAGGTGAGTCTGGGTCAGGCGTTCAGGATCTTCCTTGTCCTGCAAATCGGGCCGACTCAATATCTGTTCGCCGTTGAGCTCCACGCGCTCCTCGGAAACCACGACGCGCTGCTGTCCCTTCCCTTCTGTTTTGAGAGCAAGTGCATAACGCCAAGAGCTTACCGTGTCGCTCGTATCATCGATCAGCTCAAGTTCGATTCGAACCTCCGGATCGCGGCGTGCATGGAGACTACGCAGCTTCGTTAGTCCACCACGATCTCGCAGTGCCTTTTGCAGACCACCACCTTCCGTCTGAGCCAAAAGACGGAGGAAGCGAAATACGTCCAGGAAGTTGGACTTTCCAGAAGCGTTGGATCCGATTACGAATGAGCGTAGACCAAGAGGCACATCGACTTCGCGGAAATTTCGCCAATTCTTTAATCTGAGTCGTGTGATTTGCATGCGTCGCCTTGCGCTATCTATTTTTTAGAGCGGGTATCGAGCAGTATCTGCCATCCGCGTTTTTGGTCGTTCGACGGTCTGTACGAATCGAAACGTACGGTTCCTGCTACTGCGCTGACTAACTCGCGTATCCGTTCCGCCCGTGTGAGTGCCAGATACCTAGCGAAGTTTAGCCCCAGAATGCTATCCCGAATATCGGCAGGCAAACATCTCAGAATGGACCGCTCGCCATGCGAGACATCTCTAAGGATGCGACGTACCTTACTTCCGAGCGGACGGACGATGCTGCCTGCTCAAGACTGTGTACTGACGGGCACAAGTCGGAGGTTCGTATTTGGCGCGCCCGGCTGGGATCGAACCAGCAACCCCTGCCTTCGGAGGGCAGTACTCTATCCATTGAGCTACGGGCGCATCGGAGAAGGGCTTGCGGAAGAACTACACACGCCGTAAGACGGCTGCAAGGCCCATGCGAATCCGAGAGGATACCTGTTTTCCGTGACGCCGTCCATCGTGCGGGACCGGACGCCCTGCGCGGAACGAGTCACAAAGCATCACACGATTCGGGTAAACGCCCGCTTCACCGCCCCGGCCACCCCGCGCCGACAGTTAAGCGTTCCGTCTATAATCGACCGTGCCTTTCCCCAAGGCGCGCCTAGCGCACTGCCGTAGCTGTCACGCTGTCACTGAACCGACTCACACCAAAAAACGGGAGACGAGACAAGCATGAGCGAAGCACCCCACGGAGCCCCGATCAAGACACCCGGCCAACTCATCGCCGCGGTCATCGCGGGATTCGGCATCCCGGTCGCCATCATCATCCTGCTCGCGGTGTACGTGAACAATTCCACGCGCACCGGCGCCGGCACGGACATCGAGCAGTCGGTCAACGCGCGCATCGCGCCCTCCGCACAAGTCGATGTCCGCGACGCCAACGCGCCGCGCGTCTACAAGTCCGGCGAGGAAGTCTTCAAGGCCGTGTGCTCGGCCTGTCACGCGACAGGCACCGCCGGCGCGCCCAAGTTCGGCGATGCCGGCGCATGGGCCCCGCGCATCGGCGAAGGTTACGACACGCTGCTGCACAACGCGCTCAACGGCAAGGGCGGCATGCCCGCGCGCGGCGGCACCAGCCCCGACGATTACTCCGACTTCGAAATCGCGCGCGCGGTCGTCTATATGGCGAACGGCAGCGGCGGCAAGCTCGCGGAACCGGCGCAACCGGCATCGGGCGCCGCGGCTGCATCGAGCGCGGCAGCGCCCGCCGCAGCCAGTTCGAACGAAAATGCTCAGGCCGCCGCAGCGGTCGCGGCGCTCGCATCGGTGCCGGCGGTTGCATCGGCGGCGCCGGCCGCGGGCGCGCAAAGCGCCGACGCCGCTCAGGCGGGCAAGGCGCTCTACGAGCAGGTCTGTCAGGCGTGTCACGCGGCGGGCGTGCTCGGCGCGCCGAAGTTCGGCGACAAGGCCGCGTGGGCGCCGCGCCTGAAAGAGCCGATGGACACCGTCTACAACTACGCGCTGCACGGCAAGGGCGCGATGCCGCCAAAGGGCGGATCGAACGCATCGGATGCAGATGTGAAAGCCGCCGTCGATTACATGGCGAACGCGGCGAAGTAAGCGAAAAAAACCCCGCGCGAGCGGGCCGCGCGAGCAGGGTTTTTCATCAGCAAGACGGCAAACCGTTCACGTCTTCTGCAACATCGCCTTGAGCATCGCCATGCGATCTTTCGGCGACAAAGGCGCTTCTTCGGCCGTCGGCGGCGGCGCATCGTCGAGCAGCATCTCTGGGATGAACCGCGACGGCTCGCACACCACCGTCTCCCGCGCGCGCTTTCTCTTCTTGCACCAGTTCAGATGCAGACTGCGCTGCGCCCGCGTGATCGCGACATACATCAGCCGGCGCTCTTCCTCGATGCGCGAATCGTCGACGGGCGCGTCGTCGTCCGAACTGCCGCGATGCGGCATGATGCCTTCCTCGACGCCCACCAGAAAGACGTGTGGATACTCCAGCCCCTTCGACGCATGCACCGTCGACAGGCGCACTGCATCCGGGTCTTCTTCCTTGCCTTCGAGCATCGACATCAGCGCGACGGTCTGGATCAGGCCGAGCAGGTTCTTGCCTTCATCGGCGAAACCGTCGGCGGTGTCGAAACCGGTCTGCTCCGCGCCCGGCGCAGCTTCCGGCTTCGTGCCCTTGCGCTTCAGCCATTCGAGAAATTCGAGCACGTTCTGCCATTTCGACTGCGCCTGGCGCTCGTCGTACGCGTCATAGAGATACGACTCGTAGTGGATGGCTTCCATCATGTCGTCGAGAACTTCGGTCGCGGGATCGCGCGCGGCGCGGTCCGACAGACGCCGGATCCATTCGCAGAACGTGCGCAGCGGCTCGACCTGCCGCGCCGACAGACGCGCCTCGATGCCGCCCATGAACACCGCCTCGAACAGCGACACCTTCGCCGCGCCCGCGAATGCGCCGAGCGCTTCGAGCGTCGTGTTGCCGACACCGCGTCGCGGCGTGGTGATCGCGCGGATGAAAGCGGGATCGTCGTCGGGATTGGCGATCAGCCGCAGATACGCGATCAGATCCTTGATCTCGGCCTTGTCGAAGAACGATTGCCCGCCCGAGAGCACATAAGGAATGCGCTCCCGCCGCAACACCTGTTCGAAGATGCGCGCCTGAAAGTTGCCGCGATAGAGAATCGCGTAATCGCGAAACTGCGTGCGCCGCTCGAACTTGTGCGCCGACAAGCGAAACACGACGGATTCCGCCTCGTGCTCTTCGTCGTTGCAGCCGGTGACGGTGATCGTGTCGCCCATGCCGTGCTCGGACCAGAGCTTCTTCTCGAACAGCTTCGGATTGTTGGCGATGACGTTGTTCGCCGCCGTCAGAATCCGCACCGTCGAGCGATAGTTCTGCTCCAGCTTGATGACATGCAGCTTCGGGAAATCCTTGCCGAGCTGCGCGAGATTTTCGATGGTCGCGCCGCGCCAGCCGTAGATCGCCTGGTCATCGTCGCCGACGGCCGTGAACGCGGCGCGCGGACCGGCCAGCAGCTTCACGAGTTCATACTGGCACGCGTTCGTGTCCTGATATTCGTCGATCAGCAGATAGCGCAGGCGGTTCTGCCACTTGTCGCGCACCTGCTCGTTCTCCGCGAAAAGCTGCGCGGGACGCAGGATCAGATCGTCGAAATCGAGCGCCTGATACGCGTGCAGCGTCGCGGCGTAACTCCGATAGACGATCGCCGCCTGATGCTCGTCCTCGTTGCTCGCGAGCACGGACGCCTGATCGGGCGAAACCATCGCGTTCTTCCACAGCGAGATGATCGACTGGATCTTGCGGATCAGGCCTTTGTCCGTCGTGCCGAGCTGTTCCTGAACCATGCCGAAGCAATCGTCGGAATCCATGATCGAGAACTGCGGCTTGAGTCCGACGTGTTCCGCTTCCTGCCGCATGATCTGCACGCCGAGCGAGTGGAATGTGCAAATCGTCAACTGATTGACGGGAATCTTGCGGCCTTCCTTGCCGGGCGTCGTGAGCGTCTTGCCTTCGAGGAGCTTGGCCGTGCGCTCGCGCATTTCGAGCGCGGCCTTGTTCGTGAAGGTGAGCGCGGCGATGTGCTTCGGCTCGAAGCCGCGCCCTTCGATCAGATGCGCGATCTTCTGCGTGATGACGCGCGTCTTGCCGCTGCCCGCGCCGGCGAGCACGAGACAGGGACCATCGAGATAGCGCACGGCTTCGCTTTGCGCGGCGTTCAGACCAGCGGACATCGTTTTGGCTTTGGAGTTTGGGCGCGCCTGGCTGTGACTTGCGCGCGAAAGGAGAGCGCGATGTTAACACGATAGAGGCGGCGCGGTTCCGGCCCCTGTTCGTGCCACAATATCCGGTCAATTCAACGACAGGACGATGCCCGCATGGACACAGCACTCAAAGTCGGCGTAATGGGCTACGGCCTCGCCGGCGCGACGTTTCACGCGCCCGTCATCGAGCACTGCGGCCGCGCCGAAGTCACGGCCATCGCCACGTCGCAGGCCGAGCGCGCGCAGGCCGATTATCCGAACGCGCGGATCGTCGCGGATTTCGACGCGCTGCTCGCCATCGACGAACTCCAGTGCGTCGTCGTCGCGACGCCGAACGACACGCACTTCGATCTCGCGCATCGGGCGCTGTCGGCGGGCAAACACGTGGTCGTCGACAAACCGGTGACGCTTTCGTCGCGCGACGCCCGCACGCTCGCCGATCTCGCGCAGCAGAAAGGGCTCGTGTTCGCGCCGTTTCACAACCGTCGCTGGGACGGCGATTTCATGACGGTGCGCGCGCTCATCGAAAGCGGACGGCTCGGGCGCATCACGCATTACGAATCGCATTTCGACCGTTTCCGCCCGAAAGTGCCGCAGCGCTGGCGCGAGGAAGCGGAGCGCGGCGGCGGCCTGCTGTTCGATCTGGGGCCGCATCTGATCGATCAGGCGCTGACGCTCTTCGGCGCGCCGCAAACGGTGACGGCGTTCGTGAAGGCGCATCGCGACCACGCGCACGCGCCGGACTACGTGCATCTCGTGCTCGGTTACGCCGACAAGGAAGTAATCCTGCACGCGAGCGCGCTCGCGGCGCTGGAGCCGCCGCGTTTCGCGATCCACGGCACGCGCGGCAGTTATGTGAAGAACGGGCTCGATACGCAGGAAGATCAGTTGCGTTCGGGGATGCGCCCGGGCAATCCGGAGTTCGCGAAGAATCCGCCGGGCACGTTGCGCGAGGTCGATGGCGATCTCGATCTGCGTCACGAATTCGCCACGAAAGATGGCGCGTACGTCGAGTTTTATCGTGCGCTGGCGGCGGCGATTCTGGATGGCAAGCCGTTTCCGGTTTCGCCGCAGGACGCAGTCGACACGATGACGATCATCGAACTCGCGATGCAGAGCGAGCAAGAAGGGCGGCGCGTGCCCTTCGCGCGCGGCTGACGCCTAGCGGCGGCTGACGCTGCCGCACGTCGTCCGCACTTCGCCGGCGATGTCGCCGCAGTTCACGTTGCCCGACACCGTCGACACCGCGCCGCCGACATCGCCGCAAGTCACGTTGCCCGACACGGTCGACACGACGCCGACCGCGCCGTGAACCGCGACCGTATCGCAGTTGTCCGCCTGAAACGCCTGAAGGTCGCCGTGCACTTCGAGCGTGATGCGCGTCGCTTCGCCGGCGCTCACGTTCTTGCCGTCGACGAGCACGCGGCCGCCGCGAACCGACACATGGTTGCCTGTATAAGTAACGCCGTTGATGGTGATCGTGGCCATGATCGTCGAAGAGGAATCAACGCGATCCGAACAGTGTACGCGTGATTTCATTGCGAAAAAGCGCTGCTTCTGAAACAAACTACGACGGATTTGTCGATACACGCTCGCGCGCTTGCATCGGTTTCGAATCTGCGGAAAAGCGCAATCGCGCAAGTCCGAATCCGTTTGACAACCCTAATTCGGTCGCGTAAATTCTGCCGCACGCGTCGGGAGAGCGCGTGGCCTTTCATCGCAACGAGAAAGACCGCGCCGCCGAAGGGGCATACCCGCAAACTCTCAGGCAAAAGGACCGACCGCGTCGAGGAACGAGTTTCCTCGCACTCTGGAGAGCGGCAGCGGCTTCGTCATTGAGCCAGTTGCCCACCGAAGGGGCGCGCGATGGACCGCGGCACAGCCGTGCACGGTTCGCGCAATCTCTCAGGTACCGAGGACAGAGGGGTCACGCATCGCAACCGCTCGCGGCATGGGCCTTGCGCGCTGCTTCCCGCAGCACGAAAGGCGCATCCGGCAGGCGAATAGTGCGCTGCGTGGCCTTTTTTGTTTCGCGAACCGAGGCCCCGATGACTTCTCTTCAACACACGCCGCTGCACGCCGCTCACCTCGCGCTCAACGCGCGCATGGTCGATTTCGGCGGCTGGGACATGCCCGTCAACTACGGTTCGCAGATCGACGAGCACCGCGCGGTGCGTACCGACGCCGGCATGTTCGACGTCTCGCACATGCGCGTCGTCGATTTCGAAGGCGAGGCCGTCCGCGAATTCTTCAAGTACGCGATCGCCAATAACGTCGACAAGCTGACGACGCCCGGAAAAGCGCTCTATTCCTGCCTGCTCAATGGCGACGGCGGCGTCATCGACGATCTGATCGTCTACTACTTCTCCGAAACGAGTTTTCGCGTCGTCGTGAATGCGGGCACGGCGGAGAAGGACATCGCCTGGTTCGGTCAATTGAATGCCGAAGGCGAATTCAACCTTTCCATCACGCCGCGTCGCGACCTCGCGATCATCGCCGTGCAAGGTCCGAACGCGCGCGAAAAAGCCTGGCAAGTGCTGCCGGACACGCGCGCGCAGACGCAGGACACCAAGCCGTTCAACGCGGTCGTTTTCCCGTCGACGCAATTCGGCGAACTGATGCTCGCGCGCACCGGCTACACCGGCGAGGACGGTTTCGAGATCGTCGTGCCAGCGACGCATGTGGAAGCGCTCTGGAACGCTTTGCGCGACGCAGGCGTGAAGCCCGCCGGCCTCGGCGCGCGCGACACGCTGCGCCTCGAAGCCGGCATGAACCTCTACGGCCAGGACATGGACGAGAACGTCTCGCCCCTCGACGCCGGCCTCGCGTGGACCGTCGATCTGAAGACGCCGCGCGATTTCGTCGGCCGCAGCGCGCTCGAAGCGCACGGCTCGAAGGCGAACTTCGTCGGGCTCGTGCTCATCAAGGAAAACGGCAAGGCGGGCGGCGTGCTGCGCGCGCATCAGAAAGTCGTCACGGAACGCGGCGACGGCGAAATCACGAGCGGCACGTTTTCGCCGTCGATGCAGGAGTCGATCGCGTTCGCGCGCGTGCCCACGGGTGTTGCCGTCGGCGACACGGTGCAGGTCGTCATCCGCGACAAGCAACTGCCGGCGCGCGTGGTAAAACTTCCGTTCGTGCGCAACGGCAAGGTTCTGGTTGAGCTTTCCTGAAGCCGTCGCGCCCGTTTCCTCCGATCAAGAACCTCACGAGAACCACGCAAGGAGCATCCAATGAGCATCCCGGCCGATCTGAAATACACCGAATCGCACGAATGGGTCCGCACCGAATCCGATGGTACGCTGACCGTCGGCATCACCGATCACGCGCAGGAAGCGCTCGGTGACATCGTGTTCGTCGAACTGCCCGCGGCGGGCAAGACCGTTGCGGCGGGCGACGCGATCGCGGTGATCGAATCGGTGAAGGCCGCTTCCGATATTTACGCGCCGGTGTCGGGCGAGATCGTCGCATCGAACGACGCGCTGACCTCGGCGCCCGATCAGGTCAACGGCGCGCCGTACGAAAGCTGGCTCTTCAAGATCAAGCCGGCCGGCGACGCCACGCTCGACAAGCTGCTCGACGCCGAAGGCTACGGCAAGTCGATCGGCGAATAACCCATCTCAATGACGATGGCGG
The DNA here is from genome assembly GCF_023630905.1 of Caballeronia sp. ATUFL_F1_KS4A. Classification (NCBI taxonomy): domain Bacteria; kingdom Pseudomonadati; phylum Pseudomonadota; class Betaproteobacteria; order Burkholderiales; family Burkholderiaceae; genus Caballeronia; species Caballeronia sp. ATUFL_F1_KS4A. The sequence goes on along the minus strand of NZ_JALQEB010000019.1, from coordinate 21,198 downwards.
CTCGCGCAGACCAAGAGCGAGCCGCGTCGCAGGAATTCACATGAAGCTCGAACACCCGGATCGCCTGATGAACCGCACATCCCTGTCACTCGCCGCGCTCGAATGCCACGACGCATTCGCCGAGCGGCACATCGGCCCCGATGATGCCGACCAGCGCGCGATGCTCGACGCGCTCGGTTTCGCGTCGCGCGCGGCGTTCATCGACGCGGTGATTCCTGAATCGATCCGCCGCAAGGACACGCTGCCGCTCGGCGCGTTCACGCAGCCGAAAAGCGAGGCGGAAGCGCTCGCGTATCTGCGCAAGCTGGCGGACGAGAATCTGGTGTTCCGGACTTACATCGGCCAGGGTTACTACGGCACGCACACGCCGGCGGTGATCCTGCGCAACGTGCTCGAAAATCCGGCGTGGTACACGGCATACACGCCCTATCAGCCGGAAATTTCGCAAGGGCGCCTCGAAGCGCTGCTCAATTTCCAGCAGATGGTCATGGACCTGACTGGCCTCGCGATGGCCAACGCCTCGCTGCTCGACGAATCCACCGCCGCCGCCGAAGCGATGACGCTGCTGCAACGCATCGGCAAGCCGAAGTCGAACGTGTTCTACGTTGCCGACGACGTGCTGCCGCAGACGATCGAAGTCGTGAAGACGCGCGCGAAGCCGGCGGGCATCGACGTGAAAGTCGGTCCCGCCGCCGATGCCGCCAGCGCGAATGCATTCGGCGTGCTGCTGCAATATCCGGGCGCGAACGGCGATGTGCGCGACTATCGCGCGCTCGCCGAAGCGATCCACGCGGCGGGCGGCCATGTCGTCGCCGCCGCGGATCTGCTCGCGCTGACGCTCATCACGCCGCCGGGCGAATGGGGCGCGGACGTCGCGATCGGCAATACGCAGCGTTTCGGCGTGCCGGTCGGCTTCGGCGGGCCGCACGCGGCATACATGGCCGTGCGCGATGAATTCAAGCGCCAGATGCCGGGCCGTCTCGTTGGCGTGACCGTCGATGCGCAGGGCAATCCGGCGCTGCGTCTCGCGCTCCAGACGCGCGAGCAGCACATCCGTCGCGAGAAGGCGACGTCGAATGTCTGCACGGCGCAGGCGCTGCTCGCGATCATGGCGAGCATGTACGCGGTCTATCACGGCCCGCGCGGTCTCAAGACGATCGCGCTGCGCGTGAATCGCGTGGCGTCGATCTTTGCGGCGGGCGTAAAGAAGCTCGGCTACACGATCGCGAACGACACGTTCTTCGATACCGTCACGATCGAAAGCGGCGCGAGCACGACCGCGCTGCATCAGGCCGCGTACGCCGCGCACATCAATCTGCGTCATGTGAGCGCGAGCCAGGTCGGCGTTTCGCTCGATGAAACCACCACGCGCGACGACTTGCAGAAGCTCTTCGCGCTCTTTGCGGAGGTCGCGGGCAAGACCGAAACGTTCGATATCGACGCGCTCGATCAATCGGTGACGGATTCGCTGCCGCAGGCACTGCATCGCACGAGCGAGTATCTGACGCATCCGGTTTTCAATCGCCACCACTCCGAGCACGAAATGCTGCGCTATCTGCGCAGTCTCGCGGATAAAGACCTCGCGCTCGACCGCACGATGATCCCGCTCGGTTCCTGCACGATGAAGCTCAACGCGACCTCGGAAATGCTGCCGGTCACGTGGCCGGAGTTCGCGGCGATTCATCCGTTCGCGCCCGCCGAGCAGACGGTCGGCTATCGCACGATGATCGATCAGCTCGAACAGATGCTCGTCGCGTGCACGGGTTACGCGGCGGTGTCGTTGCAGCCGAACGCCGGTTCGCAAGGCGAGTACGCGGGCTTGCTCATCATTCACGCGTATCACGAGTCGCGCGGCGAAGGGCATCGCAACGTGTGTCTGATTCCGGCGTCCGCGCACGGCACGAATCCGGCGTCGGCGCAGATGGCGGGCATGCAGGTCGTCGTCGTCGCGTGCGATGCGAACGGCAACGTCGATATCGACGATCTGAAGGCGAAGGCCGAAAAGCATTCGGCGAATCTCGCGGCGATCATGATCACGTATCCGTCGACGCACGGCGTGTTCGAGCGCAACGTCCGCGAAATCTGCGACATCGTGCACGCGCACGGCGGCCAGGTGTATGTCGACGGCGCGAACATGAACGCGATGGTCGGTCTCTGCGCGCCCGGCCAGTTCGGCGGCGACGTATCGCACTTGAATCTGCACAAGACGTTCTGCATTCCGCACGGCGGCGGCGGACCGGGCGTCGGTCCGGTCGCGGTCGGCGCGCATCTGGCGAAGTTCCTGCCGAATCAGACGTCCACGGGCTACAAGCGCGATGAAGCAGGCATCGGCGCGGTGTCGTCGGCGCCGTACGGCTCGGCCGCGATTCTGCCGATCTCGTGGATGTACATCGCGATGATGGGCGCGAGCGGCCTCACCGCCGCCACCGAAAGCGCGATTCTCGCGGCGAACTATGTCGCGAAGCGTCTCGCGCCGCACTATCCGGTGCTGTACAGCGGCGCGGGCGGACTGGTCGCGCACGAATGCATTCTCGATGTGCGTCCGATCAAGGAATCGAGCGGCATCTCGGTGGAAGACGTCGCGAAGCGCCTGATCGACTACGGCTTCCACGCGCCGACGATGAGCTTCCCGGTTCCGGGCACGCTGATGGTCGAGCCGACGGAATCGGAATCGAAGGAGGAGCTCGACCGCTTCATCGACGCGATGATCGCGATCCGCGAGGAAATCCGCGCGGTCGAAGAAGGCCGCGCCGATCGCGAGGACAACGTGCTGAAGAACGCGCCGCACACGGCGGCGGTCGTCGCATCGGATGCGTGGGAGCACAAGTACACGCGCGAAGCGGCCTCGTATCCGCTGAAGTCGCTGATCGCGCGCAAGTACTGGTCGCCGGTCGGCCGTGCGGACAACGCTTATGGCGACCGCAATCTGATGTGCTCGTGCGTGCCGGTATCGGAATACGCGGACGAGTAAGGCTACGCGCACGAACCTGAGAGAGCGCCGCCCGAAAGCGTAAAGCTTCGTCGGGCGGTTTTGCGGCGCGTTCCAGAACGGCTAACATCTCACCCCGGACCAAAAGCCAAAACAGGGGGTTCACATGGCGCTCAAGGTGCGAGAGGTGAAAGGGACGAACCGCGCGTGCGCGGCGCTGGCGATGCTCGGGGTGATGTCGCTTGCCGCATCGTCCGCGCACGCCGCGATGAATTTCTGCGCCGCGCCCGCGATGCAGACGAGCGAGCGCACCAACGCCGATCCCGGTGTGAAGGCCCTCGTGAAAATGGTGCAGTCGCGCGTGAACGATCAGCCGAAGCCGCGCGCGAAGCTGCATACGGAAGGCACGCTGCCGCACGAAGGCATCTACGACGAAAGCGTCGAAGCGGAGAAAGACCTCGGCCTGATGCGCGACGCCGCGCTCGCGTGGCGCGCGACCGGCGACGAACGTTACCTGCGTCTCGTCGACCGCTTCCTGTTCGCGTGGACGACCACGTATCAGCCGAGCTTCAATCCGATCGACGAAACGAATTTCGAATCGCTGATTCTCGCGTACGACCTCACGGCGAGCGCGCTGCCGGTCAAGACGCGCAACGCGGCGAACGCGTTCATCACGAAGATGGTGAGCGGTTATATCGACGATATGGACAAGCAGCCGCGCCCGCTGACCGGCAGCTATCGCAACAACTGGCAGAGCCATCGCGTGAAGCTGGTGGCGATGGGCGCGTTCACCATCGACGACCGCAAGCTCATCAACGCGGCGCAGCGGCTTTTTATCGAACATATCGGCGACAACATCGCGCCGGACGGATCCACGGTCGATTTCGCCGAACGCGATGCGCTGCGCTACGTCACCTACGATCTTCAGCCGCTCGTGACGGCGGCGCTCGCTGCGCGCAGGCACAACCGCAACTGGCTGCCGGAGCGCGCGCAGTCGGGTGCGACGCTGGCCGTGGCGCTCAACTGGCTCACGCCGTATGCGCTCGGCACGAAGACGCACGACGAATTCGTGAAGTCGTCCGTGCCTTTCGACGCCAAGCGGCGCGAAGCAGGATTGCCGGGTTACTCGGGTCAGTGGGATCCGAGGAACGCGGCGGAACTCTTTCATCTCGCGGCGCGTCTCGACGGCCGCTACGCGCCGGTGGCGCTGCGGCTCGCGCCCGCGCCGCCCGCGTGGCTCGCGGTGTGTCTGCCGCTGCCGGCGCGTTAATTCTTTCAGTCAGGTGATGTCATGGCAGTCAGCGTATTCGACCTCTTCAAGATCGGCATCGGACCTTCGAGCTCGCACACCGTCGGACCGATGCGCGCCGCGTTGATGTTCGCGCAGGGGCTCGAGCGCGACGAACTGCTGGAGTCGACGGCATCGGTGAAATGCGAGCTGTACGGCTCCCTCGGCGCGACGGGCAAGGGCCACGGCACCGATCGCGGCGTGATGCTCGGCCTGATGGGCGACGCGCCCGATACCGTCGATGCTTCGAGCATCGTGCCGCGCCTGGAGCAAGTGCGGACGTCGAAAACGCTCGCGCTGCTCGGCGCGCGCCAGATTCCGTTCACGATCAAGGAGAACATCGCGTTCTACCGGCAGGCGCTGCCGGAGCATCCGAACGGCATGAAGCTCTACGCGTTCGATGCGAACGGCGCGTTGCTGCGCGAGGCGACGTATCTGTCTGTTGGCGGCGGATTCGTCGTGACGGCGGGCGCGGCGAACACGGCGGTGCTGACGGCGCACGAGCAGTTGCCGTATCCGTTCCAGACCGGCGACGAGCTGATGAAGATGTGCGCGGACTCGCGCAAATCGATCGCGCAACTGATGTGGGAAAACGAGCGCGTGTGGCGTTCGGAAGACGAGATTCGCAGCGGGCTGCTGCGCATCTGGGACGTGATGCAGGATTGCGTCGCGCGCGGGTGCGGCATCGGCAATCCGGAAGCGGAAGGGCATCTGCCGGGGCCGTTTCAGGTGAAGCGGCGCGCGCCGCAGCTTTATCGCGCGCTGGCTGAAAAGCCCGAGCAGGCGTTGCGCGATCCGTTGTCGATGATCGACTGGATCAATCTCTACGCGATTGCCGTGAACGAGGAGAACGCGATCGGCGGACGCGTTGTGACGGCGCCGACCAACGGCGCGGCGGGCATCATTCCGGCGGTGTTGCATTACTACGATCGCTTCGTGCCGGGATCGAATACGCAAGGCGTGATCGATTTTTTGCTGACGGCTGCGGCCATCGGCATTCTGTACAAGATGAATGCGTCGATTTCCGGCGCGGAAGTCGGATGTCAGGGCGAAGTCGGCGTCGCGTGTTCGATGGCGGCGGGCGCGCTGGCCGCGGTGCTCGGCGGCACGCCAGCGCAAGTCGAGAATGCGGCGGAAATCGGCATGGAGCATAACCTCGGGCTGACGTGCGATCCGGTCGGCGGAATGGTGCAGATTCCGTGCATCGAGCGTAACGCGATGGGTTCGGTCAAGGCGGTCAACGCGGCGCGCATGGCGATGCGCGGGGACGGATCGCACTACGTTTCGCTCGATTCGGTAATCAAGACCATGAGGGAGACGGGCGCGGATATGAAGACCAAATATAAAGAGACTTCGCGCGGCGGATTGGCGGTGAATATCGTGGAGTGTTGAGCGCTAGGAGTTGCCTGCGGATAAGCCGCTTTATCGATGACTGAAACATTCGTTATACGAGATAAATTTGCGGTGCGGACGCGGTTAGCATCAGCGGAATCCAAGACAGATTTTGCCGATTGCAGACCGAGAGAGCAGCATTGGAATCCGATCAATTGCTTGCCCACAAGCAGGCGTTCAAGACGCTGACTGCGTCGCCCAAGTTCAGGCAGATGAACAAGAGCAAGTGGCCGAAGCCATTCAGCAGAATGGCGCGTCCGCGTGTCAGGCCACCGATCTGATTCCCGTTTCGGATGCGCACTGCGTGCTGTTCATGTGGCGCGATGGCGAAGAGCTAATGGATCGATCGTTCTACGGACACCTGCTCTGGACTTTGCCTCAAGGCGATTTGTCTCCGCTGTTGGAGTTTCACTATCATCCGAGCCATAAAGGCGTGCATTGCAAGATGCCCTGCGAAACGACCATCGATTATCGGAATCGCTTGCTGCCGGGCGGCGCCGGAGCTGAACCTCAAGTCATCTCGAATTTTCGATCCGCGCGTCACAGATGATCGCTCGGCGCTCATCGTCCTATTTTGCCGAGCGACAGGCATCACGATCTCATACTGGCGATCGCCGAGAGTCAGTTAGCCGTCGGCAAGGCACAGTTCGAACGCGCCAACTACTACACCTGGAAGACCGTCGTCTTCGATGCGCGAAACCTTCGAAGTCTGATCGGTTCGGTCCTTCATTGAAGCGGAACATCACGCCCCAATCAAATTCACCACCTTCACATTCCTCGTATCCGGCACTTCGGCATACGAGATCACCTTCAACTGCGGCAAGCTCCGGCGCAGGAACCGCGCCAGCATCGCGCGCAGCGAATGCTGCACGAGCAGCACCGGCGGCAAGCCCAGGTTCTGCTGACGCATGATCGCGTTTTGCGTCGAGTTCATCAGCGTCTGCGCGAGTCCCGGTTCCAGTCCCGGATTCGGACCCGTCGACAATGCCTGCGACAGCACGCGCTCCAGCGTCGGATCGAGGCCCATCACCTGCAGATCGTCGTTGCCCGGATACCACTGCTGCGTGATCGCGCGGCCCAGCGCGAGACGTACCGCCGCCGTGAGATCGTGTGCATCCGAAACACGCGGCGCGTGTTCCTGCAACGCGTCGAGAATCGTACGCATGTCGCGGATCGGCACGCTTTCGTCCAGCAGGTTCTGCAACACCTTCTGCAGCGTCGTAAGCGAAATGACCTTCGGCACGAGATCTTCCGTCAGCGAAGGCGTGTCCTTGCCGATGCGCTCCAGCAGCGCCTGCACTTCCTGACGGCCGAGCAATTCGGCAGCATGCGTCACGACGAGGTGATTCAAATGCGTCGCGACGACCGTGCTCGCATCGACGACCGTGTAGCCGTAGACCTGAGCCTGTTCGCGCAGATTCGTATCGATCCACACCGCCGGCAGACCGAACGCCGGATCCTGCGTCTGCGCGCCCGGCAGCGCGGCCGACACCTGTCCCGGATTGATCGCGAGCCACTGACCCGGAAACGCCTCGCCGACGCCCACTTCCACGCCCTTCAGCGCAATGCGATAACCGTTCGGCCGCAGTTCGAGATTGTCGCGAATGTGGATGACCGGCGGCAAAAAGCCGATTTCCTGCGCGAATTTCTTGCGGATGCCCTTGATCCGCTTGAGCAATTCGCCGTCGCTGTTGCGATCGACGAGCGGAATCAGGCGATAACCCACCTCGAGCCCGAGCGGATCGATGAGCGACACGTCCTCCCAACTGGCCTCGGCATTTTCGGCGGAAGCCGCAGCCGCGCTCGCCTGGAGCGGCGTGACATCGGTGACGGCGCTTTTCTTCTTCGCTTCGGCGCGCTTGTTCATCGTGCGCGCGGCGTAGATGAGGCCGCCGCCGAGCAGCATGAACGCGAAGTGCGGCATGCCCGGAATCAGGCCCATCACGCCGATGATCACGCCTGTAATCATCAAGACGCGCGGGTTCTGGAACAACTGGCCGGTCAGCTGCGTGCCGATGTCTTCCTCGGTCGCGACGCGCGACACGATCACGCCTGCCGCCGTCGAGATAATGAGCGACGGAATCTGCGCGACGAGGCCGTCGCCGATCGTGAGCAGCGTGTAGTTGGTCGCCGCGTGCCCGAAGTCCATGTCGTGCTGGAGCATGCCGACGATCAGCCCGCCCACCACGTTGATGACCATGATGAGCAAGCCCGCGATCGCGTCGCCGCGCACGAACTTCGACGCACCGTCCATCGAACCGTAGAACTCGGCTTCCTGCGCGACCGCCTGACGGCGCTTCTTCGCCGTTTCCTCGTTGATGAGACCGGCGTTCAGATCGGCGTCGATGGCCATCTGCTTGCCGGGCATCGCATCGAGCGTGAAGCGCGCGCCGACTTCGGCGATACGTCCCGCGCCCTTCGTGATCACCATGAAGTTGATGATCATCAGAATCACGAACACGACGATACCGACCGCGAAATTCCCGCCGACGAGAAAGTGCCCGAACGATTCGATCACCTGACCGGCCGCGTCCGGGCCGGTGTGACCCTCGAGCAGCACGATACGCGTCGACGCGACGTTCAGCGACAGGCGCAGCAGCGTCGAGAACAGCAGCACGCTCGGGAACGCCGCGAAGTCGAGCGGCTTTTGCGTGTACATGCTGACGAGCAGCACCATCACCGACAGCGCGATGTTGAAGGTGAACAACAGATCCAGCAGGAACGCCGGCAAGGGCAGAATCATCATGCCCAAGATCATGCAGATCAGGATCGGGCCGGCTAAGGCGCGAAGGTTCTGCGTGCCCAGCGCGTCGGGCCGTTTGGCGAAAAATCCAGCGCGCGCGTTCATGCTGCGGCTCCATTGTCAGTGTTGTCGCCAGCCAGGGCTTCGGCAGCCTCCTGATCGGCGTCGGCGTCGGAAACGCCGCCTTTGTCCAGTTCCTTCGGCACCTCGAGATCGGACGGTTCGTCCGGCTTGATGCCGCCATCTTCCTTGTAGCGCTTGAGCTGGTAGACCCACGCCAGCACCTGCGCGACCGCGCCGTACAACGCGCCCGGAATCTCGCGGTTGATCTCGACGTTGTGATACAGCGCACGCGCGAGCGGCGGCGCTTCGAGCAGCGGCACGTTGTGCTCGCGGCCCAGTTCGCGGATGCGTGCCGCGACCAGATTCACGCCCTTCGCGACCACCTTCGGCGCGCGCATCTCGCCGTCGGCGTACTTCAGCGCGACGGCGAAGTGCGTCGGGTTCGTGACGATGACATCGGCGGTCGGAATCGCCTGCATCATCCGGCGACGCGCGGCCGCGCGCTGCTGCTGGCGGATCTTGCCCTTGATGTGCGGATCGCCTTCGTTTTCCTTGTGCTCGCGCTTCACTTCTTCCTTGCTCATGCGCAGCTTTTTCGCGTGCGAGTAAAGCTGATACGGCACGTCGACGGCCGCGACGAGAAACAGTCCGCCGATCGCCATCGCGCAGCACACGAAAATCATGTGCATCGCGTCGGCGAGCGCGAGATCGAGCGGCTTCGTCAAAAGGCCGAGCACTTCGGCCTTGCGGCTCCACATCGCCCAGCCCGCCATGCCACCGACCACCGCCGTCTTCAAGAGCGACATGCCGAGCTGCACCGGTCCTTGCATCGAGAAAATCTTGCCGAGACCGCTGATCGGATTCAGACGCCCGAAGTTCGGCGCGAGCGGTTTCGTCGTGATGAGCCAGCCGCCGAGAGCCATCGGCGCGACGAGCGCGGCGAATCCGGTCAGCAGCAGCACGGGCAAAACGGCGAAGAGACCTTCCCGGCCCGCGTTTGCCGCGCCCATCATCATCTGGTGCGTGTCGAGCACCGTCGCGTGATCGAACGTGAACGCGCCGCGAAGAATCGTCTGCAAATGCTGGTTGATCGGCCCCGACAACGCCCACACGCCGAAAAAACCCGCCGCCAGCAGCGCGAACGACGCGAGCTCGCGCGAACGCGCAACCTGACCGTCCTCCCGCGCCTTTTCCAGGCGCTTGGGAGTCGCTGATTCGGTTTTTTCGAGATCGCTTTCTTCTGCCACCGGGCCTTACTCCATCGCTTCCATCGGTTTCACATGCGAGCGGCACGAAGCCGCTTTTTGATGAAAGCGATTATTGCGGAAGGCGTCGAGCAGCCATCGGCGGATAAAGCCGGGGAAAAGGGGGTTATTCGGCCGATGAAAGCGCGGGAAACAAAAGCGGCGCGCGCCTCGCGAGAAGCGCGCGCCGTTCGAGAGGCGAGAAACGGCAATGACAGGCGATCAGGCGCCGGGCACGCGGCCGTCCGGACCGTAGAAGCCGCCCTTCGACGGAGCGACCTGCAACGCGGCGAGCGCCTTGCGGTTGTATTCCATGCGGGTGCGGATCAGCACGCCGTTGTTGTTGTTGCCCTGTTTCGCGCGGCGGGCCGCGGCGGTGAGCAGCGCCCATTGCTCGGCGATCTTGCTGTCGCCCGCAGCGGCCGCTTCCATGCCGACGAAGCCGCCGGGAAAACCGAGCGCGTTCAATTGTTCGTCGCGCGCCTTTTCGAGAGCGGAGATGCGTTCGGTGAGCGCGGTCTTGTTCTCGATGATCGTCGGCAGCGCCGGAAGCGGCTGCGCGGCGATCAGCGCTTTTTCCTCGACCTCGAGGAGGGATTCGAAGGCCAGAACAGCGGCGACTTCTTCGGTGACAGTGGCAAGCAGGGCGTCTCTCATTGCATCGCTCGAAAAGCGGTTTGAAAAGCCGCCCGGTGTCGCCAACGCTCGCCGTCACGCGCAAGGCGCTACGGAAGCGTTCAGCCGCCGGTCGGCGGGGTTCTCGTTTGCAGCAGGTCGCGAGCGGTGCTCAAAATGCCGTCGGCGATCTTGCTGGTGTCCATCTTCAGGCTGCCGTCGCGGATTGCGGCCTTGATCGACTCGACTTTCGCCGTGTCGATGTCCGAGCCGCTCGATGCGCGCAAGTCGCTCGAAACCGACGACAGACTCACCGTCGAATTCTTCGCCGGGCTCGCGCCCGCTTGCGATTGCTGCACGGTGCCCGCGGCACCTTTCGCGTCGTTTTGCGACGCGCGCGGCAGATTGTCTTGAAGGCCAGCCAGATTGGTGTTGCTATTCGATTCGATCTTCACGATGTCCATTCCCGAACGTGTTGAGTCCTTTAACGGCGACGGGTCTTGAAAACTTTACCCTGACGCCGGACTGCCAACTGCCGTTCGCTCTGCCTATCGCGCTCTGAGCCTTATTTGGCGGGCATCGAGCGCATTTGCAACAAAATGAAACAAGTGTGGGGGACCGAACACATCCCGTTTTACAGGGCCACTTCCACCGTCTGACTGTCCTTCACGATGCCGGTGATGATCTGGCCACCGGCGGTTTTGACGCGTACTTGCTGGCCGGGCGCCGCGTTGTTCATCACGGTGCCGTCGGCGGAAATCGAGAATCCGGAGCCGCCGGCGACGACGTGCACGGTCTGGCCGATCGACACCGACGTCGACGCGCGCAGCATGTCGGTGCGCAGCGGCAGGCCGGCCGGCACGCGCGACAGTGCGACTGCGCCGACGGCCTGAGCCGGATCGGTGACGATGGCCTGCGGCATCACGGTGAGATCGCCGTCGCGGGCGACGAGATCGGCGTTGTTCAGCACTTCGCCCGGCGCGATTGCGCGCGCGGCGGTGTAGTAAGTGGCGTTGATCGATACGCGCGCCTGCACGTAAAGCGTCCACGGACGCTCGCCGACGCAGCGCACGCCGACCGTCAGTCGACCCCAGAGGCGCGCGCCCGTCGGCATGAACGGATCGAGCGCCGAGCACGCCGCGAGACCGCGCGGAAAGACCGGCGTCACGGTGATGTCGACCTTGCCCGGTAAGCCGGCGGCCTGCTGCTGAAGAAAGTTGAGCGCGGTGAGGCGGATCGATTCGCCGTCTTGCATGGTGGCGGCTACCGCTGCGGCCGGCGTTGCTGCTGCCGCCGACGGATTGAAGCTCACGCGCTTCATCGGCGAAGCGGTGGCGGCGACGGGCGTCGCGGGGCTGGCCGCGACGGGCTTGACGCTCGCGCCGCGGACGACGCCATCGTCGCGCGTCACGACGACGGGCATCACCTCGCGCGAAGCGGATGAGGCCGGCGCTTTCTGAAGCGCAGGCGCCGCAACCGCAACCGCGCGCGCAGGCTTCGCTTCGCCCGGTCCGGGAATCACGATCATGCCGCTCGCGTCGTTCATCGCGCTGTTCATCGCGCTGTTCATCGAATCGTCGGCGGCGTCGGCGCGGGCGTCGAGTTCGAGCGCGGCGTTGCGCATCGCGGCGTCGGCGGCTTTGGTCGCGGCGCGATAGCCGCTCGGGCCCGGACGCGTTGTTTCAGGCGCGGGCGCCGCGGCAACGGGCGTCGCGGCGCGTGCCGTCAGCTTTTGGGCCATGTCGGCGGCGGCGGCCGGATTGGTTTCGGCGTTGCCCGGAATGACGATCGGGCCGTCGGCCTGCTGCGCCTGTGCGAGCGCAGCCACGCCCATCCATAGAGACACGCCGGCCAGACCGCGCAGCGTGCGGCGCGCGAACGTCGCTGCGGCGCGAGCCGTAGGGTTCGATGCACGTTTCGCGGACCTGCTCATCGACTTTCTCCGTACCTGATTCGATCGGGCCGCAAACGATGCGGCGACTGCATTGATCCGTTTGCGGCGGGAAAAAGACCCGCAATCGGCAACGAGACGAATTCTAGATATCGGCCGGATAACGCAAGCGTCGAATAGAGGCCCCGTTTCCCGGTTATTCGTCGGATTAGTTATTGCGCGCCGCTCCTAAGATGCGTGTCATGCAAAAAGGCCCCGGCGCTGCCGACAGGAGAAACCGCAATGCTTGACAGACTCGACAAGGAATTCGCATTTGGCCGCGAGGCGCTCGACGTGCGCGCGTATCGGCAGGAATTGCTGTCGTCGAATATCGCCAACGCCGACACCCCCGGCTACAAGGCGCGCGACGTCGACTTTTCGAGCGCGCTCGCGGGCGCGCTCAAGCAGGGCGGCAGCGCATCGAACGGCTCGACGCTGAAGATGGCGCAACCCGTCCGCGTCAGCACGAGCGGCGGCATGGCGACGACGGCCAAGGGCCACATGAGCGGCACGTCGACGCTGTCCGCGTCGGGCGGCCCGAGCGACGACTACGGCAAGCTCGCCTATCGCGTGCCGAGCCAGCCGTCGCTCGACGGCAACACGGTCGATCTCGACTCGGAACGCGTGCAGTTCGCGGACAACGCGCTGCACTTCGAGGCGGGCATGACGGTGCTGTCGTCGCAAATCAAATCGATGTTGTCGGCGATTACGTCGAACAGTTGAGCGCAGTAGGAGAAACAGATGCCTTCCTTGATGAACATCTTCAACGTCGCCGGCTCGGCGATGTCAGCCCAGGCGCAGCGCCTGAACGTCACCGCGTCCAACCTCGCGAACGCGGACAGCACGACCGGCCCCGACGGCAAGCCGTACAAGGCCAAGCAGGTCGTGTTCGCGGTCGATCCGCTCGGCGGCGCGAAGACCGCGTCGGGCCAGCAGGTCGGCGGCGTGCAGGTGACGGGCGTCGTCGACGATCCGAGCCCGATGAAGACCAGCTACGACCCGAGCAACCCGGCGGCGAACGCGGACGGCTATGTGACGCTGCCCAACGTCGATCCGGTGCAGGAGATGGTCAACATGATTTCCGCGTCGCGTTCCTATCAGGCGAACGTCGAGACGCTCAACACCGCCAAGCAACTGATGCTCAAGACCCTGACCATCGGAACCTGATAGAGACACTCAAGGAACACAACGTGACGACCAGCACAACCATCGGCAGCAACGGCACCACGGTGTCGCAGACGCTGCTCGACACCATGAACGGCGCATCGTCGAGCTCGTCGACGTCGTCGACCTCGGCGACCGGCGCGCAATCGGCGTCGGATCTGCAGAACACATTCCTGACGCTGCTCGTGACGCAGCTCAAGAACCAGGATCCGACGAATCCCGCCGACAGCTCGCAGATGACCTCGCAGCTCGCGCAGATCAACACGGTGACGGGCATCGGCCAGCTGAACACGTCGCTGTCCTCGCTCGCGACGCAGCTTTCCGCCGGCCAGCAGACGCAGGCGGCGCTGCTCATCGGCTCGAACGTGCTCGCCGCGGGCAACAACATGACGGTGTCGAGCGGCAAGTCGTCGAGCTTCGGCGTGCAACTGGCCAACGACGTGAGCGACCTGCAGATCGTCGTGAAGAACTCGTCGGGCCAGATCGTCAACACGCTCGACCTCGGCGCGCAAGGCGCGGGCGTCGTGCCGGTGACGGGCTGGACGCCGGTCGATTCGAAGGGCGCCACGCTCGCCGACGGCACGTACACGATCACCGCGCAAGGCACGATCAACGGCCAGCAGGCGACCGCGACGACGCTGTCGGCTTCGCAAGTGCAAAGCGTCGTGCAGATGTCCGGCGGTGCGCCGGGCCTCAAGCTGTCGAACGGCTCCACGGTCGCGCTGTCGGGCGTCGCGTCGATCCTCTAAATCCAATTTCAGGACGGGCGCGGGCTCGTTACGGAGAAACATCAAATGAGTTACCAACAAGCACTGAGCGGTCTGGGCGCTGCATCGAGCGATCTCGACGTCATCGGCAACAACATCGCCAACGCGAACACGGTCGGCTTCAAGCAGGGCTCCGCGCAATTCGCCGACATGTACGCGAATTCGATGGCCACGGCCGTGAACAACCAGATCGGCATCGGCACGAAGCTCGCCGAAGTGCAGCAGCAGTTCTCGCAAGGCACGATCACGACGACCAACCAGGCGCTCGATGTCGCGATCAACGGCAACGGTTTCTATCAGTTGTCGAACAACGGCTCGATCGTGTATTCGCGCAACGGCGTGTTCCATCTCGACAACCAGGGCCGCATCGTCAACTCGGCGGGCCTGCAACTGATGGGTTACGCCGCGAACTCGGACGGCGTCGTCAACAGCGCGAGCACCGTGCCGCTGACCGTGCCGACGTCGAACGTCGCGCCGACCGCGACCAAGAACATCACGGCCGCGTTCAACCTGAACTCGCAGGACACCGCGCCGACCGGCGCCTTCGATCCGACCGATTCGACGACCTTCAACCAGTCGACGTCCGTCGATGTATACGACTCGCTCGGCGGCACGCAGAAAGTGTCCGTGTACTTCCAGAAGAGCGCGACGACGAATACGTGGCAAGCCTACGCGACCTACGGCGACCCGGTCAGCGCGCCGATTTCGCTCGGCACGATGGCGTTCAATTCGTCGGGCACGCTGACCTCGACGACCGATTCGAGCGGCGCGGCGACGGCGGCAACCGGCAAGTTCACGTTCTCGATTCCGAACGGCGGGGACGGCGGCGCGACGCAGCAAGCGCTGACGATCGACCTCAACGGCACCACGCAGTACGGCGCGAAAGACGGCGTGACCAACATCGCGCAGGACGGCAACAGCACGGGCGAGCTGACGGGCTTCACGGTCAGTACCGACGGCACGCTGACGGGCAACTACTCGAACGGCCAAACGAAAGCGCTCGGGCAGATCGCCATCGCCAACTTCAACAACCAGAACGGCCTGCAGGATCTCGGCGGCAACGTCTACGCGCAGACCTCGGCGTCGGGCGCACCGCAAGTCGGCGTGCCGGGCTCGACCAACCACGGCACGCTGCAGGGCGGCGCGGTGGAGAACTCCAACGTCGACCTGACGAGCGAGCTCGTGAATCTGATCACCGCGCAGCGCAACTATCAGGCGAACGCGCAGACGATCAAGACGCAGCAGACCGTCGATCAGACGCTGATCAATCTGTAACCGTCGTCTGCACGCGAATTTGACGCATTAGGAAGAAGGAAAGCGATTCATGGACCGTCTGATCTACACCGCGATGACCGGCGCGAGCCAGGCGCTCGAGCAGCAGGCCGTCGTGGCGAACAACCTCGCGAACACGTCGACCACGGGTTTCAAGGCGCAGCTCGCGGCGTTCCGCCAGGTGCCGATGTCGTTCGAAGACCAGTCCGCCGATGGCACGACGCGCACTTTCGTGCTTTCGTCGACGCCGAACGCGGACTACTCGGCAGGCCCGATCCAGCAGACGGGCAATCCGCTCGATGTCGCCGTTCAGGGACAGGGCTGGTTGTCCGTGCAGGCCGCCGACGGCAGCGAGGCTTACACGCGCGCCGGCAATCTGCATGTGGATCAGAACGGCCAGCTCGTCACGGCGAACAATCTGCCGGTGCTGGGCAACAGCGGTCCGCTGTCGATTCCGCCGGGCGCGGAAGTCACCATCGGCAAGGACGGCACGATCTCCGCGCTGATTCCCGGCGACCCGCCGACGGCGATCGCGGTCGTCGATCAGCTCAAGCTCGTGAATCCCGATCCGGCGACGCTCACGCGCGGCGATGACGGGCTCTTTCGCACCGCCGGCGGCGACCCCGCCGACGCGGATCCGAACGTGGTCGTGGCCGGCGGCGCGCTCGAAGGCAGCAACGTGAATCCGGTTGCCGCGATGGTCTCGATGATCACCAACGCGCGGCAATTCCAGATGCAGACGAAGCTGATGGAATCGGCGGACCAGAACGAACAGTCGGCCAACAAGCTGCTCAACTTCTCTTAAGCGGCAAACAGGCTGCAAACACGCGGCAAACGCCGGCTACACAGGATACGAAACAAGATGAATCGCTCTCTCTACATCGCCGCGACCGGCATGAATGCGCAGCAAGCGCAGATGGACACCATCTCGAACAACCTCGCCAACGTGAGCACGAACGGCTTCAAGGGCTCGCGCGCGGTGTTCGAGGATCTGCTGTATCAGACGACGCGCCAGCCGGGCGCGAATTCGACGCAGCAGACCGAACTCGCATCGGGCGTGCAGCTCGGCACCGGCGTGCAACAGGTCGCGACCGAGCGCCTCTACACGCAGGGCAACCTGCAGCAGACCGGCAATTCGAAGGACGTCGCGATCAACGGCCAGGGCTTCTTCCAGGTGACGATGCCCGACGGCTCGACCGCCTACACCCGCGACGGCTCGTTCCAGACGAACTCACAAGGCCAGCTCGTCACGTCGAGCGGATATCAGCTGAATCCGGCGATCACGATTCCGCAGAACGCGACGGGGATCACCATCGGTTCGGACGGCACGGTGTCGGTGACGACCGCGAACACGTCGACCAGCACGACGGTCGGCCAGGTCACGCTCGCGACCTTCATCAACCCGGCCGGCCTCGATGCGCGGGGCGAAAACCTGTTCTCGGAAACGAGCAGCTCGGGCGCGCCGAACGTGTCGCAGCCGGGACTGAACGGCGCGGGCTCGCTGCAACAGGGTTATGTGGAAGCGTCGAACGTCAACGTGGTGCAGGAACTGGTCAACATGATCCAGACCCAGCGCGCGTACGAAATCAACAGCAAGGCCGTGACCACGTCCGACCAGATGTTGCAGACGCTTTCGCAAATGCAGGTTTAATCCCCTCTATTCGACGGATGGGAATCGCGGCGATGGCGTCACACTGATGCCTGAATCCGCTTCAGAAGAGTTATCACGATGTCGCTCACTCACATTCTTTCGCGCGCGTCGATCGGCGCGCTCATCGCATCGCTGGCCGCGTGCGGCCTCGTGCCGAAAGAGCCGATCATCCAGCAGCCGATGACCGCGCGTCCGCCGCAGCCGCCCGTCGGCACGCGGTCGCCCGGCGCGATCTACAACGCGGGCTACGCGGGCCGGCCGCTGTTCGAAGACCAGCGTCCGCGCAACGTGGGCGACATCCTGACCATCGTGATCTCGGAAAACGTCAACGCGACGAAGTCGTCGGCGGCGAACACCAACCGCGGCGGCAACGCGTCGTTCGCGGTGCCGACCACGCCGGGCCTCTTCGGCGGCCTCTTCAACAACACGAACCTTTCGGCCACCGGCGCGAACAAGTTCACCGCGACGGGCGGCGCGAGCGCGGCCAACACGTTCAGCGGCACGCTGACCGTGACCGTCACGGACGTTTTGCCCAACGGCAACCTGCAGGTGAGCGGCGAAAAGCAGATGCTCATCAACCAGGGCAACGAGTACGTGCGCTTCTCGGGCGTCGTCAACCCGACGACCATCTCGGGCAGCAACACCGTCTATTCCACGCAGGTCGCCGACGCGAAGATCGAATACTCGGCGAAGGGTTACATCGACGAAGCGCAGAACATGGGCTGGCTCCAGCGCTTCTTCCTCAACGTCGCGCCGTTCTGATCATGAATCCGTTTCTCCGTTTCGTTTCCTTCTCGCTCGCAGCCGCGCTCGTCGCCATCGGTTCGGCGCATCAGGCGCACGCCGAGCGTCTCAAGGATCTCGTGCAGTTTCAGGGCGTGCGTGACAATCCGCTGATCGGCTACGGTCTCGTCGTCGGTCTCGACGGCACCGGCGACCAGACGATGCAGACGCCGTTCACGACGCAATCGCTCACCAACATGCTCGGCAACCTCGGCATCACGGTGAACCCGTCGACGTCGTCGAACATGCAATTGAAGAACGTGGCCGCCGTGATGGTGACGGCCACGCTGCCGCCGTTCGCGCGTCCCGGCGAGGCGATCGACGTGACGGTTTCGTCGCTCGGCAACGCGAAGAGCCTGCGCGGCGGCACGCTCCTGATGGCGCCGCTGAAAGGCGCCGATGGCCAGGTGTACGCGATGGCGCAGGGCAATCTCGTCGTCGGCGGCGCGGGCGCGAGCGCGAACGGCAGCAAGGTGCAGGTGAACCAGCTCGCGGTCGGCCGCATCTCGGCGGGCGCGATCGTCGAACGCGCGGTGCCGTCGGCGTTGCAGCAGCAGGGCGGCGTCATGCAGATGGAACTGCGCGAAATGGATTTCGACACGACGCAGCGCATCGTCGCGGCCGTGAACAATCAGTTCGGCATGGGCACCGCGCTCGCGCTCGACGGCCGCACGATCCAGTTGCGCGCGCCGCAGGAGCCGAGCGAGCAGGTGTCGTTCATGGCGCAGCTGCAGAACATCGACGTGCGTCCGGCGCAGGCCGCCGCGAAGGTGATCCTGAACGCGCGCACGGGTTCCATCGTGATGAATCAGATGGTCACGCTGCAGAACTGCGCGGTCGCGCACGGGAATCTGTCGGTCGTCATCAACACGAAGACGGCGGTGAGCCAGCCGAACGCGTTCTCGAACGGCCAGACGGTTGCGGCGAAGGAATCGTCGATTCAGTTGAAGCAGGACAGCGGCGCGCTCAAGATGCTGTCGGCGGGCGCGAATCTCGCGGATGTCGTGAAGGCGCTCAATGCGCTCGGCGCGACGCCGGCCGATCTCATCTCGATCCTTCAGTCGATGAAGGCCGCGGGCGCGCTGCGCGCAGACCTCGAAATCATCTAAAACGAATAAGAACCTATGAACTCGAACACGAACGGCATCGCCGGCACCGCGCTGGCATCGACCGATACGAGCAGCGGATTCTCGAATCTCTCGAACCGTTTCGCGCTCGACACGCAGGGCTTCGACGCATTGCGCGCGCAGGCCGGCGCGAACCCGCAACAGGGCCTGAAGGAAGCGGCCAAGCAGTTCGACGCCGTCTTCACGCAGATGATGCTGAAGAGCATGCGCGACGCGACGCCTTCGGACAGCCCGTTCGAATCGAACGATTCGAAGACGTTCACGTCGATGCTCGATCAGCAATTGTCGCAGCAGATGTCGTCGAAGGGCATCGGCGTCGCGGACATGATGCTCAAGCAGCTCATGCGCAACTCGGGCGCGCAGACCGGCGCGGACGGCAAGGGCGGCGCCATGAACACGATGAGCACGATGAACGCGATGCAGACGCTGGGCGGCATGTCGGGCGGCGGCGGCGATCTCGACGCGAACGCGGGCAATCTCGCCGCGATGAACGCGATGGCGAAGGCTTACGCTGCGGCGCAGGGCAACAGGAACAACGCGTCGCTCGCCGGCAAGGGCTACACGGCGGCGGATTCGGTGGAAGCGCCGGCGCGCGGCAACGGGTCTGACAAGGTGAACGCGTTCGTCGACCGGCTCGCCGTGCCGGCGCAGGCCGCGAGCGCGGCGACGGGCATTCCGGCGCGCTTCATCATCGGTCAGGCGGCGCTCGAATCGGGCTGGGGCAAGCGCGAGATCAAGCATCCGAACGGCGCGACGAGCCACAACATCTTCGGCGTCAAGGCGACGAAAGACTGGAACGGCAAGACTGTCAGCTCGGTGACGACGGAATACATCAACGGCCGTCCGCAGAAGGTCGTCGAGAAATTCCGCGCTTACGATTCGTACGAGGACGCGCTTACCGATTACGCGAGCGTCATCAAGAACAATCCGCGTTATGCGCCGGTGATTCAGGCTTCGCGCGACGTCGCGGGCTTCGCGCACGGCATGCAGAAGGCGGGCTACGCGACCGATCCGCAGTACGCGAAGAAGCTCATCTCGATCATGCGTCAGATCGTCTGACGCCCGTTCGACCGCGTAGTTCGATATTGAAGCGCGGGCCACGCCGCGCATTCAGCCGATGTATGCGGCCGCTTTATTGCTTCGGGGAAGCAAACGTTTTACGTCCGTAGGGACGGCGCACCACATACATTTTTCGGCGGGCGACCCTAAACTTTTGAAGAGGTATGCCGCTAACCTGAATAATCGAAGTGCCGGACCTATTCGGTTCGGATCGTCGCGCGATGTTCGGGGGTCGGGCAGCGCGCGAGCACAATGAACACGGCTAGCACCATGAACACCAATCAAAAGCATGACGTTGCCGACGAGGATATCGCGCCGATCGTGGATTTCGGCAGGCGTAATCCGCTGGAAATCGGCGTGGCGCTGCGCAATCTCGCCAATCGCGGGGACTTTCTGACGGCGCAATACGGCGACGGTCAGATCGTCACGCGCGTGCTCGACGTCGATGTGACCGCGCATCGCTTCACGTTCGACTGGGGCGGTCTCGACGAGCAGAATCGCGGCGTGCTTGCGTCGCAGAAGCTGATTTTCAGTGCGGCGCCGGATGGCGTGCGCGTCGAGTTCACGACGCCGGGTGCGCGCGAAACGATGTTCGACGGGCGTCCGGCGTTCGAAGTCGATTTTCCGACGGTGCTGTACTACATGCAGCGGCGCGAGTATTTCCGTGTCGATACGCCGGTTCTCGATCCTTACATCTGCACGGGTTCGTTGCCGGATGGCGAGCGATTCCGCTTCGAGGTGCATGATCTGTCGCTGGGCGGCGTGGCGCTGCGCACGACGGATGATCGCATCGCGGATCTGGAGATGGGCATCGTGTTTCAGGATGCCGAGCTGCATTTCAGCGCGAATGGACGTGTGACGGTGGATATGATGCTGGTTTCGCATCGGGAATCGACGACGGCGAAAGGGGATCGGCGATATACCATCGGGTTCAAGTTTGTTTCGATGCCGGGGTCGGCGGAGAATACTCTTCAGCGGCTGATCACTCAGCTTGAGATGAAGCGGCGGTCTTTGGCGAAGTAGGGGTTTTGCTTTTGCTTTTGCTTTTGCTTTCGTTTTCGCCGGATCCCGTTTTCGTGTCGGTCTATTAGCACTGCCCCTGTGCGGGGCGGCAGTCACTTTCTTTGCTGCTGCAAAGAAAGCAACTGTATTGAGCGTCAAGGGTTGAGTT
>NZ_JALQEB010000018.1:0-114364 GCF_023630905.1 Caballeronia sp. ATUFL_F1_KS4A | reverse complement strand
TTTAGGCGAGTGCCGCCTGGGACGAGAGAACTACCCAAATTGCGTGTGACCGCGGGCCTGAAAAGCTGCTTTCTTTGCTTACTTTCTTTGCAGCAGCAAAGAAAGTGAGTGCCGCCCCGCACAGGGGCAACGCTAATAGACCGACACGAACACGGGATCCGGCGAAACCGGAAGCGAAAGCAAAAGCAAAAGCAAAAGCGAAAAACCAAGGCCAACGAAACAAAATCGAAGAATTAGCCCCAAAAAGGCATGCTCTTCGCGCAATAGCCATTGCGCCACCTCTCCGATAATGGCCCCATCGCAAAAACCGCCCGGGCTTCGGTAAAAGCCAAAACCCAACGCGCAAACGCTCAACTTCCCCGGCAATCGGCCGATATACAAATCAGCCATGCGGCAGCGCTCGATCCAACGCCGCTTCACCAGGATTCACGCATGTCCAATAACATCTTCAGCATTGGTCTTTCCGGTTTGAACGCGGCCCAATGGGGCCTCACGACGACGGGACAGAACATCAGCAACGCCGCGACGCCGGGCTATACGCTCGAGAAAGTCCAGTATCAGGAGTCGCCCGGTCAGTTCACCGGCTCGGGCTATCTGGGCAGCGGCGTTCAGGCCGTCACCGTCACGCGCCAGTACAGCCAGTACCTGACGACGCAAGTCAACAACACGCAAGCGTCCAGCAGCGCCGCCAGCACGTATTACTCGCTGATCTCGCAGCTGAACAACCTCGTCGGCGATCCGACTTCCGGCATCTCGAAAGGCATCTCGAATTACTTCTCCGGCCTGCAGTCGGTGGCGAATTCGGCGAACAGTTCCTCCGCGCGCCAGTCGCTGATGAGCAGCGCGCAAACGCTCGCCGATCAGATCAACACGGCAGGCCAGCAATACGACCAACTGCGTCAGAGCGTCAACACGCAACTGACGAGCGCGGTCTCGCAGATCAACAGCTACTCGCAACAGATCGCCGATCTCAACAAGCAGATCAACATCGCCAGCGCGGGCGGCCAGCAGCCGAACCAGTTGCTCGATCAGCGCGATCAGCTCGTCACGAACCTGTCGTCGATGATCGGCGTGCAGGTCGTGCAGTCCGACGGCAACTACAACGTGTTCATCGGCAACGGGCAGCCGCTCGTCGTCGGAGGTACGCAGTACGGGCTGCAAGCCGTGCCGTCGCCGTCCGATCCGAGCGAGCTCACGATCGCCTACCAGAGCAGCAACGGCGCGACGCAGACGGCCGCGAACATGCAGTACCTCGACAACTCGGCGCTGACAGGCGGCACGGTCGGCGGTCTCATCGACTTCCGCACGCAGACGCTCGATCCGGCGCAGGCGCAACTCGGCGCGATCGCGACGAGCTTCGCCAATCAGTTGAACGATCAGAACGCGCTCGGTCTCGACCTCAACGGCCAGGCCGGCGGCAAGCTGTTTTCGACGAGCGATCCGACCGTCATCTCGAACGCGCGCAACAAGGGCACCGGCGTGCCGACGGCGACGATCGCCGATGGCGCACAGCCGCCGACGAACGACTTCACGGTCACGTACGACGGCAGCAAGTACACGGTGACGGACCCGGCAAGCGGCAATACACTCGGCACGATCGATCCGGCGACGGAGACGAACAAGACGATCAACGGCCTGAACATCGACGTGTCGACGCTCAGCGGCGTGCAGAAGGGCGACTCGTTCACGATCCAGCCGACGCGCGGCGCGCTCGACAACTTCAAGCTCACGACGAGCAACGGCGCGGCGATCGCGGCGGCGTCGCCCGCGGTGACGTCGGCGGCGACCACGAACACCGGCACGGCATCGATTTCGTCGGCGACGGTGACGAGCAACACGATGACGTCGGGCATCAACCTGACGTACAGCGCGTCGGCGAACGGCTTTACATCGGATGTCGATGTCACCGTCGGCACGACGACGTACACCGCGGGCACGACGATTCCGTACGACGCGAACAACGGTCTCACGGTCTCGGCGATGGGCGTTTCGGCGACCATCAGCGGCACGCCGAAGGACGGCGACGCGTTCGCGATCGCGCAGAACAAGGGCGGCACGAGCGACGGCAGCAATGCGCTCGCGATGTCGAACCTGGTGTCGGCGAAGTCGCTCAACGGCGGCACGGACACGCTGACGAGTTCGTACTCGAGCTATATCAACAACATCGGCAACCAGACGAATCAGCTCAAGGCGACGAGCACGGCGCAGACCTCGCTCCTCAACCAGGCGACGTCGGCGCAGCAATCGGTGCAGGGCGTGAACCTGAACGAAGAGGCGGCCAACCTGATTCAGTACCAGCAGCTCTATCAAGCGAACAGCAAGGTGATTCAGACCGCCGCGACGCTGTTCCAGTCGCTGCTCGGCATGTTCAACTGAGGCTAAACGCGATGCGTATTTCCAGTTCCCAGTACTTCAACCTGAACGTCGCTTCGATGAGCGACCAGCAAAGTACGCTTTCGTCGATGTATCAGCAGATCTCGTCGGGCAAGCGCCTTCTCACCGCGTCGGACGATCCGCTCGGCGCGGCGCAGGCGGTGCAGCTCACGATGAAAAGCGGCGCGCTCACGCAGTACGGCACGAATCAGACGACGGCGTTGTCCGCGCTGCAGCAGGAAGACGCGACGCTGAGCAGCGTGAGCAGCGCGCTGACGAGCGTGCAGACGCAGATCGTGCATGCGGGCGACGGTTCGCTCACCGATTCGGACCGCACGGCCATCGCGAACACGATTCAGGGTTTGCGCGATCAGCTCTTCAGCCTCGCGAACACCACGGACAGCAACGGCAACTATATTTTCTCGGGACTCAAGGGCGGCACGCAGCCGTACACGAACGACCCGTCGGGCGTCGGCGCGCAGTATTCGGGCGATTACGGCCAGCGCACGGTGCAGATCAGCGAAGGACGGACGATCCCGGTGGGCGACACGGGCGCGTCGATCTTCGGCAGCGTATTGCCGACGGAAAGCGATCCGGTGTCGAGCGCGGCCAGCACGAACACGGGCACCGGGACGATCAGCGGCGTGAGCGTCAACGATACGAGCAACGCGGCCAATGCGAGCACGTACACGATCAAGTTCTCGGTCTCGGCGACGGATGGCTCGACGACCTACTCGGTCACGTCGAACCCGGCGGATTCATCGTTGCCGACGAACGTGGCCTACACGGGCAGCACGGACATCGCGCTTGGCGGCCAGAAGGTGACGATCGACGGCACGCCCGCCGATGGCGACACGTTCTCCGTGGAGCCGGCGGCGTCGGGCAACAACGACATCTTCGCGACGCTCGACAGCCTCGTGAACGCGCTCAAGCAGCCGACGGGATCGCCGGGCGCGCAGGCGGCGCTGACCAACACGCTGACGACGATCGGCACGAAGGTGAGCAACACGTTCAACAACGTGCTGGCGGCGCAGACTGTGGTGGGCGGACGCGAGCAGCAAGTGCAGTCGACGCAGAGCGCAATGCAGACGAGTCAGACGCAGACGGCGAGTGACATCGCGAATCTGACGAGCATCGACCTCGTTTCGTCGATCAGTCAGTACGAGTTGACGCAGAGTTCGCTGCAGGCCGCGCAGATGGCGTTTTCGCAGATTCAGAAGATGTCGTTGTTTGATTACATTCAGGGTTGAAGGCGGCTTTTCTTTGCTTTCTGCGTTCTCCCTTCTGCTTTCGCCGGATCCCGTATTCGCGTCGGTCTATTAACGTTGCCCCTGTGCGGGGCGGCACCTACTTTCTTTGCTGCTGCAAAGAAAGTAGGCAAAGAAAGCAGCTTTTCAAGCCCGCGGTCACACGCAATTTGGGTAGTCCTCTCGTCCTCGGTGGCACTCGCCTAAAGAGTGCCCTCATAGAACCAATCGGGCTTGGCTCGCGCACGATCTGCCGCCCGAATACGTTGAGCGCGCTGGTTCAGCACGAAA
This sequence comes from Caballeronia sp. ATUFL_F1_KS4A, assembly GCF_023630905.1. Classification (NCBI taxonomy): domain Bacteria; kingdom Pseudomonadati; phylum Pseudomonadota; class Betaproteobacteria; order Burkholderiales; family Burkholderiaceae; genus Caballeronia; species Caballeronia sp. ATUFL_F1_KS4A. Next base: position 110,453 of record NZ_JALQEB010000018.1, on the reverse strand, counting down.
CAGCTTCGGCGCAGCGCTACGCGCTGCCGTTGGGTATGCAAAGGAAGCCAACTCAGATCGAGGTGCGGTAGAAGAGCACGCGAAATGGGACGTTTCGTGTATCTCTATCGTGCGCGCTCAGACATGATGTTGCCGCTCGGCATCGTGAAATGACTCATCCTTGACGAGTCCCGTTGTCGCGTAGTTTCCGCCCCTCGGGCGGCCCTATTGCATGTATGGCGGTGCCCGCCACGGCCCGCTATTCGAGGAGGCTGCGTGGTAACATCCGGTCGACCTGCCAGCCCGCGCGGCAGCGAATCCCAGTATTCCGAACATCACAACGACATGAGCAACCACGAGCGGTTCAACGTCGTATATGACGGCCCTGCACTCGCGGAACATCGAATGGATGTGCGGGACCTTGCGCCCGCGCTCGTGGCCATCGCCGATTTGTTCACGGCAGCGAACAAGGAACTGAACGGCGATTCAGCCGATGTCCGGGTCGAAGTCAAAGGCAGTTTCAAAGCCGGTTCGTTCGAACTCGATCTCATCTTCGTGCAACAACTGCTGGCCCAGATCCGGGATATGTTCGCCGGGTCCAATGCCACGGCAATTTCCAATGCTTATACGATCCTCACCATCCTCGGCCTCATCGGCGGCGGTGGCGGCGTCGTCGGGCTGGCACGCAAGCTGCGCGGACGCCGGCCGCACCGAATCGAACAGGTCGGTGAAGTCTCGCATGTGTGGATCACAGAAACGGAGTCCGTCGAGGTCGAGGCCAATGTCGTGCGCCTCTGGCGAAATACCACCGTGCGCTCGAGTCTTAGCAAGACCCTGTCGCCTCTCGAGCGCGAAGGCATATCGAACTTCGGTATCGTGCGCGGCGAGAAAGTGGAACTCATCATCGAAGACGATGAGCTTGCGTCATTTGCATCATCCGACAATGACAGCGGCGAAGTGGTCTCGGACTTCGTTGCGAGAAAAGTCCTGCTGGTGGAATCCGTCGTATTCAAGGACGGAAACAAATGGCGCGTTCACGACGGCCAATATCCTTTTTTCGCCGCATTGGACGACGAAGTATTTCTGAGCAAAGTGAATAGCGGCGAACGCTTTGGAAAAGGCGACGTCCTCGTCGTCGATCTACGCCAAATTCAATCGATCGAAGCTGGCGCGTTGAAAAACGAGTATCGAATCATCAAAGTGCATGAGCATCGGGCGCCCTTGCAACAGGCGCTTCTTTAGCGACTAAAGCGCCCCCGCAACCCGCCCAATCTGCGCAATCCCCACATCGAAAACCCGCTGAAAAAACGGCATCAGATTCGGAACCATGAGCTGCAACAAAAGCAGCCCGACGAGCATCGTCACCGGAAACCCGACCTGAAATATCCCGATCTGCGGCGCAGCGCGATTCAAAACGCCGAGCGCCAGATTGGCGATAAGCAGCGCCGCCACGATCGGCAACGCCAGCAGCAAGCCCGTCGAAAACACGCTCGCGCCATACCCGACCAACACGCGCCATCCCTGCGCATGCGAAGCCGACGCCACCACATTCGCCTCGATCGGCACGCTCTGAAAAGTCGCCACGAGCGCACTCATCAACTGCAGATGGCCATCGAAGACGAGAAACGCGAGCATCGCCAGCGTGTTCAGATAGCGCGACACGACCACCGCATTGCCACCCGCGCGCGGATCATAAAGCGTCGCGAAACCGAGGCCCATCTGCTGCCCGATGAACTCGCCGGCTGCATCGACGGTCGCGAACGCGATCTGCATCACCATGCCGATCGCCGCGCCGATCAGAAACTGATTCACGATGATCCACACGCCCGCCGCCGAAAACACCGTCGCCTGCGGCATCGCGGGCAGCGTCGGCGCGACGATCAGCGAGATGAAGGCCGCAAGCGCGATCTTCACGCGCATCGGAATCGCCATGTGGCTCAGCACGGGCGCGGTGGCGATCAGCGCGAGAATTCGCACGAACGGCCACAGAAACGCCGTGAGCCAGCCGTTCAGCTGCGCATAGGTGACGGAGAACATCGAACGAAACTCAGCCCGTGATCGCAGGCGTGATCGTGAAAACGTGGCGCATGTAGTCGAGCAGCGTCGAGAGCATCCACGGACCGGCGATCACGAGCGTCACCGCCACCGCGATCAGCTTCGGAATGAACGAGAGCGTCGATTCGTTGATCTGGGTGGCCGCCTGGAACAGGCTCACCACGAGACCGACGACGAGCGCGACCAGCAACAAGGGCGCGGCGAGCAACAAGGCGACGTACATCGCCTGATGCGCCATCGTCATGACGGATTCTGGCGTCATTTCAAAGTCTCACGAAATCAGGAAACGAAGCTCTGCGCGAGCGAGCCGATCAGCAACTGCCAGCCATCGACGAGCACGAACAGCATCAGCTTGAACGGCAGCGCGATCGTCGAAGGCGAAACCATCATCATGCCCATCGACATCAGCACGCTCGCCACCACCATGTCGATGATGAGAAACGGAATGAAGATCGTGAAGCCGATCTGGAAACCCGTCTTCAATTCGCTCGTGACGAACGACGGCACGAGCAGCGAAAGCGGCACGTCTTCCGGTCCGTTCATCGGCGCGGCGTGCGAGATGCGCGCAAACAGCGCGAGATCCGATTCGCGCGTCTGCTTCAGCATGAACTGCTTGAAGGGCGCGACGCCGCGCGTCATCGCCTGATCCATCGCGATCTGGCCTTCGGAGAAGGGCTTGTATGCGTCGGTGTAAGCCTTGTCGAGAACCGGCGACATCACGAAGAACGACAGAAACAGCGCGAGGCCGACGAGCACCTGGTTCGGCGGCGTGCTCGTGGTGCCGAGCGCCTGCCGCAACAGCGACAGCACGATGATGATGCGCGTGAAGCTCGTCATCATCAGGACCATCGCGGGCAGGAACGAGAGCATCGTCAGCAGCAGCATCGTCTGCACGCTGAGCGAGTACGTCGTGCCGCCGTTCGGGCCGGGACTCGTGTTGAAGGCGGGCAGCCCCGCCGTGCTTTGCGCGAACGCCAGATACGGCGCGAGGCCGATTGCGACGGGCAGCGCGAGCTTCACGCCGCGCACGATGTTACGACTCACCTGCATTACTTGCTCCCGCCGACGATGCTTGCGAGGGCATCGAGAATGCGCTGACCTTGATGAACGACGAACGTGATGACCATGGAATCCTGCCTCTTTCGATAGCGTGAATTCTCGGCTATCGCGGCATGGGACGATGGGGCGAAAAGAGGGGGAAACCCGCGCCAACTCGTTCTATTGCGAACGTGCGCCGTAAACGCACATCGGGCGCGGTCCTCGCGAACCGCGCCCGATGCATCGGCAAGACTGACTTATTTGCCGGGAGAAACGAACTTCTGGAGCCGCTTGTTCGCTTCGCCGGCGAGGGCGTCGCGAAAGCGCTGCCCGAAGTTGCACGCCGGCGGCGACGATTGCGCGGGAACGCCGACGCCTTCCACTTCCGCCGAGCCTGCGGGCATCGTGTGCAACAGACGCACGTTGCCGGGACCGGCGCCGAGCACGAGCCACGTATCGCCGACTTCGACGACCGCGACGCGTTCCTTGTTGCCGAGCGATGCGCCGCCCACGACCTTCACGAGACCGCTGCGCTTGCCGCCCTGATAGCCGAACTTGCGCGCGAGCCATGCGCAGCCGAACACGAAGCCAATCACGATCACGAGTCCGAGCAGCGTCTGCAACACCGCGCCGAAACCGAGCGATGGCACCGCGGTGCCCGCGCCGACGCCCGAGGCGATCTGCGCGGCGTGGTTCACCGCGTTCATGTCGGCGGCATGGGCGAAAAGAGGCGCGGCGAAGAGCAGCGCAACGGCCAGGCGTTTCATCGATTCAACTTCCGGATGCGTTCGGACGGCGTGATGATGTCGGTCAGGCGAATGCCGAACTTGTCGTTGACGACGACCACTTCGCCCTGCGCGATGAGGCAGCCGTTCACGAGCACGTCCATCGGTTCGCCGGCGAGGCCGTCCAGTTCCACGACCGAGCCTTGCGCGAGTTGCAGCAGGTTGCGGATCGCGATCTTCGTGCGCCCGAGTTCCACCGTCATCTGCACGGGGATGTCGAGAATCATGTCGATGTCGTTGCGCGTCGACGGCGCCGCCGCCTTCGACAGCGGCTGGAACACGCCCGCGCTCGCGGCCACCGGCGCTTCGTTGCCGTTCTGCTCGGCGAGCGCGCTCGCCCAGTCGTCCAGCATCAGCTCTTCACCTTTTTCCGGCGCGCCGGGCGCGTCGTTCTGCATCAGGTCACTCATATCCACCTTCCTTCATCGTATCGCTCGCGCTGATCATCTTTTGCACGCGCAGCGCGTATTGACCATTAAACATTCCGTAGCCGCATTCCATCACCGGCACGCCGTCCACCTTCGCGACGACCTGCTCCGGAATGTCGATCGGCAGCACATCGCCTACGCGCATGTTCAGAATCTGCTCGAACGACGAGCGGATCTCGGCGAGATCCACCGTCAGTTCCACTTCCGCCGACTGCACTTGCTGCGACAGCACGCGCACCCAGCGGCGGTCCACTTCGAGCGCTTCGCCCTGAATCGGCGAGGAAAGCACGTCGCGGATCGGCTCGATCATCGAGTACGGCATGCAGATGTGCAGCGTGCCGCCCGTCGAGCCGAACTCGATCGTGAACTGCGTCACGATGACGATTTCGTTCGGCGTCGCCACGTTGGCGAACTGCGTGTGCATCTCCGAGCGCATGTATTCGAACTGCAGCGGCTTCACGCTGCGCCACGACGTCGCGTAATGCTCGAACACGAGATTCAGCAGTTTCGCGATGATGCGCTGCTCGGTTTGCGTGAACTCGCGGCCTTCGACGCGCGTATGAAAACGCCCGTCGCCGCCGAAAAGGTTATCGACCACGAAGAACACGAGATTCGGGTCGAACACGAACAGCGACGTGCCGCGCAAGGGCTTCACATGGACCAGGTTCAGATTGGTCGGGATCGGCAGATTGCGCGTGAATTCGCTGTATTTCTGCACCTTCACCGGACCGACGGAAATTTCCGCCGAGCGCCGCATGAAGTTGAAGATGCCCACGCGCATGAGACGCGCGAAGCGGTCGTTGATGATTTCGAGGCCGGGCATCCGGCCGCGGACGATGCGTTCCTGCGTCGCAATGTTGTACGGACGTACGCCGGCGGGCTTTTTCTCGTCAGCTTCCTGATCGATCTCGCCGGTGACGCCCTTGAGGAGGGCATCGACCTCCTCCTGCGACATGAACTCTTCGTGGCCCATGACTCTTTACTCGCTGATGCGGCGTTACTGAACGACGAATTCGGTGAACAGCACTTCCTCGACGCGCACCGGTTTCTCCGCCGTGCTCGCCGCGGTTTCGACCGACGCGCGCAGTTCGTTGGCAAGCTGCTTCTTGCCGTCGACGGTCGCGAGATCGTCCGGGCGCTTGCCGGAAAGCAGAAGCAGCACATGGCTGCGGACTTCCGGCATGTGCTCGGTGACGAGCAACTGGACCTTTTCGTCCTTCAGCTTGAGCGTGAGGCCGGCGCGGAGATAGTGCATGGCGCCGTCGTCCGACTGGAGATTCACCGTCAGCGATTCGAGCGGGAAGAACACGGGCGGCGGCTCCGGCGCCGGCTTGGCCGGACCATGATTCTTCCCGACGAAGAAGTACGCGCCACCGGCGCCCGCGCCGAGCAGCACGATCGCGCCGACGGCGATGATCAGGATCTTTTTGAGCTTCCCGCCTTTCGCGGGAACGATGGGTTGCTGGTTTGCGGTCGTGGTAGCCATGAAAATGCGTGCCTCTTTCGATAGGGTGAATTGTTGGCTATCGCGGTGTAAAGCGATGGGTCGAACAGAGGGGGGTTTTCTGGCTATTCCGTTCGATTGCTCCGGGCCTGCGCGGACCCGCTCTTCGATACCTATCTCGGCTTTTCGGACGGAAAACTTGAGGCCGGCGCGGGCATTGCGCCCGCGCGGGGAAAGAAAAGGGAAGGGAGAGCCCGGCGCAGTGGCGCGCCGGGGAACCGCTCAGAAGCGGTAATTCAGCGCGGCGAAAGCCGATCGAAGCCTTCCACGGCGATTCGGCCGGCGCGCTCGCGCTTCCTGCGTGTGCGGCGTTAGCGGCGGCGCGTCGTCGGCGCGGGCATGGCGTGCGAGCGCCAGCATGGCCACCGCCGCAACCTCTTTCATCGAAACGAATTGCTTCACGTCTTTCTTCCTTCCGCGCTCACGCGGTTCCATCGCGCAGTTCCCTGCGCAAAACCTTTCCGATATTGCTCTTGGGCAGACTCTCGCGGAACTCGACTGCCTTGGGCCGCTTGTAGCCCGTCAGGCGCTCCTTGCAATGCGCGATCAGATCGGCCTCGGTGAGGGCCGGGTCGCGCCGCACGACGAAAATCTTCACGGACTCGCCGGAATGACGGTCGGGCACGCCGACCGCCGCCGCCTCGAACACGCCGGGATGCGCGGCGACCACGTCCTCGATCTCGTTCGGATAGACGTTGAAGCCCGAGACCAGGATCATGTCTTTCTTGCGATCGACGATCTTCAGGAAGCCGTGTTCATCCACCACGGCGATATCGCCCGACTTGAAGAAGCCGTCGGCCGTCATGACGTGCGCCGTCTCGTCCGGACGATTCCAGTAGCCCGCCATGACCTGTGGCCCGCGAATGCACAACTCGCCGGGTTCGCCGGGCGCGGCTTCGTTGCCTGCGTCATCGCGGATCGAAACTTCCGTCGACGGCAGCGGCAAGCCGATCGTGCCGCCACGCTGCGTCGAGTCCGCCGGGTTGCAAGTCACGCACGCGGTCGTCTCGGTCAGGCCGTAGCCTTCGATGATCGGCACGCCCGTCTTTTCGAGCCAGCGCTGCGCCACGGCCTGCTGCACCGGCGCACCGCCGCCGACAGCCGCGAAGAGCCGCGAGCAATCGAGCTGCGCGAAATCCGGGTGATCGAGCATCGCGTTGTAGAGCGTGTTCACCGCCGGGAACATCGTGATGCGATAGCGCCGCAGCGTCCGGATCATGCCGCCGATGTCGCGCGGATTCGGGATCAGCACGCCCAATGCGCCGGTCTGGATCGTCAGCAGTCCGCACGCCGTCAGCGCGAAGACGTGATAGAGCGGCAACGCGATGGCCGTCGTGAGTTGTCCGGACGTGGGCTGCTGCGCGCGGGCCGGTTCGAGCCACGCCTGCGTCTGCAGCATGTTGGCGATCAGACTGCGATGCGGCAGCACGGCGCCCTTCGCCACGCCCGTCGTGCCGCCCGTGTACTGCAGAAGGGCGATGTCGTCCGGCTGCTGCTCGACCGGCGTGAACGCCATGTGCCTGCCGCGGGCGAGCGCCGCGTTGAACGCCGTGTGGCCGGGCAGGTTCCATGCGGGCACCAGATTTTTGACATGCCGCGCGACGAAGTTCACGAGGCATCCTTTCGCGCCGAGCAAGTCGCCCAGCGTCGCGACGACTACGTGTCTGATGGTCGTCTCGTGCACGACCGCTTGCAGCGTCGCCGCGAAGTTGTCGAGCAGGATGATCGCTTCGGCGCCGCTGTCCTTCAGCTGATGTTCGAGCTCACGCGGCGTGTAGAGCGGATTCACGTTCACGACGACGTAGCCCGCGCGCAGGATCGCCGCGAGCGCGACCGGATATTGCAGCACGTTGGGCATCATAATCGCGACGCGCGCGCCTTTGCGCAGGCCGGTCGACTGCAGCCACGCGGCGAGGTCGCGCGAAAGCGCGTCGAGCTTCGCGTAACTGATGGACGCTCCCATGCACGCGAACGCCGGTTTCCCGGCGTAAAGGCGGAAGCTCTGCTCGAGCAGGTCGGTGACGGAGCGGTATCGGTCGGATTCGATCTCGGCAGGCACGCCGGATGGATACGATGCAAGCCAGGTTTTGTTCATGAAGTCATGTGGTTGTTGTTGTAAGAAATGCGCGCGCGGGCCACGTCGGCCTCAGAACTTCGCGCCGAACTGGAGATAGACGCTTGGAATGCCGCCCGGCGCGATCGCGTAGCCGTGATAGGCCGGGCCGAGCGCGGTCGTCGCGCCGACGAACACGCTGAGGCTCTTCTTCAGATCGCCCATGCGAAGTGCGCTGCGCTCGAACGTTGCGTTGCCGGCTTCGGCCATCGTGCCGAGATACACGTCGTTCACCGCCGTTCCGTTCGGCGACGCCACGCGAAACTGGTACGTCTGCTGGCTGTAGAACACGTAGTTCCCGGAGAACTGATTGACGCCATACGCCGCCAGATGTCGGAAGCCGCCGAGCGAGAACAGCAGGAAGTTGGATCCCCAGCTCTTTTCCGCCGGGTTCACGCGCGGGCGGTTCACGCCGTCCTCGTGGACGAATTCGTGCGAGACGCTCTTGAAGTAGCCGCTCGTTTCGAGGCGCGCGAGGCGTTCGTTGATTTCGTGCGCGTCGTAGGCATCGCCTTCGTTGAGATCCAGCGCCCGCCGGACATAGTCGCAAAACCAGCGCGATCCGCGGCCGGGACTTGGGCGCGGCGTCGATTACGGGCGATGACGAACCTTGGGCGAAGGCGTCGGAAAAAGGGACGTGCAGGCAGAAAGCCAGCAGCAGTGAAACGAATGCGCGCATGACAAAGCGTCGCGCATGTTGCTGCGCGGCGGCAAAGGAGACGAGTCGCGCAGATTCTAGGAGCGCCCTTCAGACCGCCATCAGAGGAATACTAAATGTTGCACTCATGCTGTGTTCTGTCTCAGGACGATGCCGAGACTTTGAGAAAAGTCCGCCAATTGGGAGAACGCTGATCGTCGTTTGAGTCGCGATTGACTGGCCTCGGCCGGTTTCCATCTGGCGAGCGCCGCGTCGATCTGGCCGCCTTCGGGCGTCGCGATGGCGGCTCTCATGCTGACGCGCCGTGCGGCTGGCCCGCGGTCATCGGCGGACTCGCCGGCGCGCAGACGCTCGTCGGCGTGCTGCATCGGAGGAGCGTGCTGCACGCGCTTTTCGCCGCGCTTCTGCTCATCGCCGCACCCGCGATCGCGCTCGGCATCGTCGTGCGTTTCACGCACGTCCCGCTGCGCGGCCTCTATCTCCTGCGCGCGCTGCTTTTTGCGGCGCTCGTCTCCAGCGTGCTCGCGTGCGGCATCGACATCACGTCGGCGTCGTCGCATGTGCTCGACTTCCCGATGAACGCGCCGCTGCGCGGCGTCGCGCATTTCGTCGGCATGTTCGTCATCACGCCGGTGGCCTTTCAACGGACGATGCCCCCGGCATTACATCGTCGTCGTCGAGCGCCTGCGCGCCGAATGTGCGGCGTGAGGCGCTGAGAAGGATCAGGCGAACGTATCGACGAGTCCGACCGTGCGTCGCACGGGCACGTTGATACTCGCCGCAACGGAATCGTCGGCGCTCACGCCGCCCAGCCCACCGATTCCGCCCGACGCACGGCCGCCGCCGCCCGATCCCGAGCGGCCGTCACCGCTTTGTTGCTGCGACTGGCGCGTGAAGCCATCGGCGACGGACGCGCTTCCGAGACTGATGCCGTTCGCTTCCATCGCTTCGCGCAGCTTCGGCATCGCGGCTTCGATCGCTTCGCGCACCTGCGCATGCTGCGACACGAACAGCGCGTGCGCGTGGTTATCGGAGACCTGCAGCGTCACCTGCAACGGCCCGAGATCTTTCGGATTCAGCGTCAATTCCGCGCTTTGCTGATCCGCCTTCGACAGAAACACGACCTTCTGACTGAACGCGTCGTCCCAGCCGGAGCCGCCAACGTGCGGTGCGATCGCGGCGCTGGTCGCCGATGCCATCGCGCCCTGCGGACTCGACACCGCCGAACCCGCCGATGCCGTCTGCATCGCGACCGCGTGCGCGGCCGCGTCGGCGGCTTGCTTGTAGGCGGCGGTCGCGGCGTCGGCGGATATCGCCGGCGCGGTTTGCGCGGATGCGAGCGCGGCTGCGTCGACAGCCTTGTCGCCGGCCTTCGCATTCGCCGTCAGCCCGGGCAGGCTCGCGCCCTTTCCGCCTTTCGCGAAGAGGCCGCCCTGATCGTCGCCTTTCCCGCCCTCGCGCGCCGTCCCGACCGAACCGTTCGCCGCGGCATTCGCGGGCTGCGTGTTGTTCATCGAGGCGAGCGCGGCGGCCAGCGCGTCCTGCGCCGACTTCGCATCGCTGCTCTTGTGCGTCGTGTCCGTCGCTTTGTCGTCGTCGGTCGATGCGGTCGTCGTGACGAGCGATGCAGCGTCGGCCGCATCGGCGAGCGCGGACTCGGTATCGTCCGAGTCGGCGTCGGCTTCGTTCGCGGCGTCCGCGCGGGCTTTCGCTTGCGCAGCGGCGGCCGCATCCGATGACGAGCCCGACGCCGGCTTCGACGCGTCGGCCGTATTCGTCTTGTCCGCAGGCTTCGATGCCTCTTTCGGCGCGTCCGTCTCGTCGGGCTTCGCGGCGGCCTGAGCATCGGATGCGTCGTCGCTCTTCGATGCGTCGTCGGAAGGCTTCGGCGCGTCGTGCACGCTCGATGTGTCGGCGGACGAATCCGCGAACGCCTGAGCCGCTTGTGCGTCGGCGTTGGCGCGGTCGGTGATGCCCTGGAGCGTCTTGCCGAACGACGCGCCGGCGCTCGCCGCGCGCTGCGCCGCGGAGTTGCCCGATGACGTGGCGCCGGAAAGCGCGCCGAGAAGAGAAACGGAGGACATGCTGAGCCTCTGGAAATATCGATGAATGGATTACGACGAAGCCCGCTCGGCGCGCATGCGCAGCACCTTGGCGGCGTGTTCGTCGGATTCGCGCTGCTCGACGCGCGCGGCCTTCTTCGCGAGGATCGCCTCGCCGCGTGCGGCCAGCACTTCGTAGCTGCCGAGCTTCTGTTTCTTGAGACGCCAGTCGGGTTTCGCCGCCTCGATGCGCTGATCGGCCATCAGGAGCAGCGTGCGCTGCTGCGCGATGGCGCTGTCGAGCGTATCGACGAAAGCCTGGAAATTGCGCAGCGTCTGCGCCGTCGTGCCTTGCTGCGCCGACGCCGTGAAACGCGCGTGATACTCGTCGCGATACGTCACGAGCGCGTTCAGTTGCGTTTCGATCTCGTTGCGTTCCTGCTGAAGCTTGCCGAGCTTCTTCGTGGCGTTATCGAGTTCCTCTTCGGCGAGTTCGATGAGGGTGTTGATCGGCAGATTCTTCGACATGGCGTGGCGGTCCCGTAAGGTCTTTGTGCTTTCTTGTGACGAATGCTTCGGATACTAGTCGAAAACTATTCGAACAGTTGATTCAACATCGCGATGCTCGGCTCGAACGGCGCCTCTTCGCGAAAGCCTTGCTGCAAAAACGACTCCATGCGCGGATACAGCGCGATGGCGCGGTCGAGCAACTGGTCGCGTCCGCTCGAATACGCGCCCACGTTGATGAGATCCTTGTTGCGCTGATAGCGCGACAGCATCTGCTTGAAGAGACGCACGCGTTCGAGATGCTTGTCGTCGATGATCGACGTCATCACGCGGCTGATCGACTGCTCGATGTCGATCGCCGGATAGTGCCCGGCTTCCGCGAGCGAGCGGTTCAGCACGATATGGCCGTCCAGAATCGCGCGCGCCGAGTCGGCGATCGGATCCTGCTGATCGTCGCCTTCGGTGAGCACGGTGTAGAACGCCGTGATCGAGCCGCCGCCTTCGGGACCATTGCCGGTGCGCTCGACGAGCGCCGGCAGCTTCGCGAACACCGACGGCGGATAGCCTTTGGTCGCGGGCGGCTCGCCGATGGCGAGCGCGATCTCGCGCTGGGCCATCGCGTAACGCGTGAGCGAATCCATCAGCATCAGGACGTGCTTGCCCTGATCGCGGAAATATTCGGCGAGCGAGGTCGTGTACGCGGCGGCCTGCATCCGCAGCACCGGCGACACGTCGGCAGGCGCGGCCACGACGACCGAGCGCGCGAGTCCGTCCTCGCCCAGAATCTGCTCGATGAATTCCTTCACTTCGCGGCCACGTTCGCCGATCAGCCCGATCACGATGACTTCCGCGCTCGTGTAGCGCGCCATCGTGCCGAGCAGAACCGACTTGCCGACGCCCGAACCCGCGAACAGGCCCATGCGCTGGCCGCGTCCGACCGTCAGCAGCGAGTTGATCGCGCGCACGCCGACGTCGAGCACCTTGTGGATCGGCTCGCGATTCAGCGGATTGATGACCGGACCCGCCAGCGGCGCATCGACCTTGGCGCCGAGCGGGCCGAGCCCGTCGAGCGGACGGCCGGACGCGTCGACCACGCGGCCGAGCATTTCCCAGCCGACCGGCAGACGCTTCGCGCCCGCCATCGGATCGTTGATCGGCGCGCTTTCCAGCGGATACACGCGCGCGCCCGGCAACAGGCCGGCGACTTCGGTCGTCGGCATGAGAAAGAGCTTGTCGCCCGCGAAACCGACGACTTCGGCTTCGGCGGTCGGAATCGCGCTGCCCGGCGGGAGCTCGATGATGCATTCGGAGCCGACGCCCATCTTCAGGCCGACCGCTTCGAGCACGAGACCGGCGGCGCGCGTGAGACGTCCGCACGGACGCAGCGGCTTCGCGATCGCATTGCGCGAGCGCAGCGCGTCGAGCTTGTCGCGCCACGTGTCGATGTGCGGATTGCCCGCGATACCGGCCAGTTCGGCGATGGTGCGCGCGGCGAGTTCGTCGGGCGATTCGTCTTCCGCGCGCTCTTCGGCGAGCGGGCCGAACGACGCCCGCGCGAGTTCCTGTTCGAGTTCGCTCAGACCGTCCTGCGTGATCCGTTGATTTACCACGGCTTGCTTCTCCCCAACGCGGCCACGACGCGCTCCCAGCGCGACACGTTGGTCGCATCGATTTCACCGGTTGCGGCGTGCGCCTTGCAGCCGCCGCGCTCGACTTCCGGATCGGGCCGCACGGTCCAGCCGGCGGCTTCGAGTTCGTCCTTCAGATACGCATCGACGATAGCCATGTCGGCCGGATTGACGATGAGCGTCGGCGCGCCGCACAGCTCCGGCTCGGACGCGATGACTTCGCGCGCCACGGCGACGAGCGCCGTCGGATCGAGTGCGAGATGCTGGCGCACGACCTGCTGCGCGATATCGACCGCGAGTTCCGCGAGCGATTCCGCGATGGCCGCATCGGCGGCTTGCAGGGCGGTCTTGAACGCATCGGCGATCTCGGCGAGACGCGCGGCCTGCGCGAGCGCTTCCTTGCGGCCGTCCTCGAAACCCTTCGCCTGACCTTGCTCGTAACCCGCCTGATACCCAAGCGCCTGCCCCGCGACGTGCCCTTTCGCGAGACCTTGCTGATACGCGTCGTCCTCGACGCGGCGCAGGTGCGCTTCGAGCGCGGCCTGTTCCGCCGCGCTGTTGTCGACCTTGATCTCGACGGGATCGAACGACGCCATTTCCCAGCGCTGATACGCCGAGACCGGAGCCTTTTGCGCGCGGGTGTTAGACATATGCGTCCTCGGCCTTGCCGCCTAACTGGATCTGACCGTTTTCCGCGAGATTGCGGACGATCTGCAGAATCTTGCGCTGCTGCTGCTCGACTTCCGACACGCGCACCGGACCGCGCGAATCGAGGTCTTCGGCGAGCAGTTCGGCCGCGCGCTGCGACATGTTCGACAGGAACTTCTGGCGCAGCGCCGGCTGCGCGCCCTTGAGCGACACGATCAGCGTTTCCGATTCCACTTCCTTCAGCAGAAGCTGGATCGCGCGGTCTTCCAGATCGAGCAGGTTCTCGAACACGAACATCTGGTCGATGATCTTCTGCGCGAGCTCGGCGTCGTATTCGCGCACGTTCGCGATGACGCCTTCTTCGTGATTGCTCGACATGAAGTTGAGAATCTCGGCCGCCGTGCGGATGCCGCCCATCGGCGCGCGCTTCAGGTTGTCGCTGCCGGAGAGCAGCGTCGTCAGCACGTCGTCGAGTTCGCGCAGCGCGGCGGGCTGGATGCCGTCGAGCGTCGCGATGCGCAGGAGCACGTCGTTGCGCAGGCGGTCGGACAACAGCGACACGATTTCCGACGCCTGATCGCGGTCCAGGTGAACGAGGATCGTCGCGATGATCTGCGGATGCTCGTTCTTGATGAGTTCCGCGACCGCGCCCGAGTCCATCCACTTCAGGCCTTCGATGCCGCTCGTATCGCTGCCCTGCAGGATACGGTCGATCAGCGCGCCGGCCTTGGTTTCGCCGAGCGCCTTCGTCAGCACGGAGCGGATGTACTCGCTCGAATCCAGCGAAAGCGCCGTGTGCTGCTCGGCTTCGCTCACGAATTCGGTCAGCACGTTGTCGAGCTGCTCGCGCGTCACGTTTTTCAGGGCCGCCATCGTCGCGCCGATCTTCTGCACCTCGCGCGGGGCGAGATACTTGAAAACTTCGGCGGCTTCTTCCTCGCCGATCGACATCAGGAGGAGAGCGGCTTTATTCAGGCCTTCAGCGTTCATCGGACACCCAGTTCTTTACGACCGTCGCAACGATTCTCGGATCCTGACGCGCGACCATGCGCGCGTAGTCGAGATTGCGGTCGAATTTGGCTTTCTTGCTTTCATGACCGAGGAGACTCACCTCGGCATCCTTGTCTTCGTCTTCCAGCTTCGCCGTGCCGCCGCCGTCGAGCGACGGGCCGTCGAGCAGCGAGAGTTCGTCCGGTACGGCGAGCGTCGGCGCGGCTTCGGGCGGCGGCGGGAAGGCGCGCTTCATCGCCGGCTTCACCATGCTGAAGTACAGGAACAGACCGACGATGCCGATGCCCAGATACTTCGCCGCCTGAATGCCCATGCCGATCGATTCCGGCGTCTTCCACCACGGCACGTCGGGCGTCGCGTTCAGATCGGCGGAGAACGCGCTGTTCACGACGTTCACCGAGTCGCCGCGCTTGTCGTCGAAGCCCATCGCGTCCTTCACGAGCTGCTGGACCTGCGCGAGCTTGTCGGCGGCAAGCGGCGTCATCGTGACGTTGCCCTTCGCATCGACCTTCTTCTCGTAGTTCACGACCACCGCCACCGACAGACGCTTGATGCCGCCCGTCGCCTGCTCGTAGTGACGCACGGTGCGATCGACTTCGTAGTTCGTCGTCGTGTCCTTGCGCTGATTCTGCGGACCCGTTTTCGCCGATGCGCCCGCCGCGCCCGATGCCGCTGCGTCGACCGGCGCGGATGCCGGCTGCGGCGGCTGGTTCGACAGCGCGCCCGGCACGCCGCCGATGCTGCTGCCGCCGGATTCGCTCGACTCGCTCGACTGCTGGCTGCGGATCGCCGTGTTCTGCGGGTTCCCGTTCGGGCCGTAGCTTTCGGCCGTTTGCTCGAGCTTCGAGAAGTCGATGTCGGCGCTGACCTGCGAACGCGCGTTGCCGGCGCCGAAGAGCGGCGCGAGGATCGCGTCGATGCGCTTTTGCGTGTTGTGCTCGATCTGCTGCACATACTTCAGTTGCGATGCGTCGAGGCCGTTCGCGGCGTTCTGGCTCGTCAGCAGGTTGCCGTCCTGATCGACGATGTTCACGTTCTTGACCGGCATGTCCGCGACGCCGGACGCCACCATGTGCGTGATCGCCACCACCTGGCCTTCGTCGAGCACGCGGCCGGGGTACAGATTGACCATCACTGAGGCGGTCGGCAGTTCCTTGTCGCGCACGAAGACGGAAGGCTTCGGAATCGCCAGATGCACGCGCGCCGACTTCACCGACGAAATCGAGCCGATCGTGCGCTCCAGCTCGCCTTCCAGCGCGCGCTGATAGTTGACCTGCTCGGCGAACTGGCTGATGCCGAACTTCTGGTTGTCCATCAGCTCGAAGCCGACCGAGCCGGCCTTCGGCAAGCCCTGGCTCGCGAGACGCAGACGCGTTTCGTGCACCTGCTCGGCCGGCACGAGAATGGCGCCGCCGCCGTCGGAGAGCTTGTACGGAATGTTGCCCTGCTGGAGCGCGGCAACGATTGCGCCGCCGTCCCGGTCTGACAGATTGGAAAAGAGCACGCGATAGTCCGGCTGGCGCGACCACATGACGAGGCCCGCGACCACCATCACCAGAATCGCGACGGCCACGATGAGCGGCACGCGCGGATTCGAGCGGAACTGGTTGAGCATCGGCATGCGCTGCGCGAAGCCGCCGAAGTCGGCTCCCGCGCCGCCCGCGAGGCTCGCGCCGGCGGTGGCCGTTCCGGCTGCGCCCGGCTGTGCGCCCGCCAGGCCCATTCTGGCGTCGGGCGTGATGAGTGAGTTGTTGGGCGTTTCCATTTAGCGTCGAAGCTCCGAATCCTGAGGTTCCCCTCCGCCGCTTCCCGCTTCCATGTAAGCGGCGGTGGAGGACTTTTCACGATGGGGATTATCCGCAGAAGATTGCAAGTCGATTCGGCGAATAGAGCGGGGTTTTCCCCGTTCTTCCCGCGCTTTGAAAAACCGCCGGCTGCTAATCTTTTTCGTACTCGGCGAACCTCCGCAAATGCGGGCCGGGCATCGGGTCTCCGCCACGAGCGGCACCCGTTATTTCCTGTCATCCGGAGTCAACATGAACTTTCCGATCAATCCGCTTTCCTCGGCTATGTCGGCCATTCAGTCGATGGCGTCGCAAGCCGCCGGCGGCACCGGCGCCGCAAACGCCGCGTCCGTCGCGTCGGGCGCCGTCATGGGGCAGAGCGGGACATCGGGCGCGGCGAGCGCCGGCAGCTTCGCCGACGCGCTGAAATCGTCCATCGACAAGATCAGCGACAACCAGAACAAGGCACTCGGCGAGGCGCACGCATTCGAAATCGGCGCGCCGAACGTGTCGCTCAACGACGTGATGGTCGACATGCAGAAGGCGAACGTCGGCCTGCAGTTCGGCCTGCAGGTGCGCAACAAGCTCGTGTCGGCCTACAACGACATCATGCAGATCTCCGTCTGACGGTCTTCACACGATCCGTCCCTCGATCCTCGCGATTGCTCTAGAGCCTTGAGTCCTAAAGCTTTGCCGCGTTTTTCCGATAACCCCGGTAACGGCACGGCGAACGATGGTTCGCCCGCTTGAGGCGGGCGGCACGCTCGTCTCTCACCGGTTTTACCGGACCCACACGGATCAGGACGAGCGGCACGGCGTCCGCTTGGAGCCCGCGCACGCTGCGGCATCGCATAAGGAGAACCCGAGAGATGTATTCCCCAGGACACGCAGGAGCCAGCGCCTACGCACGCGTGGGCGTTCAGACAGGGGTGATCGGAGCGAGCCCGCACAGGCTGATCGTGATGCTGTATCAAGGCGCGCGTCAGGCGATCGCGCAGGCGCGCATGCATCTGCAGCAGAACAACGTCGGCGCGCGCGGCGCGGCGATCGGCAAGGCCATCAGCATCATCGAGAGCGGATTGCAGCAGGCGCTCAACAAGGATGCGGGCGGCGAGATCGCGCAACGGCTGGACGCGCTGTACACGTATATGACGCGCCGGCTGCTCGAGGCGAACATCAAGCAGAACGAGTCGATGCTCGTCGAAGTCGACGGCCTGCTCGCGACGCTGGAAGAAGCCTGGGTCGGAATTGGACAGGAAGTGGCGCAAATGACCGCCGTGCCCGCATGACGGGTATGAGCGTCGACTGCCTCGAAAGAATGAAGACGACACAAGAATATTTCGCCCACTACGAGGCCATTGCGGCGGTTTCCGGTCAGATGCTGGTGGCCGCGCGCGGTGGCGAATGGAGCGAGCTGAAGGCGTTGCAGGGCACCTATCGCGAGCTGGTCGACCGCCTGAAGGAAGTCGATACCGGTTCGGATCTCGACGAAACCGCCCGCGCACGCAAGCTGGACCTCGTGAAGAAGATTCTCGCCGACGACGCCGCGATCCGCGATCTGACCTCGCCGAGTCTCGCGCGCCTGTCCGCGCTCTTCACGGTCAACAGCCCGGCCCGCGTACTGAAGAAAATGATCGGACTGCGCTAGCCGCGGTTCCGCGCCAGCCGGACGATCCGGCCGGCGCTTACGAGGATGGGGGCATGACTGGACTCGATTCTGCGATCGCATCGTTGCTCGCCAGCCGCACCGAGCTCCTGATGTCCGCGATTCGCGCGCCGGGCGGCGTGAGCGGCAGCGGCGTGACGGGCACGAGCGTCGGGCAGACGACGCAGCCGGACATGCCGCAGACCGTCGGCGCGCCCGCCGTGGCGGCGGGACCGGCGGCGTCGGCGCAAACCGAGCTTTCCAGCGTCGCGCGCACGCTCGACGTGATTTCGCGCTTCGGCGGCGCGACGCCCGCGCTGACTGGCGACGCCCCGCTCTGGCCGACGCCGCCGCGCCCCGCGAGCGCCTTCGCCGCGCTCACGACCGGCCTCTTCGATACCGCTTTCTCCTCCAATGCCGCCGCCGTGGCGGCCGCGCGCGCCGCGACGCAGAATCTGCCGCCGCTGCCCGCCGCCGCGCTGGCGACGGCGCTCGCAAGGACCGTCGGCGAAAGCGGGCTTTTCTACGAATCGCATCTGGTGCAATGGCTCGCGGGCCAGCGCAGCGCGGCGTCGCTCGGCAACGAACCGCAGGCGCGCGTCGATGCCCGTTCGATGTCCCTGCCGTTCGAGCTCGCCAACGCCGTCACGCCGGCCGACACCGGCCTCGACGATGCCCGCGCGCCGCAGCTCGCGCCCGATCTGCCGGATTTCCACGGCCGCCCGATCGCGACGCCGCAGACGCCGCAGCAGGCGGCCGCGCTCGCGGCGTCGGTGCGGGATGCGTCGCCGTCCGAGCTCTCGAATTCGCAGAACGGAACCGCGAACGGCGCCAACGCGCAGACGGCGCAACCGAGTCGGCACGAATCGGCGCTGCAGGCGTCGCTCGCGGCGGGCATCCATCCGGCGACGCTCAATGTCGTGCGTCAGCAACTCGACGTGCTCGCGAACGAGCAATTCCGCTGGCAGGGCGAGGCGTGGCCCGGCACGCGCTTCGAGTGGGAAGTCGCCCGCGAACCGCGCGATCAGCGCGCTTCCGACGACGCCGCCGACGAACGCGCCTGGCGCACGCGCATCACGCTGTCGCTGCCCGCGCTCGGCACCGTCGACGCCGAACTGGTGCTGTCGGGCGACAAGCTCGTCACGCGCATCAAGGCGGGCGACGCGGGCGCGCGCCGTCTCGCCGCCGACGGCGCCGCGTTCGCGCGTCAGCTCGAAGCGGCGGGCATCGCGCTCGCGTCGCTGTCCGTGCGTTCGATGGACGGCACGACCGATCTCGCGCTTTCCGGCGACAAGACCGCCGCGAAAAAGCCGGTGCGCTCGCCGCTCGAACATCTGTTCCACCCGCCGCACGGCGATGGGAGTGAAACATGAGCGGCCCGGATCATCCGCCGTACACGCGCAGGCAGGCGACGGCGCTCGCCTACGACGCGGGCAATCGCGAGGCGACGCCGCGCGTCGTCGCGAAGGGCTACGGCATCGTCGCGGACATGATCGTGCAGCGCGCGAAGGAAGCGGGGCTGTACGTGCACGAATCGCCGGAAATGGTGTCGCTGCTGATGCAGGTCGATCTCGACGCGCACATTCCGCCCGCCTTGTATCAGGCGGTCGCGGAATTGCTGTCGTGGGTGTATCGGCTGGAGAACGAGGAGCCGTTGAGGGAAGCGGGGCGGGCGATCCGCTGACGCTTTCTCAGGCGGCGAACGCCCGCGTGACGATCGCCGCGTGATCGAAGCGTCCGGGCAGCGTGCCGTACACGCGCCCGTTTTCGCCGCGCGCGTCGCCAAGACGCGATTCGATGAACGCATCGGCGACATCCTGCGGCGCGTGCCGCGCGAGCAGCACGCCCTGCGCGCACAACGTCAATTGCTGCGCGATGCGCCGGGCCGACGCTTCCCGGATCGACGGATCGTCCGTCAGCATCGCAATCAGCGACGACAGCGCGCCCGCCAGCGCCGGATGCGCGCCCGCCGTCGTCTTCCAGTCGTCGATGAGCGCGTGCGCGGCGTCCTGCTCGCGCTCGAACGCGCGCAGGACGTCGAGGCACATCACGTTGCCCGAGCCTTCCCAGATCGAATTGACCGGCGCCTCGCGATAGAAACGCGCCATCGGCCCGGTTTCGACATAGCCGTTGCCGCCCCAGACTTCCATCGCTTCGCCGGTGAATTCGAGCGCGCGCTTGCAGACCCAGAATTTCGCGGCGGGCGTGACGATGCGCCGCCACGCGCGTTCGGCGAGCGCTCCGCCTGGCGCGGCGCTCTGCTCGAACGCGCCCGCGAGCCGCATGAACAGCACCGTCGCGGCTTCGGATTCGAGCGCGAGATCGGCGAGCACGTTGCGCATCAGCGGCTGATCGACGAGATGCGCGCCGAACGCGCTGCGCTGCCGCGCGTGATGAATCGCCTGGACGAGCGCCGCGCGCATCAGCGCCGCACTGCCGATCACGCAATCGAGCCGCGTGAAATTCGCCATCTCGATGATGGTCGGCACGCCGCGTCCCTCGTCGCCGATCATCACGCCGTAAGCATCGAGAAACTCCACTTCGCTGCTCGCGTTCGAGCGGTTGCCGAGCTTGTCCTTCAGGCGCTGGATCTGGACCGCGTTCTTGCGGCCGTCCGGCGCGAAACGCGGCACGTAGAAGCACGACAGGCCGCCTTCGTCGGCGGTGCGCGCGAGCACGAGATGCGCGTCGCATTGCGGCGCGGAGAAGAACCACTTGTGACCGACCAGCCGATAAGCGCCTCCGCGTCCCGTCGCGCCGTTTCTGTCGATGGCGTGCGCGCGCGTGCGGTTGCTGCGCACGTCGGAGCCGCCCTGTTTCTCGGTCATGCCCATGCCGATCATCATCGAATGCTTGCCGGCTTCGAGCGGAATGTCGCGCGGATCGTGTTCGCGCGAAAGCAGCGCATGCGAAACGCGCGCGAACAGGTCGGGTTCGTTGCGCAGAACGGGGATGCTCGCGAAGGTCATCGTGATCGGGCACAGCGAGCCCGATTCGAGCTGGCCGTGCAGATAGTAGCCGGCGCAGCGCGCGGCCATCGATCCGGCGCGCGCGGACGGCTCGAACGGCATCGCGTGCAATCCCTCATGGCGCAGCCGCCGCAGCAGTTCATGCCACGCCGGATGAAACTCGATGGCGTCGATGCGCTCGCCGCGCGGACTGTGCGTCGCGAGTTCGGGCTCGTGGCGGTTGGCGAGCTCGGCCAGCGCGACGACGTCCGGCTGCGTCAGCGCCATCCCGTCGCGCGAAAGCGTCTGCACATGCCAATGCGCGCCTTCGCGTCCGACGGCGGCGACGAGCGCCGGATCGAAGGCGAACGCGTCATAGCCGACGAGCGGCGACGCCTGATTCGTGACCTCGTGGGTTTGCCCGAACGGGCGATCGGCGGGATCGGACATCGTCGCTCTCCTTCTGCGGTGATTCGTCGCTGTCGGACGCGCGCAACAGCGCTTTCGGCGGATCGGCCGTCCGGGCGTCATCTCGAATTCAGGAATCATAGGCCGCGCACGGATCGGCCGTGTAGAGGCACCGTTCTTTTCGGGATCGATCGGGAATTTTTGATGCGCGCTCCTAAAGCGCCGCTCACTGAGATAAATCCGATTGTTAATCCCGCCCCGATGACGCGCCGGAACCCGAACCTATAATCGGCACGCCTAATTCCGGCGATTGCAGTAACGCCTTTCACGGAAGCATTCTCAATGAGCATCAACCTCAATCAACTTGTCCAGGGCGCTTTGACCGAAAGCGTGTTGCAGCATGTCGCCGGGCGCATCGGCTGCGCGCCGGAATCCGCGCGGCGCGTCGTGTCGCTGTGCGGGCCGGCGCTGATCGGCGCGATGATGAACAAGGCGTCGTCGCTCGAAGGCGCGCGTCATCTGTTCGCGGCGATCATGTCGCCGGCGACCAACGCGCTGATCGCCGAAGAACTGCCGCACTTCGTCGTGCAGGACGAGGGTTTCAAGACGCTCGTCGACAGCAGCGAAAAAGCCGATGCCGAAATCGCCTCGCGCGACAATCTCAATCTGCTCGCCGAGCGCATCGCCGAATACACGGGCGTCGCGGCGAGCGCCACGCGCACGCTGACCGGCGTGGTCGGCGCGACGCTCTTCGGCGTGCTCAAGCGCTATCTCACGCAGCACAACGGCAATCCCAGCCAGCTTCCGACGCTGCTCGGCCATCAGTTGCCGGTCGTGCGCGCGAACATGACCGACGCGTTCGCCAACGCGCTCGGTCTCGGTTCGGTCGGCGCGTTTCTCGCGGGTGTCGCATCGCGGCTGAAGGCGGTGTCGGCGCATCTGGAACATCCGGCGACGCAGGAAGCCGCCGTGTTCGCGCAGCCGCAGGAAGCGCCCGCCGCCGCCGATCACGCCGTGAAGGAAGACGCGGGCCGGAAGAAATGGTGGTGGATCGCATCCGCTGCCGCGCTCGCGATGTTCGCGGTTCTGGCCGGTCGCGGCTGCTCGACGGACAACAAGCCGGAAGACGCCGCGCCCGTCGCGAAGCCGGACGCCGCTTCCGACGCGAGCGCCGAGACGGCAACGGGCGCGACGGCCGCCGCGGCCGATCAGGCGTCTGCGCCGGCCGCGCTGCCTTCCAAGGACGCAACGATGTCCTTCGTCGTCGACGCATCCGGCGTTCCGACGCTGACCGCGACCGTCCACGACGAGCACGAACGCCGCGAACTGCTCGACACGCTCGCCGCGAAGCTCGGCGCGGACAAGTTCAAGGCGGACATCGCGGTCGATCCGGACACGAAGCCCGCCGCGTGGATCGCGAAACTCGACGGCCTGCTCCCGGTCATGACGCTGCCGGGCGCGCAAATGCGCGTGGTTGGCGACAAGATCGACCTGAGCGGCCGCGCGGGCGATTCGAAGCTCGGCTGGCTGGACAAGCTGAAGGCGTTCTTCGGCGACGGCTGGACGATCGGCGCAACCGACACGACCGCCGCCGCAAAAACGCTCGCCGCGTCGGACGCTGCCGCGAATTGCAGTGCCGCCGACGTCGCGAAGAATCTGTATCTGCGTCCGATCAAGTTCGGCTTCGCGTCAAACGAGTTGCCGCGCGCGGCGCTGAACGAACTCGCCGAATCCGCGAAGGGGCTGAAGGATTGCGACGCGAACGGCAAGCCGATCAAGCTGCAGATCGGCGGCTACACGGACAGTTCGGGCAATCCGGCGGTGAATCTCCACTTGTCGGAAAAGCGCGCGCGGTCCGTGCGTTCGTATCTGATCCAGCGTGGCGTGCCGGCCGACACGCTGACGGCGGAAGGTTTCGGCGACGCGCATCCGATCGGCGACAACGCCACGCGCGAAGGCCGCGCGGCGAATCGGCGAATCGAATTCAAGGAACTGAACTGATTCGGGAATCGCGCGAGCCGCTGTAAATGACGCGCCGGTCCGCTCATCGCGGGCCGGCGCGTTTTTTTGCGTGGATGTCACCGGTTTCGCGGAAAGCCATCGGCCATGAAATCCTGATCCAGATTCGCGGGCAGCATTTCCCGCGCGACCTCGATCCACGCGCGCGCCGCGTGCGACAGATAACCGTTGCGCCGCCAGCCGAGCGCCATGTCCCAGTGAATCTCGGGCGCGACGACCGGACGGCAGGTGAACGCGTTCGCGTCGAGACGCCGGCAGTACGGCGCGGGCAGCAGCGCGATGCCGATGCCTGCCTGCACGAGCGCCGCCATGAAATCCCAATGCCCGCTGCGGCCGACGATCGTCGGCGCGAAACCCGCCTCACGGCACGCGTTGAGCACGACGTCGTTGAGCGCGAGGCTCTCGCCGTAGAACACGAACGGTTCGGCGGCGAGATCGGTGAGCGCGACTTCGCGGGCGTCGTCCCAGCGCGAACCCTTCGGCGCGACGAGCCAGAGAATCTGCCGGCTCACGGGCAGGACGTCGAACATCGCGGTGTCGACCGGCTGCAAGACGCCGCCCAGTTCGAGCTCCCCGTCGATGAGCGCCGCCTCGATCGCCTTCGAGCCGCGCTCGAACAGCTTCAGCTCAACTTTCGGATAACGGCGACGGAACGCGGCGATGGCCGGCGTGAAGAGCGATCCGCCCATCGGCGGAATACCGATCGTCAGCGTGCCGCGCCCGAACGTGCCGAGATCGTTCAACTCCGCTTCCAGACGCGCGTGCGCCGCCAGCACCTCGACGCCGCGCTGATAGACGATCTGGCCGGCGTCGGTCAGCACCATCTGGCGCCCCTCGCGCAGAAGCAGCGGCGAGCCGACCTCGTCCTCCAGCGCCTTCACCATCTTGCTGATGGTCGGCTGCGTCACGAACATGTGTTCGGCGGCAGCGGTGAAACTCTTCTGCTTCACCACTTCGATGAAGTACCGCAAGGCACGCAATTCCATCGTCGGCTCCGAATTCCAGTTTGGAATGATTCGAATAAGGTTAAGTCATTTTTATTATGCAAGGTGCGCCCATATACTCAGCCTACGGGATAACCCTAATCAGTCGCCTTCAGCCCACGAGAGCCGCCATGTCCACCGCCCTGCCGATCAAAACGCCGTCCGCCTTCGCCCGCTTCCTGCGCGTCGCGGTGCAGTCCGCCGCGCTCGCGGGGATCTGGGTCGTAGCGGATTTCGTCGCGCGCAAGCTGTCGCTGCCCGTGCCGGGCGGCGTGATCGGCCTCGTCGCGCTGCTCGCGCTGCTGTTCTGCGGCGGCGTCGCGCCGCGCTGGGTCAAGGCGGGCGCGGACTGGCTGCTGTCCGACATGCTGCTCTTCTTCATCCCGGCGGCGGTCGCGGCGGTCCAGTACGGCGGCCTGTTCATGGAAGACGGCTGGCGGCTCGCGCTCGTGGTCGTCGGCGGAACGTTGATGGTGATGGTGGCCGTGGCGTTCGCCGTCGACCGTGCGGCGCGCCTGGAACGCCGTCTCGCCCTGCGCCGTGTGCTCGTCGCGCGACACGCGGCCCGCGCCTGAGCGAGCGGACATGAACCACTTCTTTGCCTCGCTTCTCGAAGACGACGCCGCGCGCCTCATCGCGGCCGGTTGCTTCGTGCTGACCGTCGCGCTGTACTTCGCGGCCAAGCATCTGTACGCGCGCTTCCGGCGGCCGTGGCTCACGCCGCTTCTGGCCGTGCCGGCGGTGCTCGCGGTCATCGTCGTGATTGCGCGCATTCCGTACTCGGTCTATTACACCGACACGCGCTGGCTCATGTGGCTGCTCGGACCGGCGACGGTCGCGTTCGCGGTGCCGATCTATGAGTACCGCGAACTCATCAAGCGGCACTGGATTTCGCTGACCGTCGGCGTGACGGTCGGCATTCTGGTGGCGGTCGGCGGTTCGCTCGCGCTCGCGAAGCTGCTGCATCTGTCGCCGGAATTGCAGCGCAGCCTCGCGACGCGTTCCGTGTCGACGCCGTTCGCGCTCGCCGTCTCCGACAAGATCCACGCGCCCAAAGACCTCACCGCGCTCTTCGTGATCGCGACGGGCGTCTGCGGCATGCTCTTCGGCGAAATCGTGCTCGCGCTCGTGCCGCTGCGCACGCGGCTCGCGCGCGGCGCGTTGTTCGGCGCGGCGGCGCATGGCGTCGGCACGGCGAAGGCGCGCGAACTGGGGAGCGAAGAGGGCGTCGTCGCGAGTCTCACGATGATGATCGCCGGTGTCGTGATGGTGCTGCTCGCGCCAGTGCTCTCCGTACTGCCTTTCTGAGCGCTTGCGCGCGCCGCGGAAGTCCCTCTTCGGCGTCTCGAAAACGCATTCGCCACACGAGACTTTGCTACAATCGACGCTCGTTTCCGAGGAGCGTTGCGACGGGCGATTCATCGAATCCGCCCGCCAGGCTCGGAAGCATTCAATCCGGACGGTTCGAAAGCGCCAGGCAGTCAAGGCGCCCGCTGAGCCACCGCATCGAACGGCGCTCACGTCAACATTTCTAGTCTTTTTAGAAAAGGAGGGCGTGATGAACGCCGCAGTTCTCGATTCCAACGGTTCCAAGGATTACATCGTTGCCGACATGTCGCTTGCCGCATGGGGCCGCAAAGAGCTCGACATCGCCGAAACGGAAATGCCGGGTCTCATCCAGACGCGCGAAGAGTACAAGGCGCAGCAGCCGCTGAAGGGCGCGCGCATCGCCGGCTCGCTGCACATGACGATTCAGACGGGCGTGCTGATCGAAACGCTCACGGCGCTGGGCGCGGACGTGCGCTGGGCATCGTGCAACATCTTCTCGACGCAGGATCACGCAGCTGCAGCGATCGCCGCGGGCGGCACGCCGGTGTTCGCGTTCAAGGGCGAATCGCTCGACGAATACTGGGAATTCTCGCATCGCATTTTCGAATGGCCGAACGGCGAATTCGCCAACATGATTCTCGATGACGGCGGCGATGCAACGCTGCTGCTCATCCTCGGCGCGAAGGCGGAAAAGGACCGCTCGGTCATCGCCAAGCCGACGAACGAAGAAGAAATCGCGCTCTACAAGTCGATCGCGAAGCACCTCGACGCCGATCCGACGTGGTACTCCACGCGCCTTTCGCACATTCAGGGCGTGACGGAAGAAACCACGACGGGCGTGCATCGCCTGTATCAGATGGAAAAGGAAGGACGCCTGCCGTTCCCCGCCATCAACGTGAACGATTCGGTCACGAAGTCGAAGTTCGACAATCTGTACGGCTGCCGCGAATCGCTCGTCGACGGCATCAAGCGCGCGACCGACGTGATGATCGCCGGCAAGATCGCGGTCGTCGCGGGTTACGGCGACGTGGGCAAGGGCTGCGCGCAATCGCTGCGCGGTCTGGGCGCGACGGTGTGGGTCACGGAAATCGATCCGATCTGCGCGCTGCAAGCCGCAATGGAAGGCTACCGCGTCGTGACGATGGAATACGCCGCGAGCCGCGCCGACATCTTCGTCACCGCGACGGGCAACTATCACGTCATCAACCACGATCACATGAAGGCGATGCGCAACAACGCGATCGTCTGCAACATCGGCCACTTCGATTCGGAAATCGATATCGCGTCGACGCGTCAATACACGTGGGACAACATCAAGCCGCAGGTGGATCACATCGTCTTCCCGGACGGCAAGAAGATCATCATTCTGGCTGAAGGGCGTCTCGTGAACCTCGGCTGCGCGACGGGCCATCCGTCCTTCGTGATGTCGAACTCGTTCACGAACCAGACGCTCGCGCAGATCGAACTGTTCACGCAGGGCAAGAAGTACGAGAACAAGGTCTACGTGCTGCCGAAGCATCTCGACGAAAAGGTCGCGCGCCTGCACCTCGGCCGTATCGGCGCGGAACTGACCGTGCTGTCGGACGAGCAGGCCGGCTACATCGGCGTCGACAAGAACGGCCCGTTCAAGCCGAACCACTACCGCTATTAAACGCTGACGGCAGCCGTAACAGGCGCGGGCGTGACGACCACGCCCGCGCGATTCAACGCATCAACCGGAGATTTCTCGATGACCGTGCTGCTGACATGGCTGATCAACGCGCTCGCGCTGCTGATCATCACCTACCTCGTGCCTTCGATTCATATCCGCAGTTTCGGCACGGCGCTCATCATCGCGGTGGTGCTGGGTCTCATCAACGCGATCATCCGGCCTGTTCTCATCATCCTCACGTTGCCGGTGACCATCGTCACGCTCGGGTTCTTCATACTCGTCGTGAATGCGCTGTGCTTCTGGCTGTGCTCGTCGCTGTTGAAGGGCTTCGAAGTATCGGGCTTCTGGTCCGCGTTCTTCGGCTCGATTCTCTACAGCATCGTGTCGTGGCTGCTGTCGGCGCTGATCTTCGGGAATCGCAACTTCGGTTGACGTTGGACCGCGCGCTGCCGTGCGTCAAAAAACATCATGAAACCGATCGAACTCTCATTCGAGTTTTTCCCGCCGAAGACGCAGGAAGGCGTGGACAAGCTGCGCGCGTCCCGCGCCGAGTTGAAGAAGCTCTCGCCCAAGTTCATCTCCGTGACGTTCGGCGCGGGCGGCTCCACGCAGCAAGGCACGCTCGACACCGTGCTCGAAATGGCCGCGGAAGGCTTCGAGGCCGCGCCGCATCTCTCGTGCATCGGCTCGTCGAAGGACAGTCTGCGCGCCATTCTCTTGCAGTACCGCGAGCACGGTATTCGCCACATCGTCGCGCTGCGCGGCGATCTGCCTTCGGGCATGGGCGAAGTCGGCGAGTTGCGCTATGCGTCGGAACTGGTGGCGTTCATCCGTCAGGAGCACGGCGACTGGTTCAACATCGAAGTGGCCGCGTATCCGGAGTTTCATCCGCAATCGAGGTCGCCGAAAGCCGATCTCGAAAACTTCGCGCGCAAGGTGAAGGCGGGTGCGAACTCGGCGATCACGCAGTACTTCTTCAACGCCGATTCCTACTTCAAGTTCGTCGAGGAAGCGCGCAAGCTCGGCGTCGACGTGCCGATCGTGCCGGGCATCATGCCGATCACGAACTTCTCGCAACTGATGCGCTTCTCCGACATGTGCGGCGCCGAAGTGCCGAAGTGGATCGCGCGGCGGCTTGAAAGCTTCGGCGACGATCGCGAGTCGATCCGCGCGTTCGGCGTCGACGTGGTGACGGGCCTGTGCCGCCGTCTCATCGATGATGGCGCGCCGGGTCTGCACTTCTACACGCTCAACGGCGCGTGGGCGTCGAAGACGGTTTGCGAACGTCTCGGCTTCAAGAGCGTCTGATCAGCATCAATGTTTCACCCGCGCGGCGCTCGCCGCGCGGTTCTTTCTCTGAATCCCCTTACCGTCGTCTTTTTTGCGTTAGCGCGCGCCTATTCGAGCAATATTTCGTCGCCCGATGTATCAGGTGCGAACATGCCCGATAACCTACCCTTATCGGAGCGCCACCGACGACAAACTCTAGTGGGGAAAACCAAGTACACGTGTCACTTTTGTTCGTGCTAGGGTAGCGCCCACTTTGCGCGTGTGCTTCGAAAAAAGCGGGGCGGCGCGATCAAGTACACTCGCGCTACGTCGGCCAGAAGCCGGCATCGACTTGGAGGAAACATGAACAAAAACAGCCTGTTGCGAGCCATCCGCGGATCGGCGCTCGCAGGCGCCGTCGCCACCGCGACGCTCTTTGCAGCAACCGCGGCACACGCCGCGGGAATCCCGAACAAGACGCTCGTGTATTGCTCGGAAGGCAGCCCGGCCGGCTTCGATCCGGCGCAATACACCACCGGCACCGATTTCACCGCGAATACCTTCACCGTCTATAACCGTCTTGTCGAATTCGAGCGCGGCGGTACGAAGGTCGAGCCGGGTCTCGCCGAAAAGTGGGACGTGTCGCCGGATGGCCTCAGCTACACGTTCCATCTGCGTCACGGCGTGAAGTTCCAGACGACGTCGTTCTTCAAGCCGACGCGCGAATTCAACGCGGATGACGTGATCTTCACGTTCAACCGCATGCTCGACCCGAACAATCCGTTCCGCAAGGCGTACAACGTCCAGTTTCCGTACTTCACGGACCTCGGCATGGACAAGCTGATCTCGAAGATCGAGAAGGTCGATCCGTACACCGTGAAGTTCACGCTGAAGGAAGTCAGCGCGCCGTTCATCCAGAACATGGCGATGGAATACGCGTCGATCCTGTCCGCCGAGTACACGGACAAGCTGCTGAAAGACGGCAAGGCCGCCGACATCAACCAGCAGCCGGTCGGCACGGGTCCGTTCATCTTCCGCAGCTACACGAAGGACGCGACCATCCGCTTCGACGGCAATCCTGATTACTGGAAGCCGAACGCCGTGCAGATCAGCAAGCTGATCTTCTCGATCACGCCGGACGCGGCCGTGCGCGTGCAGAAGCTGAAGAACAACGAATGCCAGGTGATGAGCTATCCGCGTCCGGGCGATATCGCCGCGCTGAAGTCGGCATCGAATGTCGATACGCCGTCACAGGCGGGCTTCAACGAAGGCTATGTCGCGTACAACGTGACGAAGAAGGGCCTCGACAACACCGACGTGCGCCGCGCGCTCGACATGGCGATCAACAAGAAGGCGATCATCGATTCCGTGTATCAGGGCGCGGGCCAGCCGGCCACCGCACCGATGCCGCCGACGCAGTGGTCCTACGACAAGAATCTGAAGGGCCAGACATACGACACCGCGAAGGCGAAGGAACTGCTCTCGAAGGCGGGCTTCCCGAACGGCTTCGAAATCACGCTCTGGGCGATGCCGGTTCAACGCGCGTACAACCCGAACGCGCGGCTGATGGCGGAAATGATCCAGGCCGACTGGGCGAAGATCGGCGTGAAGGCGAACATCGTTTCGTACGAGTGGGGCGAGTATCTGAAGCGCGCGCACGCGGGCGAACACGATGCGCTCCTGATCGGCTGGACCGGCGACAACGGCGACCCCGACAACTGGCTCGGCACGCTGCTCGGCTGCGACGCCGTGAAGGGCAGCAACTTCTCGAAGTGGTGCTACAAGCCGTTCGACGAACTCGTCGTGAAGGGCCGTTCGACGACCGATGTCGCCGCGCGCACGAAGGCTTACACCGATGCGCAGCAGATCTTCGCGCAGCAACTGCCGTTCTCGCCGATCGCGCACTCGACGGTGTATCAGCCGGTGAGCAAGAAGGTGACGAACATGAAGATCGAGCCGCTCGGCTACGTTCGCTTCGATGGCGTCGGCATGCAATAAAGTTTGTCTACGGAACGCTTTTTGCACTAAACCATAGTTAATCGAACAGGTCCGGCGGCGCGGGTCCACAAGATCCAAGCCGCCGGTCACGTTTTGAGTCCTCCCAATACCGAAAAGGACGATCCATGTTCCGATTCGTTTTGCGACGCATAGGAATGGTGATACCGACGTTCATCGGCATTACGATTCTCGCGTTCGCGCTCATCCACCTGATTCCCGGCGACCCCATCGAAGTGATGATGGGCGAGCGTGGCGTCGATCCCGCGATGCACGCCGAAGCCATGAAGCGCCTCGGTCTCGACCAGCCGCTGCCGGTCCAATACCTCACCTACGTCGGGCACGCGCTGAAAGGCGATCTCGGCACGTCGATCATCACGAATACCAGCGTGATGGGCGAGTTCCTCGCGCGCTTTCCGGCGACCGTCGAACTCTCCATCTGCGCGATGATCTTCGCGCTCGTCGTCGGCTTGCCGGCGGGCGTCGCGGCGGCGCTCAGGCGCGGCACGGTCGTCGATCACGGCGTGATGGGCACCGCGCTCACGGGCTATTCGATGCCGATTTTCTGGTGGGGCTTGATCCTCATCATGTTCTTCTCGGCGAAGCTCGGTTGGACGCCGGTGTCGGGCCGCATCGCGGTCGAATACGACATTCCGCACGTCACCGGCTTCATGTTGATCGACGCGCTCTTCTCGAGCGACGAAGGCGCGTTCACGTCGGCGGTGTCGCATCTGATTCTGCCGACCATCGTGCTCGGCACGATTCCGCTGGCGGTCGTCGCGCGCATGACGCGCTCGTCGATGCTCGAAGTGCTGCGCGAGGACTACATCCGCACGGCGCGCGCGAAGGGTTTGTCGCCGCTGCGCGTGGTCGTCGTGCATGCGCTGCGCAACGCGCTGATTCCTGTCGTGACCGTGATCGGCCTGCAGGTCGGCACGCTGCTCGCGGGCGCGGTGCTGACCGAGACGCTGTTCTCGTGGCCGGGTGTCGGCAAGTGGCTCATCGACGCCATTTCGCGCCGCGATTATCCGGTCGTGCAAGGCGGCATTCTGATGATCGCGACGCTCGTGATCGTCGTGAACCTGGTCGTCGATTTGTTGTACGGCGTGTTGAATCCGCGCATTCGCCATACTCGCTGAGGAAAACATGTACCCCCACGCTCACACTTGTTCGCTGCCCCCCAAGGGGGCGCATGCCTCGCTTGAGGCCGCTCGGCGCGAGGCATAACGAATGGCTGACGTTCAAAACAATCTCCCGCCGGGCGCGCTCACGCCGCCGTCCGGGCGCATGGTCGCGGCGCGCGAATTCTGGGCGAATTTCTCGCGCAATCGCGGCGCCGTCGTCGCGGGCGTGATCGTGCTCGTGCTGATTCTCGTCGCGCTGCTCGCGCCGCTGATCGCACCGCATAGCCCGATCGAGCAATATCGCGATTACGTGAAAATTCCGCCCGCGTGGCTCGAAGGCGGCAACCGCATGTTCCTGCTCGGCACCGATGAAGCCGGCCGCGACATTCTCTCGCGTCTCATGTACGGCGCGCGGCTGTCGTTCTGGATCGGCTTCGTGTCGGTCGTGCTCGCGCTGATTCCGGGCGTCGTGCTCGGTCTGATGGCCGCGTTCTTCCACTGGCTCGATACGCCGATCATGCGCGTGATGGACGTGCTGCTCGCGTTGCCTTCGCTGCTGCTCGCGGTCGCGGTCGTCGCGATCATCGGGCCGGGGCTCGTCAACACGATGCTCGCCATCGCCATCGTCGCGCTGCCCGGTTACGTGCGTCTCACGCGCGCGTCGGCGCTCGGCGAATTGCAGAAGGAATACGTGACGGCATCGCGCGTCGCGGGCGCGGGCACCGTGCGCCTGATGTTCTCGCAAGTGCTGCCGAACTGCGCCGCGCCGCTGATCGTGCAGGCGACGCTCGGTTTCTCGTCCGCGATTCTCGATGCTGCCGCGCTCGGCTTTCTCGGCCTCGGCGTGCAGCCGCCGGCGGCGGAGTGGGGCGCGATGCTCGCATCGGCGCGCGATTACATCGAAAGCGCATGGTGGATCGTGACGATGCCAGGCCTGTCGATCCTGATCTCGGTGCTCGTCATCAATCTGCTCGGCGACGGTCTGCGCGATGCGCTCGATCCGAAACTCAAACGGATGGGCTGACATGAACGATCTTCTGACTATCCGCAATTTGCAGGTGACGTTCGGCGGCACGCAGGCCGTCGATCGCATCGATCTGTCCGTGAAGCCGGGCGAAGTCGTCGGCGTCGTCGGCGAATCCGGCTCGGGCAAGAGCGTCACGATGATGGCGCTGATGGGCCTCATCGACGCACCGGGCAAAGTAACCGCCGATCAGGTCACGTTCGACGGGAAGGACTTGCTGAAGGCGTCGGCGCGCGCGCGTCGCAGGATCATCGGCAAGGACATCGCGATGGTGTTTCAGGACGCGCTGACGAGCCTGAACCCGAGCTACACCGTCGGCTATCAGATCAAGGAAGTACTGAAGCTGCACGAAGGTCTGCGCGGCGATGCGCTCGACAAACGCGCGCTCGAACTGCTCGATCAGGTCGGCATTCCGGACGCGAAGAACCGCATCAATTCGTTTCCGCATCAGATGTCGGGCGGCATGAATCAGCGCGTGATGATCGCGATGGCGGTCGCATGCAATCCGAAGCTGCTGATCGCCGACGAGCCCACCACCGCGCTCGACGTGACGATCCAGGCGCAGATCATGGAACTGCTCGTGAAGCTGCAGAAGGAACGCGGCATGGCGCTCGTGCTGATTTCGCACGATCTCGCGGTCGTGTCCGAAGTGGCGCAGCGCGTCGCGGTGATGTACGCGGGCGAGATCATCGAAACGAATCATGTGCCGACGATCTTCAGCGAGCCGCATCATCCGTACACGGAAGCGCTGCTCGCGGCGATTCCCGAACATTCGCGCGGCGCGGAACGTCTCGCGGCGCTGCCGGGCATGGTGCCGGGCAAGGACGATCGCCCGAGCGGATGTCTCTTCGCGCCGCGCTGCAAATATGTCGTCGACGATTGCCGGAAGGCGCGGCCGAATCTGTATCAGCTCGACAAGAACGATCCGGCCGTGCGGGCGCGCTGCATCAAGCCGTTGAACATCGATGTGGTCGTGGAAGGAGGCGCGCGATGAACGCCGTACCGAAGGAATCGAATCAGGACATCGTGCTCGCCGCCGACAGGCTCACGAAGCATTACGACGTGAAACGCAGCGCGTTCAAGCACGGCACGGTGAAGGCGTTGAACGG
This sequence comes from Caballeronia sp. ATUFL_F1_KS4A, assembly GCF_023630905.1. Classification (NCBI taxonomy): domain Bacteria; kingdom Pseudomonadati; phylum Pseudomonadota; class Betaproteobacteria; order Burkholderiales; family Burkholderiaceae; genus Caballeronia; species Caballeronia sp. ATUFL_F1_KS4A. The sequence continues at coordinate 76,769 of NZ_JALQEB010000018.1, read as the reverse complement.
CGTGTCGTTCGAATTGAAGCGCGGGCGCACGCTTGCGGTCGTCGGCGAATCGGGATGCGGCAAGTCCACGCTCGCGCGTCAATTGACGATGATCGAAGCGCCCACGTCGGGCCGTCTGCTGATCGAAGGCGACGATGTCGCGGGCGCGAGCCGTGCGAAGATCGCCGAGTTGCGTCAGCGCGTGCAGATGGTGTTCCAGAACCCTTTCGCGTCGCTGAATCCGCGCAAGACCGTCGAGCAGACGCTCGGCGAACCGCTCGCGATCAACACGAAGCTCTCGTCGACGGAGCGCGCCGAGCGCATCGCGAAGATGATGCGTACCGTCGGCTTGCGGCCGGAACACGCGTCGCGTTATCCGCACATGTTTTCGGGCGGGCAGCGTCAGCGCGTGGCGATCGCGCGGGCGATGATTCTCGATCCGCAGATCGTCGTCGCCGACGAGCCGGTGTCCGCGCTCGACGTGTCGATTCAGGCGCAGATCCTGAATCTGTTCATGGATCTCCAGGCGCAGTTCGGCACGAGCTACGTGTTCATCTCGCACAATTTGTCGGTGGTGGAGCATATCGCCGACGACGTGATGGTGATGTACTTCGGCGGCGTCGCGGAAGTCGGCGACAAGAAGACGATTTTCGCGAAGCCGCGCCATCCGTACACGCGCGCGCTCATGTCCGCGACGCCCGCGATCTTCGAGGAAGACCGGCGCATCAAGATCAAGCTGCAGGGCGAGATGCCGTCGCCGCTCAATCCGCCATCGGGCTGCACGTTCCATCAGCGCTGCCCGTATGCGATCGAGCGATGCCGTGTCGAAGAGCCGAAACTGCGCGTGGTCGATGGACGTCAGGTGTCGTGCCATCGCGCCGAGGAGGTCGGCGAAGCCGAAGTCTGAATCTCGCCGGAAGGCTGCACGACGCGTCACGCGAATGTTTTAAGATGTCGATCGTGCAGGATTCAACCGTCAAGCCGCGCTTTTCGCGCGCGGCGTTCGCCAAAACGACAGCCCTCGTGCTGTCGTTCTTGCTGTTTACGGCGGGTGTCTCGGTGTCGCCTTCGGGCTTCGCGGTGGTCGGATCGCGCACGCCGCAGGCCGCGGGCGATGCGGGGTCCGCCGCCGCGCCTGCCAATCCCGCTCCGCCGCCGCGCACGGACCGCTCGACCGGCACGACCGCGAGCGGCCCGGTGCGCGCGCAGCCGCCGCGCATGCCGTTCTACGTCGCGACCAAGGGCACGACGACCATCTATCTGCTCGGCACGCTCCATGTGGGTTTCGCGAGCGACTATCCGCCCGAGCAACCGTTTCGCAAATCGATACTCGCGGCGCTCGATGCATCGCCTACGCTCGCGCTCGAGATTTCCCCCGACGATCTCCTGCTCTCTCAAGACGATGTGAATCGTTATGGCATGTGCCGCAGCGCGTGTCTGATCGACTATTTGCCTGACTCGATGTGGAAGAAGGTCGAGGCGCGCATGCGCAGCAATCCGGCGGCGCTGAAGGAGATCCGGCATACGCGGCCATGGCTCGCATCGATGCTGATCGAAACCTACGACACGTTGAAGGCCGGGTTTCAAAGCGAGTACGGAACCGAGGCGCAGTTGCAGAACGTGTATCTTCGTGCGCGCGGGAAGATCGTCGGACTGGAAACGCTGAACGAGCAGATTTCGACATTCACGCGGCTTTCGTCGGCGCAGCAACGCGAAATGCTCGCGCAGGATCTCGTGCAGACGCCGGCGGAGAACGTCGCCGATGTGAAGGAATTGCACCGGCTGTGGCGCATCGGCGACGCGGATGCGCTCAAGGCCTGGGACGACGCCAAGTCGAGCAAGCTGGCGCGGAACAAGGCGCTCGCGGCGCAAGTCGACAATCGCGTGGTGTATCAGCGGAATCAGCGGTTCGTGCAGCGGATCGTCGCCATCGCCGCGCCGGATAAACCGGTGTTCGTGGCGATCGGCGCGTTGCATCTCGGCGGGCCGCGGGGCGTGCTCGAGCTTCTGAGAAAGCGAGGGTTCGTGGTGGAAGCGGGGTGATCGCCAGATCGCCGGGCCAGCCGTCGACGTTATCGGCGCGGCGCGACCGGTGACGGCGCCGATTCCCGTTCGAGAATGTCGACGTTGCCGTAGTACATCGAGCGCTCGGTCACGTCGGACGGTCGCGTCATCCACCACCATTTGTAAATGCCGAGCTTGAGATATGCGTTCCGGTCGCCCGGATACGCATTCGCGCAAGTCTCGCACCGAGCGACGCGCGTTCCGTTCATATAGAGATCGGTTCGCGGATGAAGGCCCGTATCGTCCGGACGGTATCGCAGCAACCAGTCGACGACTTTTCCCCTGTCGCCCGAAGGCGCGCCGAAATCGATCGCATTGACGGGCTTCCCGGGGCCGCCACGGATCTCGAGCCGGTATCGCCCGCCGGCCAGCATCAGCGAGACGGGCGGGGAACCTGCGGAGGCGCCCTGATGCAACTGGAAGGTGATTTCCGGTTGCCGTGAATCGAGCCGATAGTCCGCGGGGATGACCGTGGACCACCGGATCTCGTATTCCTTGCCGATCGCGAAACGCGCGATGCGCTCGAAGCCGATTTCGGCACGCGGCGATCCGTTCGCGACGCGCGAGAAGTCGTCGGCACGGCTCATCGACAACTTCAGGGCGACGCCGCCAGCGACGGGCATCGCGACGGTGTCGAGCGATTCGGGCCTCGGCGTGTGGATCGTCAGGCGCGGATCGACGCCTTTGCTCCACTGGCTCCGATAAACCAGCGCATAAGGGCGATCGCTATCGCTATCCGCGAGCACCGAGCACGCGGACAGCAGCATCGCGAAAACGGCGGCGAGCAAGACCGGCTTACTTGACATCAGGTTCTGCGGCGCGTCATCGAAGCGAGCGAAGCCCGCGCAAGCATCAACGCGAATTTGTTGTTCGTCACGAAGTAGCGGCGCCACATGCGGCGCGGCTCCTGAAAGACCCGGAACAGCCATTCGAGCCCGCAGCGCTGCATCCAGACCGGCGCGCGCCGCACTTTCCCCGCGACGACATCGAACGTGCCGCCGACGCCCATCACGAAGTCGACGCCGAGTTGTTCACGCCATCGGTTGATGAAATTCTCCTTTCTCGGCGACGTGATCGCGACGAACAACAGCCGCGCCCCGGACTGACGTATCTCATCGACGACGCGCTTTTCGTCGTCCCAGAAATAGCCGTGATGACGGCCTGCGATTCGCAATCCGGGATATCGGGCCGTGACCACGCTGGCCGTGCGATCGACCACGTCTTGCGTCGCGCCGAGAAGGAACACCGGCAACGCGCGCTCGGCGGCCATTTCCAGCAAACGCCCGAACAGGTCGACGCCCGCCACGCGCTCGCGTACCGGGAAGCCTAGCAGCCGCGCGCCCCATACGACGCCCATGCCGTCGATATTGACGATGTCGCAGGCGCGCACCGACTCCGCAAGCGCTTCGTCCGTCTGCATGTGAACGAGCTTTGCGACATTCACGACGACGTGCTGCGTGAATACCCGCTGCTCGACGCGTGCGCGAATCCAGTCGACGGTTTCGTCCATGGTGGCGACGTCCATCGGGCATGAAAAGATTTCTATACGGTTCATGTTTGAGAGAAGTAGTGCGAGGACACGTTCGGTCGTATCAGTGCAAGGCCTTGTCGTAAGCGCTCACCAGGCATTCGACCGTGCGTTCGATGGTGAAACGGTCGAGAAAGCGTTGTCTCGCTGCGGCAGCCAACTGCGTGCGCAGCGCCGGCGACGTGATCAGCTTGGCGAGTGCATCGCAGAGTTGATCGGCGGCATCGGGCGACACCAGCAATCCATCGCGCCCGTGAACGATGGCGTCCGTGACGCCGGGAATGTTCGTGGAAACGATCGTCGCGCCGTACGCCATCGCTTCGACGATGGCCACCGGAAAACCTTCACTGCGCGACGGCAAGACGAAGATGTCGGCATTCGCGAGCAACTGCGCCTTTTGTTCGCCCGTCGCCCATCCGAGGTGCTCCACTTCCATCGAAAGATTTCGATGTTCGACGTCCGTCAGGAACGCTTGGAGGTCGCCGCTGCCAGCGACAAGCAGCCGATACGGATGGCCGAGCCGTTTCAGCCGTTCCGCGGCTTCGAGCAGCACCTTGATGCCTTTGGCTTCCACGAGCCTGCCGAGGAACAGAATGGTTGGCGGCTGCGCGCCGGACCTGCCGAGCGCCACGTCCGACGCGGGATCCGAAATGCCGTTGTAGATGAGCTGACGCTTCTCCGGATGGCAGAGCCGGTCGCGATCCAGCCACGCTTCCATGTCACGCGACAGGCAGATCACCTGAGCAGCGCGCTTCCACATGAGACCGACTGCCTTGCGGCACAGCGCGGGAAGCGTTTCGATGTACTGCGCCATCGCGCCGTTATGCAGATGCAAGATGTACTTTTGGCGCAAGCCGATGCACGTCATGGCGAGGAGCCACTTTCTGAGCAGCGAGCCACGGACCGACGTGTGAATATGGACGATGTCGATATTCCGCGAGACCGCCCCGCTCACGACTTTCCACCACGCGCGCGCAAACTGCCGGATGCGTCGCAGCCCACCGCGGGCGCCGCATGTCGCCGCGAAGCTCAGCGTGTAGCCCTGCGATTCGAACAGCTCGCTGCGTTGCGCATATCCGCCGATAACGGAAGCGATACCGCCCTGCGCCGACATATCCGGGCCGACGTGAAGCACCTTTTGCACGGCGCGACCATGCGCGCCGGCAGACCTCGAAACACTCATCCTCACTACCTTGCAGTTCAAATCGTTGACGCGAGCGCTTTCATCGGTCGCGGACATCCTCGGTGGACGAAGCGGGCAAACCGCCTTCGAAAGCTTCGCGAGCGCGCGGCGGCTTCTGCCGGCGCCGGTCCATCTCGCGGCCGGCGGCCCAGGCGAATACGGCGCAGAGATACAGCGCCGGCGTTTTCGTTGCGAGCGAGTTGTTGGTCATCGCCGTCATGAAGAAGGCGACGAACATTACGGACAAGCGACGACGGGTTCGGGCGTCCCGGTCATGTGCGATCCTGCGCAAACAGATCCAGATACAGGCGAGCAGCAGTAACGTGCATCCCAGGCCGAACATGAGCACGTACGCGACCAGAAAGTTCTCGATCACGCCGATATCCGCCCGATCCATCATGCGCGACACCGCGTCCGGGTCCGTTCCGGCGAGGACGCTTCTCCAGTCGAGGTAGTTCAGGATTTCCACGGACTGCAAACGGACGCCCGAACTGCTGTCGTAGGCGCCGACATTGGCAATCCGGTCGCCGAGCATGCCCGACGCCAGCATCCAGCCGACGAGGCCAATGGCGAAGGGCGCGCCGAGCGACACCAGCGCCATCCGGCCGACGGACCTCAGCCCGAAGCGAATGGACATCAGCGCATTCAAGGTCAGATAGACCATGAGCGCGCCCCGCGCGCCGAACGCCGATAGCGCCGCAGTCGTCAGTACGAACACCAGAATCGAAATCGCGGACGTGCCGCTCAGTTGCAACGCGACGGCGACTGTGACCAGGATCAGCGCGTTATTCAGCGGATGGCCGTGCAGGGCAGTCGCACGAAAATAGCTGCCGTACCATGTGTCGATTGGAATGAACTGCGTCTGCGTGACGACCTCGAAAATCGCCATCGCGCTTTCGAGGATCACGAATGCGAGACCCAGCCGCAAGGTGCGCCGCACCGTGCGTTGATCCGTGAACGGCGCGACCGCCGCTATCCAGAACATGGCAAGGATCGTGTCGACGGCGAAACCCAGCGCCTGCGCGCCCGTGACGATCGCTTTCAGAATGAGGACGGCTATCGTGAAGACCGAGCACGCAATCGGTGTCCGGAAACTTCGGCAAGACCACGCCGACGGTCCCGCCGTGCGCCTGAGCACAAGCACGAGCACCGCGCCGACGGTGAACCAGACGTAAGGGTGGACCTTCAATCCACCCGCGCCCTCGTTGCCCGAATAGTTGAGGCCGAGCAGATTCAGGCCGGCTCCGCTGAGGAACAGCGCCAGCGACACGGCCGCGAGAAACATGAATGAAACGACGTTCGAGACGGACAGCCTCACGACTACGCTCCGGCTCCCTGAGTGGCCTTGTCATCGTGGGCCTGCAAACCGAGTTGCTCCAGATAGCGATCTCCGATTGCTTCAAGGGAGAACGCTCCGGCTCGCGCGATCAGCGCCGGCTTGTCGACGTCGCCGGTCAAAGACTCGATGATGGCCGCTGCCAGTGCTGTCTCGTCGTCCACGGGCACGAGGCGTCCGTACTTTCCGCCGTCGAGGATCTCGTCCGGCCCATGTTCGCAACGCGTGGACACGACCGGCAGTCCGAATGACAAAGCCTCGACGATCACATTGCCGAACCCTTCGCGCTTCGAGGAGCACACGAAAAGGTCCGCGTTGCGATAGAGCTCCGCGACATCGCCGGCGAATCCGGGAAGACTGACGCTATCGGACAAACCCAGTTCACGGACCAGCGCCTCCAGACGAGCGCGGTCCTTGCCCTCTCCGGCGATGACGAGCGTGGCGTCGCCGCGCGTCTTCAGCACGGATGCGAATGCGCGAATCAGAACGTCGAAGCCTTTTTGCGCGCCCAGCCGCCCCACAGCGAGCACGGCGGCTCCACGCGGCTTCGCGTTCGCGACGGCGCCCGGTATGAAGCACGGGTTATGAATGACGACCACCTTGTCCGGCGCCCGGCCTTTGAGGCTGCGCCGGAGATCCTGTGCGACGCCTGTCGAGACCGCCACGATGGAATCGCTCACCCGATAGAGCCATCGCGCGATCGCCCACTTGATTTTTGCCTTCGCGCTGGTCCTGTGCAGAGACCCGTACACCGAATCGGACGGAGCGAAGACGGAGTGCTCGCTGATCACCAGGCGCGTCCGGCTTCCGCCGAACAGTCTGGCCGATACGGAAATCAGGTTGGCATAGGGCAGAAACGACAGCACGGCCTCCGGACGTCTCGTCCTGATCAACGCACGCAGTTCGAGCACGCGCGCGAGATGCCCGGTCTTGCTCGCGACGACGACTTCGACGCCGGGCGGCAACTGATAAGCGGTTCCTTCCGTGTGAACGAAGAAAAACGGCCGGAAACCCTTCGAGACGAAGTGCTTCGCAATTTCGACGGCGACGCGCTCGGCGCCTCCGCCATGCAAGCAGGGAATATGAAACAGAACCTCGCGCTTGCCATTCATAGCTTGCCCCTCAGTGCTTCCCGAATGGAGCCCACGTTCGCGCCAACGCACATGCCGCAGAAGAGCGAAAGCGCGACGATCGCGGAAAGGCACTCCGTCCATATGCCGGCATGGCCCGCGCGATTCAGCACGTCGTTCGATCGCTCGCCAGCCGCCAGAGCCGCCGCAGCGAACGCAGACAGGAGGATCGCACCGCACACCACGCGCCCCAGATCCACGATGCCCCGCGCGAATGCGGCGCTGATGAGCAGCGCGACGACGTTCACCGCGAGAAGGCCGCGCACCATGCCGCCGCATCCGGCCATGCGCGCGCCGAAATATGTTGCGGCTACCGCGAGCGTCATCGTCAGAAGGTTGATGCTCATCAGCGCCTTGGTCCGCGCGTGCAGGTGATACGCCTGGTCGAAGAAATGCGCCCTGAACGCGGCAATCGTCGCGATCGCCAGCAGCGGCAGCACCAGTGGCAGCGCCGCGTTTCCGATCGACGGTCCCAGCATCAGCGGGAGCGCGACGTCACGCAGCACCATAACAACGATGGACACCGCGAACACGCAGGCCAGCATCAGCAGGCCCAGCCGGGCATGAAACGCGCGGTGCCCGGCTGCGGACCGCGACGCCTTCTCGCGCAAGAGCCACGGATAACACGGCGTCACGATCAGCAGGCAGGCGGCCGAGATGGCGTTGGTGATGAGCCCGCTGGCCGCGGCGTAGATACCGACGACGGCCGGTTGCTCGAACATCGCCAGAATGGGACGGTCGAGGCGCGTCATCGCCGTCGTGGCGATGAACACGGGTATGAGCGGCAATCCGTAATGCAGCATGGCGCGCAACTGATCCACGCTGAAGCGCGCGTGACGCATGACCGCAACCCTGTCGAAGCCGCAGAGAATCGCCTGCAGCACGAAGACGGCGGCGGTCCCATACAGGGTCAAGGTCATGGAATGCGTCAGCGACCACGCGATCAGTCCCGCGAGCGTCGCGCCGACGGTGAGCAGGAACGACGCGAATGCGTATCGCAACACGGCGCTGCCCGCCCGCGCGATTTCCTGCGTGTAAAGCGCCGCGCTTTTCGCCAGCGCGAGCACGCCGACGGCGAGCCACACCTGGCGGCTGCCGGCCTCGAACGCGAGCGCCAGAGCGATGGCGGCCAGCGCGACGAGTGCGATCGCCAGCCAGACGAGGTGACTCGTCCGCAGGTACGCATCGGCGTCGTCGTTCCGGGCCGAGGCCGTCCAGAAGCGCACGAAGGCCAGCCTGTGCCACTGAAAAACGACGGCCTGAAACGCCTCGACGAGCGCCAGATAGACCGCGAGCTGGCCATAGACCTGCGGGCCGAGCACGCGTGCGTAGGCCATCAGCGATACCACGCCTCCGGTCACGGATACGGCATAGCCCGCGGTAAGGCCAAGGCCGCGCCTAGCCACGAGCGAGCACTCCACGTGTATCGATCAGCACCTTCGACAGCATCCGGTTGCCGTCCATCGACGTGAACCCGCGGTGATCGACCAGCAGCACGATGATGTCCGCCGCGTTGATCGCGTCGGCCATGCTCATCAGTTCGATCTTGCCGAGCAGCGGCTGCGGCAATGCCGAAATGTTCGGTTCCACGGCGACGATTCCGCCGATGCGCGCATCCGCGAGCATGGCTACGATTTCCAGCGCCGGACTCTCCCGCAAATCGTCGATGTTCGCCTTGAAGGCGAGTCCCAAACACGCGATCACCGGCTCCTTGAACCGCGCGGCCGCGCGTTTGACGCGCTCGACCACCCAGTGCGGCTTCGAATCGTTCACGGCGCGCGCCGTGCGAATCAGGCGTGCTTCCTCGGGCGCCGAATCCACGATGAACCACGGATCCACCGCGATGCAATGCCCGCCGACGCCCGGCCCCGGCTGCAGGATATTCACGCGCGGATGCCGGTTCGCGAGCCGGATCAGTTCCCACACATTGATATCGAGGCGGTCGCAGATCAGCGACAGTTCATTCGCGAACGCAATGCCCACGTCGCGCGACGCGTTCTCGGTCAGCTTGCACATCTCGGCGGTGCGCGCGTCGGTGATGACGCACTCGCCCGTGACGAAGGTTTGATAGAGCGCGCGCGCCGCTTCGCTGCAGCGCCGCGTCATGCCGCCGATGATGCGGTCGTTCTCCACCAGTTCACGAATCACATGTCCCGGCAACACTCGCTCCGGACAATGCGCGATGCGAATGTCCGACGCCTCGCCGTTCTCCTGCGGAAAGCTCAGATCGGGCCGCATTTCCGCGAGCCATTTCGCCATCTGTTCCGTCGCGCCGACAGGCGATGTCGATTCCAGCACGACCAGGTTGCCTTTCTTCAGAACCGGCGCGATGGCGCGGCTCGCCGCTTCGATATAGGACAGGTCGGGCTTGTAGCCGTCGGTGAAAGGAGTCGGCACCGCCACCAGAAACGCATCCGCCGGTTCGGGCGACGTCACCGCGCGCAAATGCCCCTGCGTCACCGCGGCGTGCACCAGCATGTCGAGTTCTGGCTCGACGATATGAATCTCGCCGCGATTGATGGTATCGACGGCATGCTGATTCACATCGACGCCGATGACTTGCTTGCGGCGCGCGGCGAACGCGGCCGCCGTAGGCAAACCGATATAGCCGAGACCGATGACGGAGATTGTCTGGAATTCCATGACTGTGCTTCTTCTATTTTCTATTGCGAGAGGTGATCAGGCGGCCAGAGCCGGGCGAAGCTCGAACGCCTGCAAGACGGCGGCGATGCGATCGCATGCGCGGCCGTCGCCATAAGGATTCGCGCCACGGCTCATCGCCGCGTACGCACGCGCGTCGTGCAGCAGGTGCATGACGTTGTCGACGATGTCGGCGGTATCGGTGCCCACGAGCTTCACCACGCCGGCGTCGACCGCTTCCTGACGCTCGGTGGTATCGCGCATCACGAGCACCGGCTTGTGCAGCGAGGGCGCTTCCTCCTGAATGCCGCCGGAATCGGTGAGGATCAGGTCGGCGCGATCCATCAGCCGCACGAACGGCAGATAGTCGAGCGGCTCGATGAGATGCACGTTGCCGATGCCCGTCAGCAGACGGTTGACGGGTTCGCGCACGTTCGGATTCAGATGCACCGGATACACGATGTCGGCATCCGGCGACGCATGCGCGATCTGCGCGAGCGCCGTGCAGATGCGCTCGAATCCGCCGCCGAAGCTCTCGCGGCGATGTCCCGTCACCAGCACGAGCCGGCGTCCGGACGCGAAGGAAGGCAGGGCGTCATCGGCGCGCGCGCGAAGGCTGCCATCGCTCGCGAGACGTTCGCGAACCTGCAGCAACGCATCGATGACCGTGTTGCCGGTCACGACGATGGTTTCGTCGCGCACGCCTTCCGCGAGCAGGTTATTCCGCGCGCGTCCGGTCGGCGCGAAATGCAGCGCGGCCAGTGCGCCGGTCAGCTTGCGATTCGCCTCTTCCGGCCATGGCGACGCGAGATTGCCGGTCCGCAGCCCCGCCTCGACGTGCGCGACCGGAATGCGCTGATAGAACGCGGCGAGCGTCGCGGCCATCGTCGTCGTGGTGTCGCCGTGCACGAGGACCATGTCCGGCCGATACGCGGCGAGCACGTCGCGCATCCCGGCGAGAATCGCGGCGGTGACGTCGTAAAGATCCTGACCGCGCTTCATGACGTTGAGATCGAAGTCGGGGCGGATGTCGAACAGCGCGAGCACCTGATCCAGCATCTCGCGATGCTGACCGGTCACGCACACGCGGCATTCGAAGCCGGATTCGAGCGCCATCCGCTTGACGAGCGGCGCCATCTTGATCGCTTCGGGACGCGTGCCGAAGGTGAAGAGCAGTTTTTTCAATCTTGACCTTGAGGAATGCAAAGAGTCCGATGGCTTCATGACTTCGGGCTTCCATACTGGGAGAAGGCCCCGTAGGACATCCCGCGGGACGGCGTGTCGGTAAGCAGTGCCCCGTCGACCGACACACCCGCGCTCGTGAGCTGACGCATGGCCTGGCCCAGCTCGGCGGCGGTATGGCAGCCGTGCCGGACAACGAGGAGAGTCGCATCGGCGTGGCGGCCGATCAGGCCGGCATCGGTGACGGCAAGCACCGGCGGCGAGTCGATGATCACGAAGTCATAGAGCGTCCGCAGCTCTTCGAACAGTTGCTCGAAGCGCCCGCTCAACAGCAGTTCCGATGGCAAATCGGGCGTGCCGCCACCCGTGATGACATCGAGCCCCGGCAGCACGCCCCTGCGAATCACGCTTTGCAGACTGGCGCCGCCGATCAATTCCGCGAGGCCCGATGCGCGGGCCAGACCCAGAACACCTTGCAGATCGCCGCGCCGCATGTCGGCATCGAGGAGCAGCACGCGTTCTCCGCCCGCAGCGAGCACGCTCGCGAAATTGACCGAGATGAACGATTTGCCGATGCCGGGGCGCGCGCCAGTGAACATCACGATCTTGTTGCGCTTCCTTAGAACGCCGAACTGCAGCGCCGTGCGCAAGCTGCGCAGACCTTCGATGGCGATGTCGTTCGGCGACGCGCTTGCGAGCACCCGAGGCTTCGCCGGATCGCGTTCGCGCGATGCGTCGAGCGACGCCTGGCGTTCGGAGTGGGAGATGAGCGCATAGACAGGCAGATCGATCGCCGCTTCGACCTCCGCCGGCGTTTCGAGTCCGCGACTGAGCATCCGCCGTCCGAGCGCGAGGCCGCATCCGGCGAGAAGTCCGAGCACGAGCGAGAGCGCGAGCGTGAGCGCCTTTTTGGGCGCGACGGCCTTCTCCGGCACGACCGCGTAGTCGACGGTGCGGACGTTGCCGAGTTGGCCCGCCCTGAGCACGCGTAACTGCTGCGTGCTGTTGAGCAGACTGGTGTACAGGTCGTTGCTGACCCGCACATCGCGCAGAAGACGCACGGCGTCTTGTTGCACCGACGGCAGCTCGCCGATCTGCCGCTCGTAGGTATCCGATTGCCGCCGCAATTCGGCGATGCGTGCGTCGACCGCCGTCACCGATGGATGCAGCGCCGTGTAGCGCTGAACCAGGTCGACGCGCTGCTGCTGAAGCTCGATGATCTTCGTCTTGTTTTCGACGACGGTTTGAAGCAGCAGCTTGCTTTGCTCTTCCAGATCGACGGCACCGTGCTGCGCGCGAAATTCGTTGTAGCGTGCTTCGGCCTGGTCGAGATCGGCGCGCAATTGCGGCAACTGATCGCCCAGAAACGCGAGCATCTGCTGCGCCTGTGCCGATTTCCGGTCGACGTTTCGTTGCACGTAGAGCGTCGCGATCGTGTTGACCGTCTGCGTGATGCTTTCGGCATCGGCGCCGTCGAGCGTCATTCCGACGATTCCGGACTGCTTCGTCTTTTCCGCGATCTTGAGGCCCTGCTGCAGATCGGCGATGGTCCGCTGCGTCGACAGGCGCGTCACGTCGAAGCGCGTGCCGGGCCGCGCGCGCAGCGATGTCACGGTGAGTTCGACACTGTCGTTGCCCGTTCGCGCGGACGCCGGCTGGCCAGCCGTTCCGCGCAGGATGGTGGCGCCGTCGGCCGATTGCAGTTCGTAGCGCCCCGCGTCGCCCGCGATCAGCGTGAAGGGCTTCCCGTGCCAGCGCGCCGGCACGTCGAATTTCGACACGGCGATGCGCTCGCCGCCCCACGCATAACCGCCCAGGCCGGGCGGCGCGCCGTTGAGGCCGTCGCCGGCCAGGAAACGGACGAACGGCTTGCCGACGAGCGGCGCATAACGCGGCTTCGCATCGATATCGAGGTGCAGACGCGCGACCGCGTCGCCGATCACCGCGCGCGAGCGCATCAGTTCGATTTCCGCATCGGTGCTGGCCTTGTTCTGGAACAACGCCGCGAGATCGCCGAGCTTGTCGTTGAGCGAGCCCGTACCGCTGTCGTCATCGACCTGGATCAGCGCGTCGGCGCGATAGGTCGGCGTGGCGAGGAATGCGTACAGCGAACCGATCAGAAACGTGCACGCCGTCGCGGCCGCGATGAGCCGGCGGCTCTCGCGCAGGACGCCGAGAATCTCGAACAGGCGGATTTCGTCGTCGCCTGTCGTGTCGGAATAGGTCTGTGATGGTTTGACTTGAATGTCTTTCATCGTTGCACCGCCAATGCGCGGCTCCATTGCGAGACGCCCGCGCGGATCTGCGCGAAAGCCAGGTCGAACACCGCGCGATGGCGCTTGTAGGGATCGGCCACGTCCGCGCCCGTTTCGTCGCAAAGGCGGAAGACCTTGCCGCGAGTGAATGGCCAGGTCGTCTCGATCCAGCGGCGCTGTTCCTGGGTCATCGTGAGAATCAGATCGGCTTCGCGGACGAGAGCGCCGTCGAGCTGTCTCGCGACGTGCGAGTCGAGCGGGATGCCGTGCGCATCGGCCATGTCGGCGATGGCCGGATCGGCTGGATGCCCGGCGAGCGCGCGCGTTCCCGCCGAAACGACCGGCAGGTGCGGCAACTCGCGCGCGAGCATCGCCGCCGCGAGCGGACTGCGGCAGATATTCCCCTCGCACACCATCAGCACGGAGCGGATCATTTCGCGAGCACTCCCGCCGTGAGGCCGGCGTTGACCAGCGGCATCAGCAAACTGATCACGCGGTTGAAGCGCACGAGGCCGCTGCCGTCCACATAGACGATGTCCTTAGGCTGCAGCTCGAATTCGTTCGCCACGAGCATCGACACGGGCGAACGGCTGTCGAGGTGAAACACTTGCGGTGCGTCGTCGTCCGGGCGGATCACGAACATCTGCGCGGTGTCCGCCGTGTTCGGATTGATGCTGCCCGCCTGCGCGAGCGCATCGGCGAGCGACATGCGGCCGTCGCGGCGCGGTGCGGCGCGGCCGGGCCTGCTTACTTCGCCCATCACATAGACGACGTTGTCGTCGCGCGATGCGACGCGCAGCAAGTCGCCGGACTTCAGATACAGCGTCGACGGGTTGAGCCCTTGCGCGAGCAGTTGCGGCACGTCGATCCGGTGCGAGGCGCCGCCGCGCACCAGCACGACATCGCTCTGATCGGCGTTGTCGCTGAAGCCGCCGGCGCGCGCGATCGCGTCGTAGAAGCTGAGCGGCACATCGGTCAGCGCAAGCGCGCCGGGGTTATGGACCTGGCCGTCGACAAAGACCTGGCGCGAGCGATACGAAGCCATTCGCACGGTGACTTGCGGCTTGACGAGATACATCGAAAGCGCGCTGGTCAGCCTTTGCTGGATTTCATCGGTGCGCAGCCCGGCGACCGCCAGCGACCCTGCATACGGGAAGCGCAACTTGCCCTGCTGATCGACGACGAAACCGGGCGCGGGGTCGCTTGCCTTCGCGCTCGTCTGGCTCTGTACGGAGCCGAGCGCTGCGGCAAATTCCGGATGATCCCAGACGACGATCTGCAGCACGTCGCCCGGGCCGACCGTGTACGTTCCCGGCGTGCCGAAAAGCTGCTTCGCCTGCTGATCCTGACGCGTCTTGCGTTGCGCGGCGTAGCGCTTCACGAGCGCGAGATCGAGCTCCGTAACGGCGATCGCGGGCGTCGCCGCGGTGGCTTCGACCTGCGATCCGGCTTCGTTCATGTGAAAGCCGGGCGCGAACGCGCACGCGCTCAGCGCGCACGTCAGCGCGATCGTCAGCGTCGTTGGTAGAAACGAAGCGCGCCCGGTCGCCGGGCGAACGCGTTCGGTTGATTGCTTCATGGATAAGGCCTGCGCATCAATACGCATTGCGATGAACGAAACCCCGCACGATGGTCGCGAGGACGATGCGCATATCGAGCGCGAACGACCAGTTGCCGAGGTAATAGAGATCGTGTTCGATGCGCTGCTGCATCTTGTCGACCGAATCGGTTTCGCCGCGAAATCCGTTGATCTGCGCCCAGCCGGTGATGCCCGGCTTGATGCGATACCGATGGATGTAGTCGTCGACGATGTCCTGATAGAGATCGTCATTCTCGATCGCATGCGGACGCGGCCCCACGACCGACATCTCGCCGCGCAGCACGTTGAAAAATTGCGGCAGCTCGTCGAGGCTCGTGCGACGCAGAAACGCGCCGACGCGCGTGACGCGCGGATCGCCGCGCGTGGCCTGGACGACGCCATCATCTGCCGCGTGCAGGTGCATCGTGCGGAACTTGTAGATCTCGAACGGCTGCCCGCTCGCGCCGCGGCGTCGCTGCTTGAACAGCACCGGTCCCGGCGACGAGAGCTTGACGGCGAGCGCGATCGCGATCAGCAGCGGCAAGGTTCCGAGAATCGCGCACGTGGCGAACACGCGATCGAAGATCGTCTTGATGGCGGGCGTATCACCGTTGAGCGGCGAGGCGACGAGATTGATCGCGAGCAGGCCGTTGCCATCGGCCGTGCTGCTTTGGAAGCGGGACAGGCTGGTCACATCCGGAATGAACCGGATATTCACCAGTTCGTTGCGGAACGCATGGAGCACGCGGCGCAGCGATTTCTCATCGGTGAGCGGCAGGGCGAGCCACAGTTCGTCGATCCGCCGCGTACGCACATGCGATGTAAAGGCGTCGAGATCGAAAAAGCGCGGCACGCCGTTCAGCGGAGGCGCTGTTGGCGCCCCCGTCTCGAATTGCGCTTCGATGCGGTAGATCGGCTTGCGGATGGCATCGAGGCTGCGCACGAGGAAGGCGCAATGATCGCGGCACCCCGCGACAGCCACCGAATAGATTGGCGCCCCACGCGAACCGGCGATCCTGAGTACAAAGATTCCGAGCGCGGTCATCACGCCCAGACCTGCGAATGCACCGAGCGAGGGCTGGTAGTCCGGATGCATCAGCTTCACCGTGCCGATGGCGAGCGCTTCGCAGAACACCCACCCGAGCGCCGACAGAAGCGCGCCTACGCGGGGCGCGGCACGAGACGTTCCACGCACGTCCATTGCGCACCACGCGAAAATGATCGCGAGTGCGACGACGGTGCTCCGATACGCTGCGAATGAGCTTCCCTCGGTCTGCTTATGGACGGTTATTGCGCAGACTACGACGAAGACGCTTTCGACAAGTCGCAGCGGTAAAT
The DNA here is from genome assembly GCF_023630905.1 of Caballeronia sp. ATUFL_F1_KS4A. Classification (NCBI taxonomy): domain Bacteria; kingdom Pseudomonadati; phylum Pseudomonadota; class Betaproteobacteria; order Burkholderiales; family Burkholderiaceae; genus Caballeronia; species Caballeronia sp. ATUFL_F1_KS4A. Next base: position 60,555 of record NZ_JALQEB010000018.1, on the reverse strand, counting down.
CACGGCCGGAAGGTGCGTTATTTAGTTGGAAATAGCTCGGCAATCGCATGGCGGACAAAGGCGGAATACCGGCTCGCCTGTCGATCGTGAATGGCGAATATATGGAGAACCAGATTCATGAGTGAAACAGTCTCCATTAGCCATTACACGGCAGATATAAGCATCGTCCTAATTACCCATATTTGAAATATGGATGCGATTTTTCAAAGTTTAATGATTGACGCATGCCTCTTCGGGCAATTCATAAACGTGATCCACCCTCGGAAGGCGATGATCCATTGCCTCAAAACGCAGGCGGTTGGAGGCTCACAGCCGGAGCCGGGTATTGGAAAATAAAAAAAGCGCACTCAGGGTGTTTCCTGAGTGCGCTCATTAAACCGATTATCGAATTTTATTGATTGACGAACGTCGCTCGAATATTCGCGCACTCGAGATGCGCCATAAAAATATTCGCTCAAATAAACATCAGCCAGTTCAACAAGAATATATTCGCGACTAGCAACGTCACCGCCGTCGGCACCTGCACCTTGATGACCGCGTTCTTGTCGGGCAACTCCAGCAGCGCCGCAGGCACGATGTTGAAGTTCGCGGCCATCGGCGTCATCAGCGTGCCGCAGTAGCCGGAGAACATGCCGATCGCGGCCATCGTCGCGGGATTGCCGTGGAATACGCCGACGAGAATCGGTACGCCGACGCCGCCCGTCATGACCGGAAACGCGGCGAAGCCGTTGCCCATGACCATCGTGAAAAGCGCCATGCCGAGGACATACACCGCCACCGCGACGAGCCGGTAATCCATGTTGACGTAAGCCGTCGTCACATGCGCGACCGCCTTGCCTACGCCCGCATCCGAGAACACAAGGCCGAGCATGCCGAGCATCTGCGGCAGCACGGCAGCCCACGACAGCGCATCGATGAGACGGCGCGTTTCGCGCATCGACTGGCCGACCGTGTCGCGCGTCATCACGCAGGCAATGGCCAGCGCGATCACGCAGCCGATGCCGAAGCCGATCAGCGTCACGTTCTTCAGCTCGATCAGCGGCACGCCGCCGAACACGAGGTATTTCGCGCCGAGCGTGAGGATCACGGTGACGACGGGAATCGTCAGCGCGGGCACGAAGAGCTTGTTGCCGAGCCGCGCGGCGCTCCGGCGGCGCGTGTCTTCGGAAAGCATCTTCGGCTTCGCGCCGGTGACGCCGCCGAAACCCGCGATCAGCGCCATCGCCACGACGAGCACGCCGACGACCGTCACCGGAAGCCAGTCGCCGACGAGAAAGATCAACGCGTAGATCAGCCAGAATCCGCCAGCGGTCAGACGCCGCGGATGCGATTTGTCCGTGAGGATCATCCCGCCGACGACCAGCAGAATGATGCCGACGAGATAGAACAGATAGTTGATCGTGAGTGTCATGCTTTTTCTCCCGCGACGTTGCGCGTGAGCGCGTCGAGTTCGCGCGCGAGCCTGCGGTCCAGGAGCCACAGACGGAAACCGTGAATCAGGAACGCGCAGATTGCCGTCGGAATGCCCCACACGGCGACGTGCATCGGCTCCACGACGATGCCCGCTTCCTTCAGGAACGTGACCATCAGCACGATCGCGCCGAACGCCACGAAAATGTCCTCGCCGAAGAACAGGCCGACGTTGTCGGTCGCCGCCGAGTACGCGCGCAGCTTGAAGCGCGTCGCATCCGAGAGCTTGCCGTAGCGCGCTTCGGTGGCGCCTTCGGCCATCGGCGCGAGCAGCGGGCGCACCATCTGCGGATGGCCGCCGAGTCCCGTCAGGCCGACCGCCGCCGTGAGTTCACGCACGAACAGATAGACGATCAGCAGACGCCCGGCTGTCGCGGCCTTGATGCTCGAAATCCACATTTGCGCGCGCTCGCGCAGGCCGTGCCGTTCGAGCAAACCGATCACCGCCAGCGGCAACAGGATGATGAGCGGAATGTTGCGCGTCTTGAGAAAGCCGGTGCCGATCGCGGTCAGGATTTTCTCGATGGGAAAATGCGCCGCGAAGCCGGTGATGATCGCCGCGGCCGCGACGATCAGCATCGGATTGAAGCGCAGCACGAAGCCCGCGATGATGACGGCCACACCGATGAGCGGCCATAGATTGACAGGGGTTGCCATGAGTTCTCCAAACAATATTGACGTCACGCCTCGTACCGGGCGCGTGGATTCACTGCTTCCTTGCTAAAACGCCCCGGCGTTGCGGGGCGTTCGAACCTGCGTTGACGGCGTCAGGCGTCGGCGTGCGCGGCGCGGACTTCGATGCCCGCATCCGCCAGCGCGCCGCGAATGCGCCGCGCGAATTCGAGCGCGTGCGCGCCGTCGCCGTGCAGGCAGATCGTCTGCGCGTTGAGCGGCACCCATTCGCCGGACACGGCCTGCACCCGCTGATCGCGCACCATCGCGAGCGTGCGGTCGAGCACGACGTTTTCGTCATCGAGCAGCGCGCCCGGCTCCTTGCGCGGCACGAGCGAGCCGTCCGCGCGATAACCGCGATCGGCGAACACTTCTTCGATGGCGATCAAGCCCGCGCGCCGCGCCGCTTCGATGAACCCGCTGTTCGCGAGACCGAAGACGAGCAGCGACGGATCGAAATCGTGCACGGCGGAGACGATGGCATCGGCGATTTCCGCGCTTCTCGCCGCCTGGTTGTACAGCGCGCCGTGCGGCTTGACGTGCGCGATGCGTCCGCCTTCGGCCTGCGCGATCGCCGAAAGCGCGCCGAGCTGATACAGCACGCCCGCGTAAATTTCCTCCGGCGGCAGGTCCATTTCCTTGCGGCCGAAGTTCTCGGGATCGTTGAAGCTCGGATGCGCGCCGATGGCGACGCCTTTCTCGACGGCCCAGCGCACGCAATCGCGCATCGCCGTGGCGCCGCCCGCATGCCAGCCGCACGCGATGTTCGCGGAACTCACGAGATCGAGCAGCGCCTCATCGGTGCCGCAACCTTCGCCGAGATCGGCATTGAGATCGATTTCCATGATGTTTTCGCACTCGTTCCGTTGGATGTTGGATGTATGCGCCGCGTCGTTCGCGCGGCTTTCGCCCCGCTGCTAAGAGCCGGCGCGCGCGATGCGTTCCTCGTGCATCGCGATCGCCGTTTCCACCTGGCTTACGTATTGCCGTTCGTCGGCGAGCGCGTGACGCGCCTCTTCCGCCGACGTCTCGATAAAGCGCACGCCGCCGTTCAACCTCACCTGCGCGAGCTTCCACAAATCAGCCTTGATGACCGCGCCGATCTTCGGATAGCCGCCCGTGGTCTGCGCGTCGCCCATCAGGATGATCGGCTGGCCGTTCGGCGGCACCTGGATCGTGCCGGGCAACACCGCGTGCGACAGCAGCTCGATCTTTTCGCGCCGCTCCAGCGCCGTGCCCGCGAGGCGAAAGCCCATGCGATTGCTGTTCGGCGTGATCGTCCATTCCTCGTTCCAGAAAACCTGTTGCGCGGCGTCGCTGAAACTCGCGTATTCCGGGCCGCGCAGCACGCGAATCGGGGCGGCCCACGCGAGGCTCGGCGAATGGCGTCCGCGGCGCACGGGTTCGTCGACGAGCACGAACTTGCACCACGCGGGCGCTTTCACGCCGAACGCGGGTTCTTCCGGCGAAAACGCGATGCCCTTGTGCGGCTGCGGCACGCCGACCGGCAGGCGATCGCCGTCGCGCAGCGCGCGTCCGCCGAGGCCGCCGAAGCACGCGCCGAGATCGGTCGAGCGCGAGCCGAGCATCGGCAGAACGTCGATGCCGCCTGCGATCGCCACATAACAACGCATGCCGCGCTTCGCCGCGCGCAGCGTCAGCTCCTGGCCCGCGCGCACCGGCAGGCTCCACCACGAATACACCGGTTCGTCGTCGAGCGTCGCGCCGAAATCGGTTCCAGTGATGGCAATGCGCGTCGCATGCTTGAAGCGCAGCACGGTCGGCCCGAACGTGATCTCGATGCCCGCCGCATCCGCCTTGTTACCGACGATGCGATTGCCGATTTCCAGCGACAGCGCGTCGAGCGCGCCACCGGAACTCACGCCGAGATGCCGGTAGCCGCGCCGGCCGAGATCCTGGACGGAAGTGAGCACGCCCGCGCGAATCACGTCGATCATGCGCGTACCTCCAGCGCCCTGAAGCGCACGCGGTCGCCGGGCTGCATGAGCGTCGGCGGATTTCTGGCCGGATCGAAGAGCTTCAGCTCGGTGCGCCCGAGCAATTGCCAGCCGCCCGGCGACGCCGCCGGATAGATGCCCGTCTGCGCCCCGCCGATGCCGACCGATCCCGCCGGCACTTCGAGACGCGGTTCGGCGCGGCGCGGCATCGCGAGCGCGGGATCGAGCCCGCCGAGATACGCGAAGCCCGGCTGGAAGCCGAGGAAGAACACGACGTACTCGGTTTGCGTATGACGCTTCACCACGTCATCGACGGACAAGCCCGTGTGCTGCGCGAGCGCGGCGAGATCGGGGCCGTCGGCGCCGCCGTAGCGCACCGGAATCTCGATTTCGGCGCTGTCCATGTCGGGCGTCTCGGCCGCGTCCCAGCCGCTTTCGAGTTGCGCGGCGAGCGTTTCGTAGTCCGCTTCGAGCGGATCGAACACGATCGTCAGATTGTTCATGCCCGGCACCACTTCGACGACGTGCGGCATCAGGCGCGCGTGCTCCGCCAGCGCCCAGATGCGGCGCTGGCAGTCGAGCGTGGCGGGCGGCGCGGCTTCGCACACGAGCGCGGAGTCGCCCAGCGAATGAATACGTGGTCTTGTCATGCCTCAATTTGCCTTTGCGATGCGCGAAATTCGTCGATTCGATGAACGCCGCACCGTCGCAGAATGTTACATTGTCAATAAATTATCAAGAAATTATCAATACAGGTTTTCGCCGAGGCGCGCCGTCGCTCGCAAAATCGACGTTGCGCTACACTCCAACGCACTTCAATTCGGTCACCGCCATGCCGCGCCATCCCACCAAGATCGTTTCGTCCGAGCATCTCGTCTCCGAAGCCAGCGCGGAATTGTCGGAGTTCGAGTACGGCCTCATCATGGCGGGCAACGCGTTCAATCGCTGGATGGTGCGCTGCATGTCCGCGGCGGGCGCGAAGGACATGACGGCGGTGGAAGTGTCGCTGCTGCACCACGTGAGCCATCGCGACCGCAAGAAGAAGCTCGCCGACATCTGCTTCGTGCTGAACATCGAGGACACGCACGTTGCCACGTATGCGCTGAAAAAACTCGTCGCTCGCGGCTATGTGCAGAGCGAGAAATCCGGTAAGGAAGTGTTCTTTTCCGCGACGCCGGCGGGCCGCGAGCTGTGCGGCAAGTATCGCGAAGTGCGCGAAGCCTGCCTGATCGAGACGCTGCGCGAAAGCGGTCTCACCAACGAGCAGATCGGCGAGGCCGCGCAACTGATGCGCAACGCCTCCGGCCTTTACGATACGGCCGCGCGCGCGGCGGCCTCGCTCTAATAGACAGCGGATTCGGTGACGATCGCGTCGAGCGGCATGTCGTGCGTCTCGCGCGGCAAGGTCGCGCACAGACCCGATTGGTACGCGACGCCGATCGTCATCGGCCGCGCGCCGTTCGGCCACGCGGCGAGCGTGCGGTCGTAATAGCCGCCGCCGTAGCCCAGCCGATACCGGTCCGCATCGAAACCGACGCACGGAATCAGCAGCAGTTCGGGCACCACGGCTTTCTCTTCAGCGGGCACCGGAATACGGTAGCGGCCTTCTTTCATCGGCGAGTCGGCGCGCCAGGCGTGGAAGACCATCGGCGCGTGCGGTTTCACGACGACCGGCAGCGCGGCGCTGCGCGTGGCGTCGGCGGCGAGCCAGCGCGTGAGCGCGTCGCGCGCGTCGAATTCGCCCGCGACCGGCCAGTAAAACCCGACGCTGCGCGCTTCGTGCCGCGCGAGCACTTCCTGAAGACGGATCGCGAGCGCCTCGTTTCGTGCGTCCTGGCCGGCTTGCTCCTGTTGCGCCTCGCGCTTCGCGAGAAGGGTCGCGCGCAAGGCGCTTTTCGGCTCACGCTTGGGTTCGTCGCAAACGTTGCGTGCTATGCTTTCCTCCGATCTCAGGACCCGGTTCAAGACCATTCGCGCTCCAGAAATAAAGATGTCAAAACGCCTCAACCGAGTATATCTCGCGGTCGGCGCAGCCCTTGCCGCCGCGACGCTCGTCGCCTGCGGCACGGCCTCCGCCGTCCGTCCCGATGCAGATTTCTCCCCCACGTCCGACGACCGCGTCTTCCTGCAGCTGCGCGATGCCGCGCGCGCGAACGATGCGGGCAAGGCCGCGATGCTCGCCGCACAGATTCCGAATTACCCGGCGCCGAGCTACATCGAATACTTCACGATCAAGCCGCAGCTTTTCGATTCGCAGGGCCACGCGCGCCTCGACGCGCCCGACGCGCCGGTGCTCTCGTTCCTGCAGCGCTACGACGGCCAGGCGATTGCGGACCGCCTGCGCAACGACTATCTCGTCGTGCTCGGCGGCCGTCACGACTGGAAGAACTTCGAGCAGCAGTATTCCCGTTTCGTTCTCAACGACGACACGCAGGTCAAGTGCTATGCGCTCGAAGCGCGTTTGTCGCGCGGCGAGAACGTCGCGGATGCGGCGCGCGCGCTGCTCGTCGAGCCGAAATGGTATGGCGACGGTTGCGTCGATCTGATCGGCGCGCTCGCGGCGTCCGGCCAGTTCACGAGCGACGATGTCTGGCAGCAGATCCGCCTTGCCTACGAGCAGAACTACACGTCGACGGGTTCGAATATCGTCGACGCGCTCGGCCAGGAAAAGCCGAAGGATTCGCTCTTCGACGACGCCGTCAACAAGCCGCCGCTCTATCTCGCGCGCGGCGTGATGCCCAACACGCCGGCGCATCAGCTGACGCTGCTCGCGGTCACGCGCCTCGCCCGCAACGATCCGGCGATGGCCGCCGCCACGTTCAGTTCCGTCGCGCCGAGTCTCACGCCCGCGGAGCGCGCGACCGGCTGGGGCACGATCGGCTATCAGGCGGCGATCAAGCGCATGCCGTCGGCGGCCGACTGGTATCGGCTGTCGGCGAACGCGCAATTGTCCAACCCGGCGTACGAATGGCGCACGCGCAGCGCGCTCCTCATCGGCGACTGGAACATGGTGCGTTGGTCCATCGAACAGATGCCGCCCACACTGCGCGCCCAGCCGTCGTGGGTCTACTGGCACGCGCGCGCCGTGAAGCAGGCCGGCGATACGGCCGCGGCGAATCAGGAATTCCAGAGCATCGCCGATCAATACAACTTCTACGGCCAGCTCGCGCTCGAAGAGCTCGGTCAGAAGATCACGGTGCCGCCGCGCACCACGGTGTCCGACGCCGAGATCGAGCAGATGCAATCGGTGCCGGGCTTCGCGCTGTCGCAGCGTTTCTACGCGCTGAACATGCGGCTCGAAGGCAACCGCGAATGGAACTGGCCGCTGCGCACGATGACGGATCGTCAACTGCTCGCCGCCGCGCAGTATGCGAAGCGCATCGAGATGTTCGACCGCACGGTCAACACCGCCGACAAGACGAAAGCCGAGCACGATTTCACGCTGCGCTATCTGTCGCCGTTCCGCGATATCGTCGAGCGCGACGCGAAGGACACCAATCTCGACATCGAATGGGCGTACGGGCTGATCCGTCAGGAATCGCGTTTCATCATCAACGCGCGGTCGGAAGTCGGCGCGGGCGGCCTGATGCAACTGATGCCGGGCACGGCGCAACTCGTCGCGAAGAAGATCGGTCTTGGCACGGTGTCGCGCGCGCAGATGAACGACATCAACACCAATATCCTGCTCGGCACGAATTACCTGTCGATGATCTACAATCAATTCGATAACTCGCCCGTGCTCGCGACCGCTGGCTACAACGCGGGGCCGGGCCGGCCGAAGCAGTGGCGTCAGGACTTGCGCGCACCCGTCGAGGGCGCGGTTTTTGCTGAAACGATCCCTTTCACCGAGACTCGCGATTACGTGAAGAACGTGCTGTCGAACACCGTCTATTACGCGGCGCTGTTCGAAGGCCGTCCGCAGTCGTTGAAGGCGCGTCTGGGCTACATCGCACCCTGACCGTCTGAAACGAAGCTTCACGCCCGCGCGTCGAACGACAGGACGCGCGGGCGTTTTCATTTCTGCGCCGGCGTTCTGAACTGAAGCCGCATTCGTCAGGCCGCGACCCAAGAGGCGAACTATGCGACACCAACATATAGCGTTGATCGGCGGTTCGGGATTCATCGGCAGCCATCTCGTCAATGCGCTCGTCGATCTCGGCAAGAACGTGCGCGTCGCGACGCGACGGCGCTCGAACGCCGCGCATCTCACGCTGTTGCCCGTCGATGTCATCGAGACCGATGTGCACGATCCCGTGCAACTCGCCGCGTTCATCGATCAGAGCGATGCCGTGATCAATCTCGTCGGCATTCTTCAGGGACGGCGCGACGATCCGTACGGGCCGGAGTTCGCGAAAGCGCATGTCGAACTGCCGCGCAAGATCGCCGCCGCGTGCGAGGCGAAGGGCGTGCGGCGTCTGTTGCATATGAGCGCGATCGGCGCCGATCCGGCGGGCCCGAGCATGTATCTGCGTTCGAAGGGCGACGGCGAAAAGATCGTCCGAGAATCCGGACTCGACTGGACGGTCTTTCGCAGTTCCGTCGTGTTCGGTCCGGAGGACAATCTCCTGAATCAGTTTGCGTTTCTGGAACGCATGTTCCCGGTGATTCCGCTCGCTTGTGCCGATGCGCAGTTTCAGCCGGTCTTCGTCGGCGACGTGGCGAAGGCGATGGTCAACGTGCTCGATCTCGACGCCGCCAATGGCCATGTCTACGAGCTCGCCGGGCCGAGCGTCTACACGCTCGCGGAACTGGTGCGTTTCGCGGGCGCGACCATCGGCAAGCATTCGCGCATCATCAAGCTGCCGGAGAGCCTCGGCCGCCTGCAGGCGATGACGATGGAAATGGCGCCCGGCCAGCCCGTCATCTCGCGCGACAATCTCGATTCGATGAAGACGCCGAGCATCGCGAGCGGGCCGCTTGCGCCGGAACTGGGCATCGACGAGCCGGCGAGCATCGAGACCATCGCGCCGCTGTATCTGAGCGGCAACTCGCCGCGCTCGCGCTTCAACGGATATCGCGCAACCGCGCATCGTTAATCTTCTTTTTGTGATCGCATGAAACTCGTTATCGGTGACAAGTTCAATTCTTCCTGGTCGATGCGCCCGTGGGTGCTGCTCAAACATTTCGGCATCCCGTTCGAAGAGACGCTGATCCGCCTCGGCCAGCCCGACACGAAAGCGAAGATTGTCGAAGTGTCGCCGTCCGGCAAGGTGCCGTGCCTCATCACCGATGCGGGCGATTCCGTGTGGGAGTCGCTCGCGATCGTCGAAACGATCGCCGAGGCGCATCCCGAACACGCGATGTGGCCACGCGATGCGGCTCTCCGCGCGCGCGCCCGCAGCATCAGCGCGGAAATGCACGCGGGTTTCGCGGACTTGCGCGAGAACATGCCGATGGAAATCACGACGCGCGCGCCGGGCGCGGGCGCGACGCCGGGCGCGCTCGCGAACATCGCGCGCATCGAGGCGATCTGGGCGGAGTGCCTGGCGAAATCGGGCGGGCCGTTTTTGTTCGGCGAGTTCGGTATCGCGGACGCGATGTTCGCCCCGGTCGTCATGCGCTTCAACACCTACGCGCCTGAACTGAGCGCGACGTCGCTCGATTATGCGAAGCGCGTGACGGCGCTGCCCGCGGTCGCGGCGTGGATCGACGGCGCGCGCGAGGAAGCGCGATGAACATCTACGCAGTCGGCGGCGCGATCCGCGACGAATTGCTCGGCGTGCCGGTGGTGGATCGCGATTACGTCGTCGTCGGCGCGACGCCCGAGCAGATGGTGGCGCAGGGTTATCGGCCGGTCGGCAAGGACTTTCCGGTGTTTTTGCATCCGCAGACGCACGAGGAATACGCGCTCGCGCGCACGGAGCGCAAGACGGCGGCGGGTTATCACGGCTTCCAGTTCTACTTTTCGCCGGATGTGACGCTCGAGGAAGATCTCGCGCGCCGCGATCTCACGATCAACGCGATGGCGCGCGAAGTCACGCCGGCGGGCGAGCTGACCGGTCCGGTGATCGATCCGTTCGACGGGCAGAGCGATCTGAAGAACAAGTTGTTCAGGCATGTCGGCGATGCGTTCATCGAGGATCCGGTGCGTATTCTGCGACTCGCGCGTTTTGCGGCGCGTTTCGCGGATTTCGATGTCGCGCCCGAAACCGCCGAGCTGATGAAGCGGATGGTCGCGGCGGGCGAAGTCGATGCGCTCGTCGCCGAGCGTGTGTGGCAGGAAGTGTCGCGCGGGCTGATGGAAAAGAAGCCGTCGCGCATGTTCGACGTGCTGCGCGGATGCGGCGCGCTCGCGCGGATTCTGCCGGAGGTGGATGCGTTGTGGGGCGTGCCGCAGCGCGCGGACTATCACCCGGAAGTGGATACCGGCGTGCATGTGATGATGGTGCTCGACTACGCCGCGTCGCAGGGATTCGCGTTGCCGGTGCGCTTCGCGGCGCTGACGCACGATCTTGGCAAGGCGACGACGCCGGAGCATGTTTTGCCGCGGCATATCGGCCATGAGGGACGCAGCGTCGACCTCTTGCGGCCTTTGTGCGAGCGCTTGCGCGTGCCGAACGAATGCCGCGATCTGGCGATGCTCGTCGCGCGTGAGCACGGGAATATTCATCGCGTGATGGAGATGGGCGCGGCGGCGCTCGTCAGGCTGTTCGAGCGATCGGATGCGATACGCAAGCCTGCGCGGTTTGCTGAAGCGCTACAGGCTTGTGTCGCGGATGCGCGTGGGCGGCTTGGGTTGGAGCAGCAGGCTTATCCGCAGGCTGAACGTTTGCGGGAAGCGTTGGTTGCGGCTCGTGCGGTCGATGCCGGGGCCGTTGCGCAGGCGTTTGCTTCTAATCCTTCCAAAATCAAGGATGCCGTGCATGATGCGCGGGTCGCGGCGGTGAAAGGCGCTTTGGGGGTTTGACGGCTTCTTGTTTTGCTTTGTTTTGCTTTGTCCTGCGGTTCGTTAGTTTTTTTGTTTTCGCCGGATCCCGTGTTCGTGTCGGTCTATTAGCGTTGCCCCTGTGCGGGGCGGCACCTACTTTCTTTGCTGCTGCAAAGAAAGTAGGCAAAGAAAGCAGCTTTTCAGGCCCGCGGTCACACGCAATTTGGGTAGTTCTCTCGTCCCAGGCGGCACTCGCCTAAAGAGTGCCCTCATCACAATAACCGGGCTTGGCTCGCGCACGGTCTGCCGCCCGAAACCGTTGAGAACGCCGGTTCAGCACGAAAGAGCTTCGGCACAGCGCTACGCGCTGCCGCCGGGTATGCAAGGGAAACCAACGTGCGGCAAGTGCAGCGAGATTGAGACGTTAGTAGCGAAGCACACGCAGACCCGATTCACCGGTCGGCCGCGAAGCGGGCTGGAGCTGTTTGGTGCTGAACCAGTTTGGTGTGTGGTGCGATGTGGCAGACCGTGCGCGAGCCAAGCCCGATGGGGCCTATGAGGGCACTCTTTAGGCAGCCCACGATGGACGAGAGGACTACCCAAATTGCGTGTGACCGCGGGCGTGTCAGTAGCTGCTTTCTTTGCTTACTTTCTTTGCAGCAGCAAAGAAAGTGAGTGCCGCCCCGCACAGGGGCAGTGCTAATAGACCGACACGAAAACGGGATCCGGCGAAAACGAAAGCAGAAGCAAAAGCAAAAAACCCTCAAAGCGCCCGCGCAATCAACGACAACAAAACCGACAACAGCAGCGTCGACATAAAGGGAAACGAATATTCCCGCCCAAATATCCGCAGCGTGAAATCTCCGGGAAGCCTCCCGATGCCGATCTTCTTGAGCCACGGCAGCGACCCCGAAAGAATCGCGAGCGCGATAAACGTAGTGAGCAGCCAGCGGATCATGATCGCTTACTCATAGCGTATGAGACCGATCGCCGGCCGAAAACGCATCCAGCATTCCGGGAATGCCGCGCGAAAACGCGATCACCTTGAACAACTCGCCCATTTCCGCCTCCGAAAGCAGCTTCTGCACGGCATTCGCAGCAGGCAAAAAGCGCTTCACATCAGCGGGATCGAGATCGCTGAGCACATCGGTGATGCCGGCATTCATCAGAAACCGCGCCTGCGACGTAAATCCGAGCAAATCCGCACCCGCTTCGACGCCTGCTTCCGCGATGCCCGTAAACTCGACATGCGCCGTGATGTCCTGCAATCCCGGATACAGAAACGGATCCGAATGCGCGCGATGCCGGTAGTGACACATCAGCGTGCCCGCCGCGCGCTGCGCGTGATAGAACTCGCGTCGCGGAAAACCATAGTCGATGAAAAATGCCGCACCGCGCACAAGCATCGTGCAGACGGTCTTCGTGAACGCGAGCGCGGCCTCGTGCGTCTCCGTCACATATTCGGCAAAAGGCTCGTCGTTGGCTTCATCGATGGCGGCATCGATCAGTTCGACCTGCGCGTCCGGCGCGATCGGCCGGTCATCGAAGGCAAAGCGGTCGTTCAGCGCCACGACGCCACGCTCGTGCCACGCGCCGAGCTTGCGCACGACCAAACGCACAGGCATCGCGTCGAGCACTTCGTTGCCGATCACGACGCCCTCGAACGCATCGGGCAGCGCGTCGAGCCATTTCACCTTCGCGGCGAGCGCCGGCGCGTCCTTCTCGATGGTCTCGCGCTGACGTTCGCGCAACTCGCCCGAAAGATCGACGATCGTGTAGCTGTCGAAGGCCACATCGAGTTCGGCGAGCGCGTTCATCAAGCCCGCCGCGAGCCTGCCGGTGCCCGCGCCGAATTCCATCAACTGCTTCGTGTCGCTTTGTTGCAACGCCTGCGCGACGGGCCGCGCGAGCGTCGTCGCGAAAAGCGGGGACAGTTCCGGCGCGGTGACGAAATCGCTGCCGTCTTCCGCGCGGCGGCCGAATTTCATTGCTCCGCCGCCGTAATAGCCGAGGCCGGGCGCGTACAGCGCGAGGTCCATATAGCGGTCGAACGGCAACCAGCCGCCCGCCGCGGCAATGCGCCCGCGGATCAGGTCGGTGAGCGCTTCGGACTGCGCGAGCGCGTCGGCGCCCGGAGCAGGTAAACTATCGGATTGTCTGGCATTCGGATTCATCCCAGTATTGTAAATGAGCGCTTCCACGCCGTTTTCTTCCGTCAACACGTCGTCATCCGGTTCCGTTTCGCGTGCGCGCGCCGTGCTCGTGACCGGCGCGGCGAAACGCATCGGGCGCGGCGTCGCGCTCGAATTCGCGCGGCAAGGCTGGGATGTGGCCGTGCATTACGGCCACTCGGCGCATGAAGCGCGCGAAACCGTCGCGGATATCGAGTCGCTCGGGCGCCGCGCGGTTGCACTGAAAGCGGATCTCGCCGTCGAGGCCGAGGTAGAACGGCTCGTGCCGGCGTGCGCCGAAGCGTTCGGCGGTCTGAACTGCGTGGTGAACTGCGCGTCGCGTTTCGACGAAGATACGGCCATCGACTTCGGCTACGCGAAGCTGCTCGAGATGACCGCCGTCAACGTCGCGGCGCCGCTCACGCTCGCGCGCATGCTGCACGAGATCACGCCCGAGTCCGCAACCGTCGATGACGCGCAACGCGGCGTCGTCATCAACGTGCTGGATCAGAAGCTGTACAACATGAACCCGGACTACCTGTCGTACACGCTGACGAAGGCGGCGCTCGAAAACGCCACCATCGCGCTCGCGCAGGCGCTGGGTCCGAAACTGCGCGTCGTCGGCCTCGCGCCCGGTCTGACGCTGATTTCCGCCGGCCAGACGCCCGCGTCGTTCGAGACGGCGCATCGCGTGACGCCGCTCAACCGCGCATCGACGGTCGACGACGTCGCGCAGGCCGCGTGTTATCTCGCGAACGCGCACGGCGTGACCGGCACGACGCTCGTCGTCGACGGCGGCCAGCATCTCGTGCCGAGTCCGCGCGACGTCATGTACATGATCGGCGCGCAAAAGTCCTGAAACGCGCCACTGAATATTGGAACCAACATGCTTGCCGCACTTTCGCATCCCCGGCTGACCGATTGCCGGCGGCTTTTTCTGCGTAACTACGAAGTTCGCATCAACATCGGTGTGCATGACTTCGAAAAGCGCGGCGAGCAACGTGTCGTCATCAACGTCGAGCTGTACGTGCCGCTCGCGCTGTCGACGCCCGTCGCCGACAAGCTCGCCGAAGTCGTCGACTACGATTTCATGCGCTCGACCATCGCCGAGCGCGTGAAGCGCGGACACATCCATTTGCAGGAAACGCTGTGCGACGACGTCGCGGCCGCGCTGCTCGCGCATCCGAACGTGCGCGCCGTGGCCGTGTCGACGGAAAAGCCCGACGTCTATCCCGATTGCGACGCGGTCGGCGTCGAAGTCTTCCGCATCAAAGAGGAACGAGCATGAACGCGCGCGACACGATCGAAGCCGCAGCCGAAACCGCAGAAGCGCAAAAGCCGGTGCGCGAGGCGCTGACGAAGCGCCAGCAAAAGGAAGCGTACGAGAACAACAAGCTGTTCAAGCGCATCGCGCGCCAGGTCGGCGAGGCGATCGGCGACTTCAACATGATCGAGGAAGGCGACAAGGTCATGGTGTGCCTGTCCGGCGGCAAGGACAGCTACGCGATGCTCGACATCCTCATGCGCCTGCGCGAGCGCGCGCCGATCAACTTCGAGATCGTCGCCGTCAATCTCGATCAGAAGCAGCCGGGCTTTCCGGAACACGTGCTGCCGGAATATCTGAGCAAGCTCGACATTCCGTTTCATATCGAGAATCAGGACACGTACAGCATCGTCAAGCGGCTCGTGCCGGAAGGCAAGACGACATGTTCGCTCTGCTCGCGACTGCGCCGGGGCATTTTGTATCGAGTCGCGGGCGAGCTCGGCGCGACGAAGATCGCGCTAGGACATCATCGCGACGACATCCTGCAGACGCTGCTGCTCAACATGTTCTACGGCGGCAAGCTGAAGGGCATGCCGCCCAAGCTGCAATCCGATGACGGCAAGAACATCGTCATTCGTCCGCTCGCGTACGTGAAGGAAGTCGATCTCGAAAAATACGCCGAACTGCGCGAATTCCCGATCATTCCGTGCAATCTGTGCGGCAGCCAGCCGAATCTGAAGCGCGCAGAAATGAAGGCGCTGGTCCGAGAATGGGACAAGCGTTTTCCGGGGCGCGTGGAAAACATGTTCAACGCGCTGTCGAACGTGGTGCCGTCGCATCTGATGGACAGCAAACTTTTCCCGTTCGCCGGACTGCGCGCGACGGGCGAGGCCGATCCGCAAGGCGATATCGCGTTCGACGAGGAACCGTGTGCGACCGAACCGTCAGGAATGTCCGGCACGGTTTCAATTGTGCAGTTCGACGACCTGTAACCTTTATCCAATAAGGCGCAGCGTGGGTTTCGCCGCATTGCGCCAAAGAGCCGCGTGATAAATTGGCGGCTCGTCATACCAGCAAGGCTTTCAGCGATGAACATCGTGATTCTGGCTGCCGGCATGGGCAAGCGCATGCGCTCCGCCCTGCCGAAAGTGCTTCATCCATTGGCGGGCAAACCGCTGCTCGCGCACGTCATCGATACGGCGCGCACGCTGTCGCCGACGCGGCTCGTCGTCGTCGTCGGACATGGCGCGGACAAGGTTCGCGAGGCCGTCGGCGCGCCGGACGTCCAGTTCGCTCTGCAGGACAAACAACTCGGCACGGGACACGCCGTGCAGCAGGCGCTGCCGCTGCTCGATCCATCGGTTCCGACGCTCGTGCTGTACGGCGACGTGCCGCTCACGCGTGCGAGCACGCTCGAACGTCTGATCGCCGCCGCGGGCGCGGAGCGCTACGGCGTCCTGACCGTGAACGTGGGCGATCCGACGGGCTACGGGCGCATCGTGCGCGACGCCGCGGGCAAGGTGAAGAAGATCGTCGAGCAAAAGGATGCGAGCGAGGAAGAACGGCGCATCGCGGAAATCAATACGGGCATCGTCATCACGCCGACGCGCACGCTCGAATCGTGGCTCGCGTCGCTGAAGAACAACAACGCGCAGGGCGAGTTCTATCTGACGGACGTCGTCGAGCGCGCGATCGAAGCGGGCGTCGAAGTCGTCACCGCGCAGCCGGACGCCGAATGGGAAACGCTCGGCGTGAACAGCAAGATCCAGCTCGCGGAGCTGGAGCGCATCCATCAGCGCAACGTCGCGAACGCGCTGCTCGATGCGGGCGTGACGCTGATGGACCCGGCGCGCATCGACGTGCGCGGCACGCTCGAATGCGGCGCGGATGTGTCGATCGACGTGAACTGCGTGTTCGAAGGACGCGTGACGCTCGCCGACAACGTGACGATCGGCCCGAACTGCGTGATCCGCGACGCGACCATCGGCGCGGGCACGCGAATCGATGCGTACACGCACATCGAAGGCGGCAAGACGGGCGCGAACGTCGTGCTCGGTCCGTACGCGCGGCTGCGTCCGGGCGCGACGCTCGGCGATGAAGCGCATGTCGGCAACTTCGTCGAAGTGAAGAATGCGGTGTTCGGGCGCGGCTCGAAGGCGAACCATCTCAGCTATATCGGCGATTCGGATGTCGGCGCGCGCGTGAACATCGGCGCGGGCACCATCACCTGTAATTACGACGGCGCGAACAAGCATCGCACGGTGATCGAGGATGACGTGTTCGTCGGCTCGGATACGCAACTGGTCGCGCCGGTGCGCGTGGGCCGCGGCGTGACGATCGCGGCCGGCACGACAGTATGGAAGGACGTTGGCGAAGGCGAGCTGGTGCTCAATGAGAAGTCGCAAGTGAGCAAGACGGGCTACGTGCGCCCGGTCAAGAAGAAGTCGTAAGGCTGTACGTCAGATTCAGCCCAACGCGCGCGGCGCATCGTGCATCGCGCTTTCGAATGCAAGTCTCAGAGGAAGAACGTCCATGTGCGGAATTGTCGGCGCGGTAGCGCAACGTAACATCGTCTCGGTGCTGGTCGAAGGTCTGCGCCGGCTCGAATATCGCGGCTACGACTCGTGCGGCGTGGCCGTTCTGAGCAACGGCGAGCCGCGCCGCGCGCGCAGCGTCGCGCGCGTATCCGATCTCGACGCGCAAGTGCGCGAGACGAACCTCGGCGGCATGACCGGCATCGCGCACACGCGCTGGGCCACGCACGGCGCGCCCGTCACCGACAACGCGCATCCGATCTTCTCGCGCGATACCGTCGCGCTCGTGCACAACGGCATCATCGAGAACTACGAGTCGCTGCGCGAAATGCTGAAGGGCAAGGGCTACGAGTTCGTGTCGCAGACGGACACCGAAGTCATCGCGCATCTGATTCACAGCATGTATCGCGGCGATCTCTTTCAAACCGTGCGCGAGGCCGTGAAGCAACTGCACGGCGCGTATGCGATCGCGGTGATGCACCGGAATCAGCCGCATACGGTCGTCGGCGCGCGTCAGGGTTCGCCGCTCGTCGTCGGCGTGGGCGAGGGCGAAAACTTCCTGGCTTCCGATGCGCTCGCGCTCGCCGGCAGCACGGACCGCTTCGCGTTCCTCGAAGAAGGCGATGTTGTCGAGATCGGTCTCGAAGGCGTGAAGATCGTCGATCGCGAAGGTGTACCCGCCGAGCGCGAAGTGCGCGTGGTGACGGCGTACGGCGGCGCGGTCGAGCTCGGGCCGTATCGCCATTTCATGCAAAAGGAAATCTTCGAGCAGCCGCGCGCGATCACCGACACGATTCCGCAAGCCGACGAGTTCAGCCCGAGCCTCTTCGGTGAAGCGGCGCGCGACGCGTTCTCGCAGGTCGACAGCATTCTCATTCTCGCGTGCGGCACGAGCTACTACTCAGGCGTGACGGCGAAATACTGGCTCGAATCGATCGCGAAGATTCCGACGCAGGTCGAGATCGCGAGCGAATATCGTTATCGCGAATCGGTGCCGAATCCAAAGGCGCTGGTCGTCGTGATTTCGCAATCGGGCGAAACCGCCGACACGCTCGCCGCGCTCAAGCACGCGCAGTCGCTCGGCCACAAGCACACGCTCGCCGTGTGCAACGTCGCGACGAGCGCGATGGTGCGCCAGACCGAACTCGCATTCCTGACGCACGCGGGCACCGAAATCGGCGTGGCATCGACGAAGGCGTTCACGACGCAGCTCGTCGGTCTCTTCGTGCTCGCGGTGACGCTCGCGAAGATGCGCGGTCACGTCGACGCGAAGCGCGAAGCGGCGTACTTCACGCAACTGCGCCACTTGCCGGCTGCGCTGAACAGCGTGCTCGCGCTGGAGCCGCAGATCATCGCGTGGTCGGAAGAGTTCGCGCGCAAGGAGAATGCGCTGTTCCTCGGCCGCGGCCTGCATTATCCGATCGCGCTCGAAGGCGCGTTGAAGCTCAAGGAAATTTCGTACATCCACGCTGAAGCGTACCCGGCGGGCGAGCTGAAGCACGGGCCGCTCGCGCTCGTCACCGAGGCGATGCCGGTCGTGACCGTCGCGCCGAACGACGCGCTGCTCGAAAAGCTGAAGTCGAACATGCAGGAAGTGCGCGCGCGCGGCGGCGAACTGTACGTGTTCGCGGATGCGGATACGCGCATCGTCAGCGAGGACGGCATCCATGTGATCCGCATGCCGGAGCATTACGGCGCGTTGTCGCCGATCCTGCACGTCGTGCCGCTGCAGTTGCTCGCGTATCACACGGCGTGTGCGCGCGGGACGGATGTCGACAAGCCGCGCAATCTGGCTAAGTCGGTGACGGTGGAATAAGGTCGGTTGATCGGCTGAAAAAGAATAAAGAGGTCCGCGCATGTCGCGGACCTTTTTCATTTTCACGCGCCGATCACCCATCCGCCGATCGCGGTCAGCGCCACGACGATCACCGGAGACACGCGCCCCACGACGAGCAAACCGAACGCGGCCAACGCCAGCGCGACATCCGCACGCGAATGCACGGCGCTCGTCCAGACCGGGTCGTACAGCGCCGCGCCGAGAATGCCGACGACCGCCGCGTTCACGCCGCCCATCGCGCGCTGTATCGCGTCCCGCTGACGCAACGTCTCCCAGAACGGCAGTGCGCCGAGCACGAGCAGAAACGCGGGCAGGAACATGGCGACGAGCATCGCGAAACCGCCGATCCATCCGCCGAGCGGCGCGGGCATCACCGCGCCCAGAAACGCGGCGAAGGTAAAGAGCGGCCCCGGCACGGCTTGGGCCGCGCCATATCCGGCGAGAAAAACATCGTTGGGCACCCATCCGTTCGGCACGACGCTCGCCTGAAGCAGCGGCAACACGACGTGCCCGCCGCCGAAAACGAGCGAGCCCGACCGGTAAAACATCGACGCCATCGCGAGCCAGTTCGCGCCGGTCCAACCGGCGACGCCCGGCAGCAAAGCGAGCAGCACGAAAAAAACCGCGAGCAGCATCGCGCCCTGCGTTCTGCCGATGCCATATCGCCGATGCTTCGCCGACGCCAGATGCGTCAGCGTCAACATCCGCCAGCCGATGATTCCGCCGAACGCGATGGCGCCCAATTGCCCGGCGGCCGACGGCACGGTCAGCGCGATCAACGCGGCGGCCACGGCGATGCCGGCCCGCAACCGGTCCGGACACAGCGACGTCTTCATGCCCCACACCGCTTGCGCGACGATGGCGACCGCCGCGAGCTTGAGACCGTGCACGATCCCGGAGTGAATCAGCTGCGCCGAGTGCGCCAGGCCGAGGGCGAAGAGAATCAGCGCAATCGCGGACGGCAACGTGAAGCCGGTCCATGCCGCCAGCGCGCCGATCCATCCCGCGCGCGCGAAGCCGATCGCGATTCCGACCTGGCTGCTCGCCGGCCCGGGAAGGAACTGACATAGCGCGACGAGATCGGTGAAGCTCGTGTCGTCGAGCCATTTCCGGCGTTCGACGAATTCAGCGCGAAAGTAGCCGATGTGCGCGACCGGTCCGCCGAACGATGTCAGGCCGAGTTTGAGAAACGTCGCGAACACTTCGAACGGCGTTCCGCGCGCGGACTTCGGTTCATGCAAAGCCATCGTCCTGTGGACAACCTTGTTGGCACATCGTCGCGTTAACTGTTGGCGCTTTCTGAACAACTCGACGTCCGTCGAAACGACGCGAAAGTTGTCCCGAGTTCAGGCCGAAACCACGCCCGCCATACCGGAGTTGTCGGCGCGGTAAACCTCTGACGTAAAAAGCGCATTGCCAGTTATCCACCGATTTGCGGCGAGCTTGTTAACTACTACCACGTATACATACGAACTCTTTTGTTTACTCAGACAACGTGGCGGCACTGCCCAAAACATCGGCGCTCATTCAGGCGGCAGCGCCATGCGCGTGTCTCAACCGTTCGCGGCTGTTGCTCAGATGCATGCGCATCGCGGCGCGGGCATCGTCCGGATCCTGACGCACGATCGCCTGATAGATCGCCTTGTGCTCGCTCAGCACACAGCGCAGACGTTCGATCTGATCCAGCTCCGCGATTTCGGCCTTGCGCAGCCGCGTGCGCGGACTGACGCCGCGTCCCATCTGACTAAGCACGTCGTGGAAATAGCGATTCCCGCTCGCCCGCGCGATCTGCAAGTGAAACTCGACGTCGTGTTGCAGCACGTCCGTACTTCCGTTCGCGAGTTGCTCCTCGAAGCGCTTGAGCGCGGCGGCGATCTGCTTCAGATGCGCGTCGGTGCGCCTGCCGGCGGCGAGCGCGGCGGCGGCGCCTTCGAGATCGATGCGAAATTCGATGATCGCCATGATGTCGAGCAGGTTCGACAGGTCGGCATCCGCGAGACGCACCGATTCGCGTTCCTCGGGCGAGCGGATGAACGTGCCGACGCCGTGCCGCGTTTCCACGACGTTCGCCGCCTGCAAGCGCGACACCGCCTCGCGCACCACGGACCGGCTCACCGACAGTTGCTTCATCAGCGCGGCTTCGGTCGGGATCTTGTCGCCGGGACGGAGAACGCCGCGTTCGATATCCTCGATCAGGGTTGCGACGACTTTATCGGTGAGACTGGCCATGGTGATTCGCTGCTGATGGATATTGTTCTGGGAAGCGCGGCGTTTACGCCCGTTGTCGGACGTCTTGGCTTCGCTTAGGATCGGTCGACGCGCATGGCGCGATAAGCCTCGCGCGTGGGGACGTCCGACGACGCATCTTCCTGCGTGGGGAACGCTTCGTCAATTCGACGCAGCCCGCATGTCCTGCAAATTGATATAAGACATCGTATAAGTAGAATTAGACGATTCTTAGCAGAAATCTCTTAAACTAGGGGAATGCAGGGTTTACGCCGCTGTCGTTTTCCCGCGTTTCCACAGTACCCTGTGTTAAGACGTCCGATAACTACGTGAGTTCGGACTCGCCGCTTTCCAATCAGATCGCCGTCGTCACAGGGAGGCATCATGCCGTCTTCGTCACCATATCAACCGCTGCCCAATACATTCCGAACGTCGCTGCGCGAGCGCAAGCGGCTGATCGGATGCTGGATGTCGCTGGCGAGTCCGATCGTCACCGAACTCGTCGGCGTGGTCGGATTCGACTGGATGCTGCTCGACGCCGAGCACGCGCCGAACGACGCGCTCACGCTCATCCCGCAATTGATGGCGCTGAAAGACAGCCCGAGCGCGCCTGTCGTGCGCCCGCAGGCCAACGATCCCGTCGCGATCAAGAAGCTGCTCGACGGCGGTGTCGTCAATTTCCTGATTCCGTTCGTCGACAGCGCCGCCGATGCCGAGCGCGCCGTCGCCGCGACGCGTTATCCTCCTCAGGGCATCCGCGGCGTGTCGGTCGGGCATCGCGGCAATCGCTACGGCACGGTTCCGAACTACTTCCAGGTCGCGAACGACAATATCAGCGTCGCGGTGCAGATCGAGAGCCGCGCGGCGGTCGAAGCGATCGACGAGATCATCGCGGTCGAAGGCGTCGACGCGCTGTTCGTCGGACCGTCGGATCTCGCGGCATCGTACGGTCACATCGGCCAAGCGAACCATCCGGACGTGCAGGCGGTCATCGCACATGTGTTCGAGCGCGCGCACGCGGCCGGCAAGCCGAGCGGCATTCTCGCGCCCGTGCAGGAAGACGCCGAGCGCTATCTGGCAATGGGCAGCACATTCGTCGCCGTGTGCGCGGATCTGGGGATGCTCAGAAACGCGGCGCAGGGCGTGCGCAAACATTTCATCCCGGACTGAGCGTCGCGCTCGACAAACCGGCATCGAAAATCGACATCAAGGAGCGATACATGCAAAAGGCAGGCTTCATCGGACTGGGCATCATGGGCAATCCCATGGCGGCCAATCTTCTCAAGGGCGGCGTCCAGCTCGCGGCATTCACGCGCAGCGGCGTGCCCGCCGATCTGACCGGCGCGGGCGCCACGGCCTGTGATTCGCCCGCGGCCGTCGCGGAGCAGGCCGACGTCATCTTCATCATGGTGCCGGACACGCCGGACGTCGAACGCGTGCTGTTCGGCGAGAACGGCGTCGCGAGCAAGCTGAAGAGCGGTCAGATCGTCGTCGACATGAGCTCGATTTCGCCGATCGCCACGCGCGAATTCGCGGCGAAAGTGCGCGAAAAGGGCGCGGATTATCTCGACGCGCCCGTGTCCGGCGGCGAAGTCGGCGCGAAGGCCGCGTCGCTGACGATCATGGTCGGCGGCGCGCAAGCCACGTTCGACAAGGTCAAGCCGCTCTTCGACCTGATGGGCAAGAACATCTCGCTGATCGGCGAAGTCGGCGCGGGACAGGTCTGCAAGGTCGCGAATCAGGTGATCGTCGCGGCGACCATCGAGGCGGTCGGCGAAGCGCTCTTGCTCGCATCGAAGGCCGGCGTCGATGCCGAAAAGGTTCGCACCGCGCTGATGGGCGGCTTCGCGTCGTCGCGCATTCTCGAAGTGCACGGCGAGCGCATGACGAAGCGCACGTTCAATCCGGGCTTCCGTATCGAGCTGCATCAGAAGGATTTGAATCTGGCGCTCGCGACGGCGCAATCGCTCGGCGTCGCGCTGCCGAACACGTCGACGTGCATGCAGTTGTTCAATGCGTGCGCCGCGCACGGCGGCAAGGCGTGGGATCACTCGGGCATGGTGCGCGCGCTCGAGATCATGGCGAATCACGAGATCGGGCAGGACAAGAAGTAAGCGTCAGCCTTTCCCGTCTTCGTTAAACACTGCCGGCCTCGCGCCGGCAGTGTCGTTTTCGCAACCGGCTTTGCGCTTCTGCAGTTGTCGGACGTCCTAGTTTAAAAGGCCAGCGTCCGCACATGCGCTCCGTGTCCATCGGCGCGTAAGCCATACACGACAAGCCTAGAGCCGAGAAAGGGTAAACACGCGATTGGCCCCGAAAGCATCTCGCCATAGAATGTCATCAGACAACGTACCACGAGACGCGATCCGGAGACATCCCTTGAACACGATTCCCGCCACGCCAGCCGCCGATCTGCTCGAATCGGCCAGCGCCAAGGTCAAGCGCCATGTGCTGCCCTTGTTCCTCATCATGTTCATCGCGAACTACATCGATCGCGTGAACGTCGGTTTCGTGAGCTCGCATTTGCAGACCGATCTCGGCATCGGCGCGGCGGCGTACGGTCTCGGCAGCGGTCTGTTTTTCATCGGCTATGCGCTGTTCGAAGTGCCGTCCAACGTGCTGATGCAGAAGTACGGCGCGCGCGCGTGGCTCACGCGCATCATGGGTACGTGGGGCGTCGTCGCGGCGATGATGGCCTTCGTGCAGAACGAAACGTCGTTCTACGTGCTGCGCTTTCTCCTGGGCGTCGCGGAAGCGGGATTCTTCCCGGGCGTCATCTATTACTTCACGCAATGGCTGCCGCAGAAGGAACGCGGCAAGGCGATCGCGATTTTCCTCGGCGGCTCGGCGTTCGCATCGATTCTGTCCGGCCCGATCACGGGCGGTCTGCTGTCGATTCGCGGTCTCGGCCTGCACGGCTGGCAGTGGATGTTTCTGATCGAAGGCGGGTTCTCCGTCATCCTGTGCGGCGTGAGCTGGATGCTGCTGAAATCGCGCATCAGCGATGCTCACTGGCTTTCCGTCGACGAGCAACGCGCGCTGCAAAACGCGATCGCATCCGAACAGGCGGAACGCGAAGCGGCCACCGGCGGCCACATTCCCGCGATCAAGCTGCTGAAAGATCCGCAGATCGTGCTGTTCTGCTTCATGTATTTCGCGATTCAGCTCACGATTTACGCCGCAACCTTCTGGCTGCCGACGATCATCCGCAAGATGGGCGGCCTCACCGATTTCCAGGTCGGCCTCTACAACACGATTCCGTGGATGATCGCGATCGTCGCGATGTACTGCTTCGCGCTGCTCTCCGCGCGCTGGCGCTTCCAGCAGGCGTGGGTCGCCGTGGCGCTCGTGATCGCGGCATGTGGCCTGTTCGCATCGACGACCGGCAACGCGGTGCTGTCGTTCGTCGCCATCTGCTTCTCCGCGATCGGCTTCAAGGCGGCGTCGTCGCTGTTCTGGCCGATTCCGCAAGGCTATCTCGATGCGCGCGTCGCGGCTGGCGTGCTCGCGCTCATCAACTCGGTCGGCAATCTCGGCGGTTTCTTCGCGCCTGCGACCTTCGGCTATCTTCAACAACATACGGGCTCGGTGTCGGGCGGCTTGTACGGCCTCGGCGTCGCATCGCTGATCGCGGCGGTCGCGGTCTTCTTCACGCGCAACCGCCGCTCGGATCGCACGCCGGACGGCCACGTCGCGCATCAAGGCGCGCACTGAAACCCGCTTCAACCTCTCTGGGAAGGATCACGCTCATGTCCACGAACACTCCGAAAGTCACCGAATTGCGCGTCGTGCCGGTCGCGGGCCGCGACAGCATGCTCATGAACCTGTCCGGCGCGCACGGTCCGTTCTTCACGCGCAATCTCGTGATCCTGACGGACAGCGCGGGCAACACGGGCGTCGGCGAAGTGCCGGGCGGCGAGAACATCCGCCAGACGATCGACGATGCGCGCTCGCTCGTCGTCGGGCAATCGGTCGGCAATCTGCATGCGGTGCTGAATCAGGTCCGCACGAAATTCGCCGATCGCGACGCGGGCGGCCGCGGCCTGCAAACCTTTGATCTGCGCACGACGATCCACGCCGTCACCGCGCTCGAAGCCGCGCTGCTCGACCTGCTCGGCAAGCATCTCGGCGTGCCCGTCGCGGCCTTGCTCGGCGAAGGCCAGCAGCGCGATGAAGTGGAAATGCTCGGCTATCTGTTCTACATCGGCGATCGCCACAAGACGGATCTGCCGTATGCGTCCGGCGCGGACGGCAAGGACGATTGGGACCGCGTGCGTACCGAAGTCGCGCTGACGCCTGAGGCGGTCGTGCGTCTGGCCGAAGCGGCACAAGCGCGCTATGGCTTCAACGATTTCAAGCTGAAGGGCGGCGTGCTCGCGGGCGATGCGGAAATCGAAGCCGTCACGGCGCTCGCCGAGCGTTTTCCGGATGCGCGCGTGACGCTCGATCCGAACGGCGCGTGGTCATTGGCCGAAGCGATCCGCCTGTGCCGCGACAAGCACGACGTGCTCGCCTACGCGGAAGATCCGTGCGGCGCGGAAAACGGCTACTCCGGCCGCGAAGTGATGGCGGAATTCCGCCGCGCGACCGGCCTGCCGACGGCGACGAACATGATCGCGACGGACTGGCGTCAGATGGGTCATGCGATCCAGTTGCAATCGGTCGACATTCCGCTCGCCGATCCGCATTTCTGGACGATGCAAGGCTCGGTGCGCGTCGCGCAGATGTGCAACGACTGGGGCCTGACGTGGGGCTCGCATTCGAATAATCACTTCGACGTGTCGCTCGCGATGTTCACGCACGTCGCCGCTGCCGCGCCGGGCAAGATCACCGCTATCGACACGCACTGGATCTGGCAGGACGGCCAGCGTTTGACGCGCGATCCGCTCCAGATCGTCGGCGGGAAAGTGAAGGTGCCGGAAGCGCCGGGCCTGGGCGTCGAACTGGATATGGACGAAGTCGAGAGGGCGCACGAACTGTACAAGCAGCATGGACTCGGCGCGCGCGACGACGGCGTCGCGATGCAATATCTGATTCCGAACTGGAAGTTCGACAACAAGAAGCCGTGTCTCGTCCGCTAAAGGTTCTTTAGCCTTTCAGACGTTCGATGAGCGCGATCGCCGCCGCGGGATTGCGCTCCTTGAATCCGCTGATGACGTAGAGAAACACATCGCGCGATGCGGCTTTCGGCGCAGCCTTGCCGAAGGTCTGCAAGTCGTCCGGCGGGCCGCCCGACGACCACGTCTTCGCGCGCTCGGCCCAGCGATCGAGCGCCGCTTTCGCATAGCCCTTCGCCTGCTTGTCGGTCGTGCCCATGATGCGCGCATAGACGAACGGCGCGGTGATATCCGCGATTTGCGGATACTTCGAATCCCCCGCGATGACCACCGCGACGCGATACTTCCGCGCGAGCGCAACGAAGGCCGCATCGCAAAAGCTCTCGTGCCGAACTTCGACCGCGTGACGAATCGCGCGGCCTTCCACTTTCGCGGGCAGCAGTTCGAGAAAGCGTTCGAAGTCCTCCGGATCGAACTTCTTGGTCGGCGCGAATTGCCAGTTGATCGGGCCGAGCTTGTCCTTCAGTTCGAGCACGCCGCTGCCGAAGAATCGCTCGATGGTATCGCCCGCTTCGGCGAGCACCCGGCGATTCGTCGCGTAGCGCGGCGCCTTCAGCGAGAACACGAAGTCGTCGGGCGTTTCGTCGCGCCACTTGATGAACGTCGCGGGCTTTTGCGCGCCGTAGAACGTGCCGTTCACTTCGATGGACGTCAGCGCACGGCTCGCGTATTCGAGTTCGCGCTTTTGCGGCAGATCGTCCGGATAGAACGTGCCGCGCCACGGCTCGAACGTCCATCCGCCGACGCCGACGCGAATGCGCGCGGTCTTGCTTTTCGAGGTGGCCATCGCGCGCTTACTTCCGGCCGGCATCGAGCGAACCGTCCGGCTCGCGCGTCTCGGTCACGACTTGGTTGAAGCCTTCGTCGAAGAGAGGTGCGGGAGATTCGTCGCAGTGCATGCTGGCCATTCCGTGGATAAGGGAAGCGCGTCGGTTCTCACCGAACGGACGCGCCGGGTCATGCACCTATGCTGGCGCAAT
This sequence comes from Caballeronia sp. ATUFL_F1_KS4A, assembly GCF_023630905.1. Lineage (NCBI taxonomy): Bacteria > Pseudomonadati > Pseudomonadota > Betaproteobacteria > Burkholderiales > Burkholderiaceae > Caballeronia > Caballeronia sp. ATUFL_F1_KS4A. The sequence goes on along the minus strand of NZ_JALQEB010000018.1, from coordinate 33,458 downwards.
CTAAAGAATTCACTGGCCGAAGAAGATATTGCATTGCGGCCCGCGCGTGCAGGGCTTGGAGGCCGGACTGTCCATCGTGCCCATCGTGGTTGCGCCGGCCGCGCCGCGTGTCATCGGCGAGCCGCCGTAGGACGTGTCGGTCGACTGGCCCTGCATGGCGCTTTGCGCGGGCGCGCTGGGATCGGTCCAGGTGTCGGCGGTGGCCTGTCCCGGAACCTGCGCGGTGCGGTAATAGGACTGCTGAGCCGATGCGAGACCGGCAGTGGCGAGTAACGAGGCGGCGAGCGCCGCCATGGCGATACGTGATTTCATGTCGACTCCTTGATCGAAAGGCGCGTTCGCGTGTACGCCGCGCAACGCTGTTCGCTGATTCGAATCGTTGATCCGCACGGAACGTGCCACGAGTGCTGCATGTGCCATGCATGGCGCTGGCGAGCGGATATTGGCGCCGGTTCCCGGCGAGGCTGCCGCGGCGGGTTGCCCGGACTTGTTCGAATGTGATGCAGACGGAGCGCCGGTGCGCTTGCCGGCGAATGGGACCCGCGGGTCCGCAGAAGACGCATGCCGCGCTGCACTCTTCGTTATAGGCCGTCGCTCCGCGATTGAACAGGGCAATTGAACGCGCATGGCGCTCGCGGTCGCGTGCGTGACGCGAAGCTGTCGATCGCGCCATCGCCTAGAATGCGATGGCTAATCCACGAACGCAGGGACATCGCCGCCATGACCGTCACCATCTATCACAACCCGAAGTGCGGGACTTCGCGCAACACGCTCGCACTGATCCGCAACGCGGGCATCGAGCCGGCGGTGATCGAGTATCTGACGCATCCTCCGAGCCGCGAGACGCTCGTTGCGCTGATCGCGCGCGCGGGACTGTCGGTGCGCGAAGCGCTGCGCGAGAAGGGCACGCCATACGCCGAACTCGGCCTCGACGATCCGAGCCTCAGCGACGAACAACTCATCGACGCGATGCTCGCGCATCCGATTCTCATCAACCGTCCGTTCGTCGATACGCCGAAGGGCGCGCGGCTGTGCCGGCCATCGGAGCTCGTGCTCGATATCCTGCCCGAAGCGCAGAAGGGGCCGTTCACGAAGGAAGATGGCGAAGTCGTCATCGACGGTTCCGGCAAGCGTGTGCGCTAGGACACCTTCGTTTTCGCTGACCGTTACCTGACGTTACCTTTCTGGCAAACCCGTTGCACCTGTATCCGCCATCGCTTTCTAGACTGCACTGACTCACACGGCACTCGGTGCAAGGAGAAAGCGGCATGAAGAAGAAACTTCTTGGTACGGCGATCGGGCTGGCGGGGCTCGCGGCACTTGCGATATCGGCATCGGCGAACGCGCACGTCGATGTGGCGGTGGGCGTGGGCGTGCCGGTCTACACGCAGCCCGTGTACGCGCAGCCCGCGGTGCCGGTCGGCTATTACGGATATGGATACGGCGATCGCGACGAACGCTGGCGCGAGCGCGAATGGCGTCGTCACGAATGGCGCGAGCGCCGCTGGCATCACGAGATGCGCCGCGAGCAACGCTGGCGCGAGCGTCATGAATGGTAAAAGCGCGCGGGAATCCGCGTTCGAACGCGGCGCGCCGAAAGGCTGCGCCGCGTTTTTACATGCGTCATGCGACGCCATGACGCAGGTCGACCTGTTCAAGGCACGCCGATTCGAGCCGTAAACACGTCGGTGTTGTCGGATACTCGTGCTCTTTCGCCGCGAATCCCTTTTAGCGAACCTTTCGTCGAACCGCGCGTGCGGCGTCGTTTGCTCAAAGCACGAGCGATAACCCGTCCACTTTCAGCGATGTTCAGTCCCGTCAGCATTCTCGTCGTCACCGCGCTGTCGAGCATCCTCTCGATACTGGTGCTGATCTCGCTGCTCTCGCACGCGATTGCGGGCGTGCCGCGCTGGCTTGGGGCGAACGTCATCGCAATCGTTTCGCTCTTGCTTTTCGCCGTGCAGAACGTGGCGCCGGCGTGGCTCGGCATCGTCGTCGCGAATCAGTTGCTCGCCGCGACGGTCCTGCTCATCTACGAAGGCTGCAACGATTTCTTCGACGTTCGCATGCGTCCCGCGCAGCGCTGGGCCGGCTGGATCATGTGGCTCGGCGTGATGGCGGGCATCGTCTACTTCACGTATTTGACGCCGGATGTGAATGCGCGCGTGGTGATTGTGTCGGCGTTTCATGCCGCGTGCGATTTCGCGATCGCCGGACGCGTGCTGATCGAGCGTCCGAGGGAACGGCCGCGCTATAACTACTTGTTCGTCGCCGGCGCGGCGGCGCTCGGCGCGCTCGGCCATACGGTGCGCGGCGCGATCTACGTCGTGGAGCCGCCCGCGCAGACATCGCTGCTGCAGCCCGGCGTGATGCAGATCACGTTTCTCGCGCTCGGCATTCTCGTGCTGCCGTCGCTGTGCATCGGCCTCGTGATGATGGCGCACGACCGTCTCGCGCAGCGGCTCGAACGGCTTGCGCGCTTCGACGATCTCACCGGCGCGCTTTCGCGCAAGGCATTGCTGGCCGGCGCGGGCGAGCGTCTCGCGCGGGCGCGGCAGGAAGGCGAGCGCGAGTTCGTCGCGGTCATCGACATCGATCACTTCAAGAGCGTGAACGACCGCTACGGTCACGCGGCGGGCGACGAAGTCTTGCGCCATTTCGCGTCGATCGTGCGTGCACGCATTCGCGAAGACGATGCGTTCGGGCGTATCGGCGGCGAGGAGTTTTGTCTTTTCTGCACGGCGGCGCGCATCGACGATGTCACCGCGCTCGTCGAGCGGCTGCGCAAGACCGTCGAGGCGACGCCGTGCGCCGCGCCCGGCGGCCTGCTGCATTACACCTTCAGCGCGGGCATTGCGATGTGGGACGGGCGCGAGCCGCCCGCATCGCTGATGGCGCGCGCCGACGGCCTGCTCTATGCCGCGAAGGTCGCGGGTCGCAATCGCGTGAAAGCGCCCGCCGCCGACGCGTTCGCCTAAGCCTCTTCGACGTCCGCGTATTTCTGGCGTTCGTCTTCCGGCTTGCTCATCCAGCGACGCAACAGACGCTTCTCGACGACGCGCCCGATCGTGAGCAGCGCGATCATCAGGATCATCGCGATGAACGCGAGGCTCCAGACGCCCAGTCCGCAGACGATGCCCACCGCCGCCGTCACCCAGATCGACGCCGCCGTCGTGAGCCCGCGCACGCGATTCTCGCGCGGATTCTGCAGGATCACGCCCGCGCCGAGAAAGCCGACGCCCGTCACGATGCCCTGCACGGCGCGCGACACGTCGGCGTCGTTGGAGAGCGTCATCGAGAAACCTTGCGCGCACATCGTCGCGATGCACGCGCCGAGCGACACGAGCCCGAGCGTCTTCATGCCGGTCGGCTTGCCGTGCAGATCGCGATCGATGCCGATGATGCAGCCGATCAGCATCGCGGCCAGCATGCGCAACACGGCGTCGGCGAGAATGGGATAGGGAAGCATCGCGTGTGAAAAGGTAATCGTAAGCCGGGCCATCTTCGCATGCGGCGCCGGCGCGCGCGCAATTTTGGCGCGCTAACGTGCCGGTTCTGCTTTATATCGAACGCAAAACGGGGAGACGAAGTGACTCAGATGCCGAAATTCACGATGGTCGATGCCGCGCCGACGCCCGTCGGCCCTTTCTCGCACGCAGCCGAAGCCGACGGCTGGGTGTTCCTCACCGGTCAGATGCCGACCGATCCGAACGACGACGGCGCGCCGTTGCCCGAAGGCGTCGCCGCGCAGACGCGCCGCGTGATGGACAACCTGATTCTCGTGCTGAACGGCGTCGGGCTGACGCTCGACAATGTGGTCAGCGTGCGTATCTTTCTGACCGAGTTCAAGCGCGACTACGACGCGATGAACGCGGTGTATCGCTCGTACTTTCTGCCGAAGCCGCTGCCGGCGCGAACGTGCATCGGCGTGACGGGGCTTGCGCGCGATGCGCTCGTGGAGATCGATTTCGTCGCGAAACGTCCTTGAGCGCGATTACTTCCGTTTCGACGCATCGACCCAGCGGAAAGTGAGATTGATGCGCTCGCCGCGCGCCCCCGGCTCTTTCGGCACGCGATGCACCCATTCGCGCTGCGTGCGCCCGCGCATCACGAGCAGGCTGCCGTGTGTGAGCGCGAGCGTGTGCGTCGCGTGCGTGCGCGCGTGACGAAACTCGAAGGTGCGCGTCGCGCCGAGACTCACCGATGCGATCACCGGCTCGGGCCCGAGTTCGCGTTCCTTGTCGGCATGCCATCCCATGCTGTCGAGGCCGCTGCGATAGCGGTTGAGCAGCACGCTGTTGAAGCGCGCATCGCAGGCGGCCTCGGCGCGCTCGCGAAGTTGCGCGACGGCGGGCGTCCACGGCTGCGGCACATTGCGGATGCCGGAATAGACATAGACCGCGTCTGGTTCGCCTTGCCACGCGGTCAGGCGCGGCAGCGGCACGCGGCCGCCCGGCGTGGTCATCGTGTCCTGCTGCCAGGCGACTTCCGCGATCAGGGCGCCCATCAGATCGGAAGCCGCGTCGGCGTCGATCCAGTCCGGATGCCACGCGATGTCGGGCTTGGGAATGTCGTCGAAGAGATCGAACATGACTGTGGTGCGAGACGGCGGCGGAAGGAACGTTCACGATAGCAGAGCCGCCGGGCGGTGTGATTGCGGAGTCGTTTTCAGCCTGGAAGGGTCAGTTCGGCCTCTTATCTGCCCGCAGCCGTACATCGCCGCCATAACCGGACCACCCCCCAAGAGACCAGTCCGGCCACGATCGCATCGATGGCGAGCATCGACGCGATGTAGAGAAACTCGTAGTCCTGCACCTTCAGCATCCTGGCAACGCCGATCAGGATTTGCTGCTGATCTGCGGGTATTGGCAGCGGATAGGTGTGGACGTACCGCACCGCAAGCCGAAACAGACCGAGGAACAGAAGCATTACGAGCACTACGCTAAGGACACGTTTTCCCAATTGTCGTTACCTCGATCCAACCGTAAGCCTCGATGCGGCCCGCTCTGACGGAGATCTTCGGCGTGTGCAGCAGCGCATGCCGCAGCCTCTGAAAGTCCGCCCAACTCTCGAGTGTGATGCAGCCAAGCGAAATACCTGCGCCGCCGCGAGGGTGCAACCGGAAGTTGCCGCGGCGAACGCCATTGATCCACGTCCAGTCATCGACGGAGCCGTCATCCCGGTACAGCGCGAACCACTCACCGTGATTGCTTGGACTGTTTCGCACCCAATCATTCCATAGGTCTTTCATCCAGGCCTGCGCTTGCGAGGCCACGCCTCCGGTAGGCCGTGCGACGATCCAATACTTTCCTTCGGGTATCGGCCCTGCATCGGGCACCGCCGTGCAGCCGCCCCGGTTCTTGTATATGCCGTCCCCCGAGAATGCCTGGAAAACGCCGACTCCGAGCACCGTTAACGTCGCCCGCAACGTATTGTCGACGACGAATTTGCCTTGGAGTGGCATGGCAGCACGCTTGTCATTTTGTGGAACCCACACAATGGAGTCAGACGGGCCGACCGGGAAATACGGTTTTTCTGAACTCAGAGTGCTTTCTTGCAGGGGTATCCGACGGATGCGCCGGCATGTTGGGCAACCCGCTGTGCTACATTGCCCCAATCATCTCAATAACGTCGTGCGAGGGTCGGAACATCCGCTTTGGCCTTTTCGCGCGACGACGGCAACGGGGAACTGCATGAACACCACCGCCCAAGCAAGCGGCGGCACGGTGCCGGGCCGCCGCATCCTGCTCGTCGACGACAGCGTCGATGCGGCGCTTGCCATGTCGATGCTGCTCGAAGCGCTCGGCCATGAAGTCCGCACCGAGCATGACGGCCCGCGCGCGCTCGCATCGCTCGACGATTTCAAACCGGACGTTGTCGTGCTCGATATCGGATTGCCGGGCATGAGCGGCTTCGACGTCGCGCGCGAAATGAGAAAGCGCGACGCGACCCGAAGCGCGCTGCTGCTTGCATTGACCGGCTGGGGCAGCGATGCCGATCGTCGCAGCGCGCTCGACGCGGGCTTCGATCATCATCTGACGAAGCCCGTCACCATCGCCGATCTGGAAGCGCTGCTCACGAAGCCCTGAGCGCGCTCACTCCACACGCAGCCGCGCCATGTACGGAAGGTGATCGGACAGCCACGCGGTGTCCTGCGTCGGCACGAGCCATTCGACCGGCTTCAGGCCGCGCACGAACATCTTGTCGAGCGCGAGCGCCGGTGAGAAAGCCGGAAACGTGCGGCCCGATTCGCCGAGCATCGTCGCGACTTCGCTCATGCCGAGTTCGCCGAAAAGCGGCACGGAGTCGTTGCGCCAGTCGTTGAAATCGCCCGCCAGCATGAGCGGACCTTCCGGCGCTTCCTTCGCGATCCAGTGCGCGATCCAGTTCATCTGACGCAGCCGCGCCTGCCGCGTCAACGCGAGATGCGCGCACAGCAATGTGATGGCCTGACCGGCGAAGGTCGCGCGCGCGACCAGCAAGCCGCGCTTTTCGAAACGATGCGCGGAGATGTCCCAGCGCCCGGAAAGATCGAGCGGATGCGGCGAGAGAATCGCATTGCCATGCCGCCACGACGGCTTGAACACGTTCGGTCCGAGCGCGATCTGCAATTCGAGCGCGGTGGCGATCTCGGTCGCCTGGCAATGCCAGACATCGTCGAGCGGCGCGTCGAACGGCTTGCCGAAGCCGCTTGCGAGCACGGGCTGCGGCATGCGCCGCGCCATCGCTTCCTGAAGAAAATAGACGTCGGCGTTGGTGGTCTGAACCCACCGTTGCATCGCGGTCCACGCGCGCAGGCCGAGGGGCGAGCGGCCCTTGTGCAGATTCCAGCTGACCGCCGTGAAATCCGGCGTGGCCGAATGAGCGGACGGGCCTGGCGGAAGATGTTCTGGGTTTCGCATGCGTTCTTTGTCTCGAGCGGCGGCCTCTTGAGTCTATGTCACCGCGGTTGTCATTGCGCCGCCGCCGGCGACCCCAGGCTCGCGCGTACCCGGTAGGCGAGCGACGGATTGCTGTCGATGAGCTGCCACTGCGCCCATTCGCCTGGTTTGAGCGCCAAGCCCGGATGCGATCCGCTCACCTGACGCGGCACCGGCGGCAGCTTGCAGCCCGAGGGCGATGCGCGCGAGCTGTCGTCCTGCAAGGTTTCCTGCGCGTCGATGGCGAGCGTGATGTCGTCGGCGTTCGCGCGCGTCGGCGAAATGGTGATGGTGCGTTGCAGATCGATGTCGCCGGCAGGCTGATCCGCGCAGCCGACGCGATTCTGCACCTTGTTGTGATGCGTGTCGGTGCGCGCCTGTCCGACGTTCGTCGTGCCGGAAAACGAGTCGATCTGTTGTCCGTCGCGCACGACCTGCAACTCCCAGGTCACCGGTTGCGATGGCGCGGTCTGCGCCTGCGCGTTAAGCGCGGCAAGACCGGCGCCCGTCATGAGCGCGGCATTCAGAAAGACGGTGCGTATCGTTTTATGCATTGAAAGCGACTCCTACGCGCGGACTGTTCGGATGGCGGCGCGGCTGGCGCGTCGCTGGATCGGCGTTCTCCGGCGAATTCGTTGTGACACGGCGGCGCAGGTACGGTTCAGCCAGACCGCGCAACACACAATTGTGGACGAACGAAACGAATCTCAACCTGGCCTGACGCGAAGCAGATTTCGAACCCGCTCGCCGCGTCGTCCGACGATGATACTCGCACGCTTTGCGCGCATCGCGATTAGCAGCACACGCGTTCGACTGCTCGCTTGCGTGCGGTTTTGGCGTCGATACACTGGACTCGTCGACCATAAAAATTGACGGGGTGTGACATGACGACGGCCGTGGTCAAACAGGAACTCGCAGTGGCATCGTTCAGCAAGGTCTACAGTCTCGACGATGTGGAGTCCGCGCTCAACGATCTCTCCGAAGGCGCGAACGACGCCTTGCGCGCCACTTACGAAAAAATGCTCAAAGTGGGTAATCTGCGTTTCTGCGTGAAGCCGAACCGCATGCCGTCGGTGGACGATCTCGCCGCCGACCTGCCGAATTTCGAGGAGCCGCTCGCCGATATCCGCAAGCAGATCGCGCTGTGCCTCGAAACCGACGATCGCCTCGAACTCATGCCGATGCTGCTGCTCGGCGAGCCGGGCATCGGCAAGACGCACTTCGCGAAGCAGCTCGCGCGGCTGCTCGGCACGTCGAATCACTATGTCGCGATGAGCTCGCTGACGGCGGGCTGGATCCTGTCGGGGGCGTCGTCGCAATGGCGCAATGCGAAGCCCGGCAAGGTGTTCGATGCGCTCGTGAACGGCAGCTACGCGAATCCCGTCATGACCGTCGACGAAATCGACAAGGCCACCGGCGACGCGCAATACGATCCGCTCGGCGCGCTCTATGCGCTGCTGGAGCATGACACGGCGCAGACTTTCGTCGACGAATTCGCCGAAGTGCCGATCAACGCGGGCAACGTCGTGTGGATCGCGACGGCCAACGACGCGCGCGCGATTCCCGAGCCCCTGATGAATCGCATGAACGTCTACGAAATTCCGCCGCCCGATCGCGACGGCGCGCGGCGCATCGCGCAGTCGATTTACGCCGAAATCCGCAATGCTCATTCGTGGGGCGCGCGTTTTCCGGAAACACTCGGCGACGCGCCGCTCGACGCGCTCACGCAGGCGTCGCCGCGCGGCATGCGGCGCGCGATGCTGAACGCGTTCGGCAACGCGCGTATCGACGGACGGCATCACGTCGAAGCGCGCGACATTCAGATCGACCGCAACCTGCGCAAAAAAGCGATCGGCTTCTGAAAGCGCGCCGTTCGCGAAATTGCCGAAAAGGCCGCCAAAACCTGTCGTTTTTGACATCTGGCGGCCAGATTCTTGCCTTTTTCTGAATTGCACCGGAAAACGATCTAATCGGCGTGCATTTGTTGTGTAACGCGCAATAGTCCCGAACGTAAAATAGTTGGGACAAATCTGTCGCGGAAGAAGACATGGATCGGATCGAGTGCGTAGTAATCGGGGCGGGCGTCGTCGGACTGGCGATCGCCCGCGCGCTGGCCAAGCGCGGCCGCGAAGTCATCGTGCTGGAGGCGGGCGAGGGCATCGGCATCGGCACGAGCTCGCGCAACAGCGAAGTCGTTCACGCAGGCATCTACTATCCGCGCGGGTCGCTGAAGGCCGAACTGTGCGTGCGCGGGCGCGACATGCTCTACGCGTTCTGTCAGGAGCACGGCGTGCCGCACCGGCAATGCGGCAAGCTGCTCGTCGCGACGGCGCGCAATCAGGTGCCGCAACTCGCGGCGCTGGAACAGAAGGGCATCGAGAATCGCGTGAAGGGACTCGTGCGCATCAGCGGCGCGCAGGCGGCCGAGATGGAGCCGCAACTTCAATGCGTCGAGGCGGTGTGGTCGCCCCTGACGGGCATCGTCGACAGTCATCAGTACATGCTCGCGCTGCAGGGCGAGGCGGAGAATCACGGCGCGAATATCGTGTTCCATACGCCGGTCACGTCGATCGATGCGCGCGAAGGCTGCTTCATCGTCGAGACGGGTGGCGAGTCGCCGGCGCGCTTTCGGGCGTCGTTTCTGATCAACAGTGCGGGCTTGCATGCGAACGAGATCGCGCGGCGCATTCGCGGACTCGACGATCGTCACGTGCCGCCGCTCTACTTCGCGAAGGGCAACTACTTCAGCGTGAGCGGACGCGCGCCGTTCGAGCGGCTCATTTATCCGATGCCGAACGAAGCCGGCCTCGGCGTGCATCTGACGATCGATCTCGGCGGGCAGGCGAAGTTCGGTCCGGACGTCGAATGGGTGCAGGCGCTCAATTACGACGTCGATCCGCGTCGCGCCGATTCCTTCTACGCCGCGATCCGCGCGTATTGGCCGGGTCTGCCCGACGACGCGCTTCAACCCGCGTACGCGGGCATCCGTCCGAAGCTGTCCGGTCCGGGCCAGGCGGCGGCGGATTTCGTGATCCAGGGCAAATCGGCGCACGGCGTGCCGGGACTCGTGAACCTCTTCGGCATCGAATCGCCGGGATTGACGGCATCGCTCGCGATCGCCGAACGCGTCGCCGACATGGCGCGCTGACTGTCATGCGACTTTCCGCCATGCCTTATCTCTAACATTTGGCGTCGTCGACTCGCTTTCAGGTTGCTATGCTCGGGTATCGCCGTCGCCAAGAACGGCGCTATCCCCCAATACAACATGGAGTGAGTCACCATGAAGACATCACGTCGCACGTTTCTCATTACCAGCGTGGGCGTCGCATCGACGTTCGCGCTCGGCTCGAAAGCGGCCTTCGCCGCCGACGCCCCGAAAGTCGCTGAAAGCGATCCCACCGCGCAGGCACTCGGCTACAAGGAAGACGCGAGCAAGGTCGACAAGGCCAAGTTCGGGAAGTACGCCGCCGGGCAGGACTGCGGCAACTGTCAGTTCTATCAGGGCAAGCCGACGGACGCCTACGCGCCGTGCCCGATGTTCAGCAACAAGCAGGTCGCGGCGAAGGGCTGGTGCAGCGCCTATGTGAAAAAGGCATAAGCGCGGCTCGCGCCCGAGCCGAAGCGCGCCCGGCCGAAAGGCACGGCGCGCTTTTCTTCGTTCGCAATTAGCTTGATCGGGAGAAAAACCGTCTTTACACTCGCCAAGGAAAAAAGAGCCGCGCGTTCGCATCTTTAAAGCGCGGACACCCACTGACCTTGGGGGATCGCATGCCAGGAAGAGCATTGAACGCGCGCGCCGTGATGGCGGCGGTCATCGGCAACGCGCTGGAGTGGTACGACTTCACCGTGTTCGGCTTCATGACGGTCGTCATCGCCCGCTTGTTCTTTCCGAGCAGCAGCGATTATTCGTCGATTCTTCTGACCACCGCGACCTTCGGCGTCGCGTTCGTGATGCGTCCCGTGGGCGGCATCGTTCTCGGCCTGTATGCGGATCGCGCGGGGCGCAAGGCGGCGCTGACGCTCGTCATCGGACTGATGACGCTCGGCATTCTCCTGCTCGCGATAGCCCCGCCTTACTCGGCGATCGGCATCGGCGCGCCGCTAGTCATCGTGTTCGCGCGGCTGCTGCAGGGATTTTCCGCTGGCGGCGAGTTCGGCAGTTCGACCGCGCTGCTGATCGAAGCGGCGCCGTTTTCGAAGCGCGGCTTCTACGGCAGTTTCCAGATGGCGAGCCAGGCGGCGTCGCTCCTGCTCGGCGCGATCGTCGGCTCGGCGATTTCGCGCGGACTGTCGCCCGAAGCGCTCGATTCATGGGGATGGCGCGTGCCGTTCATCTTCGGTCTCGTGATCGGGCCGGTCGGGCTGTACATTCGCCGCAACATGGCCGACACCGAAGCGTTCCTGCACGCGAAGAAAACCGCGCGCCGCGCGACGCTCGGCGAAGTGTTCAGCACGCATGGCCGCGAGGTGCTGTGCGGACTCGGCTCGGTGATCGCGTTGACGGTGAGCGTGTACGTGCTGATCGCCTATCTGCCGACGTTCGCCGTCAAGCAATTGAAGCTGCCGTTCGGTCAGTCGTTCACGGCGTTGATCGTCGGCAATCTTCTGCTGACGGTGCTGTCGCCGGTCACGGGCGCGTGGTCGGATCGCATCGGGCGCAAAGGGCTGTCGCTGTGGTCGCTCGCGATCACGCTCGTCATCATCTATCCGCTTTTCGCGTGGCTCGCGGCGGAACCGAGCGTGATGCGGCTCGTTGTCGTGCAGGCGCTGCTGTCGATCGCGCTGTCGGGATACTACGGGCCGTTCGGCGCGCTGATCGCGGAGCTGTTTCCGGCGCACGTGCGCTCGACAGGGCTTTCCCTCGCGTACAACATCGCGGTGATGATCTTCGGCGGCTTCGGACAGTTCATCGTGACGTGGCTCATCCGCGTGACCGAATCGCAACTCGCACCCACGTTCTATGTGATGGGCGGGCTCGTGCTCTCGCTGATCGCGGTGGCGTGCATCCCGGCGACGCGCCATGCGGATGTCGACGAAGCGCGCGACCTCACGCGTTAGGCGCAAGCCGACTACACGGCCGGGCGCGCGCAGGCGATTCTTCCTAACCCGTTCGGACAGGTGGCATGGGGCGAACGTTGGCGGTCATAATCGGCCCATCGTCGTGCAAATGCGAGGGCGGAAAATGGTTAGGACCGTTGAATTAATCGAGCGTAAGTATGAAGCGGGGCGGGCAGCGGGGCGGTTGTCGAGCGAATGGGGCGAGATGCCGTTGCTGGATTCGGAGAAGCTCGTCGTGGTTCCGAAGGACAGGCTGGCGCTGTACATTGCGCGGCTTCAAGAGGTCGAAAACGAGCTTTGCCGGCGGACAGTCGACGAGACGTTCGAGTTGATGGAGGCGCAGGGCGTCAGGTTTCTTACGCCGGCAGATCTCGAGGAGGAGGAAGCGTCGCAAGGTGGGAAGCCTCTGCGAGCGCGGCGCATACGTAGGACGCGGACGCCGAAATCGTCGTTTCTCAATATGTTTCGCAACATGTTCGCGAAACGAACGAAGCAGGCCGGATGATGGGGCGCGGCGTGAAGTTCTTGATGCCGGGCTGGTGTGATTATCACCAGTGGCGCAGCTCGGATGCGAAGATCTTCGAGAAGCTGAAGAGCCTGATCGATGAGTGCTGCCGCAGCCCGTTCAAGGGAACGGGCAAGCCGGAACCGCTCAGGCACGACAAAGCGTAGTCGCCGCGCATCGTTCGCTGCCGCGGCCACCACGGCGACAACCAGCGCTTACCGCTCCAGCCCCGCCTTCACCAGCAACTCGGCCAGCACTTCCGTCATCCCGCCTTCATGCCCTTCGGCGCGTTCCTTCAACTGCTTGACGAGCTTTTCATCGAGCTTGCACGCGAACGGCACGAGCCCCTTCGCCTGATCGAGCTTGCGCTGTTCACGCCGATCTGCCTTCTGCGCATCCGCTGCGCCCACGCGTGCCCGGCCGCCCTGCTTGAGGTCGTTGGCGAGTTTGAATGCCTTGTTCTGTTCCAGTTCGAATTTGTTCACGCGATGCTCCGATGCGACGATTGATTGCAAGTCCGACATTGTACGGAACTAGCGACCCGCCTCCGCCAGCGCATCGATGCGCGCCCGCATGCGCCGCCAGTGCGAGCCTTCCCAGAACACGCGATGGCACACATCGCAGGTCACGAAGCGCGCATGCCGCTCACGTACGCCCTCGGGCACGCGGCCGTCGATCTCGCCGGGCGCGGCCGGACGCAATGGCGCGTTGCACATCAGGCAGAGACGGAACGCGCGGACGTGCGGCGCGAGATCGAAGCGCTCCGAGACTTCGCGGAACTGTTCGTCGGCTTGCAGGGTCCGCACGTAGCATCCGCGCAAGACGGTGCGGCGCTTGAGCAATTCGCGATCGCGCGTGAGCACGATGCGCGCTTCGTCCTGCGCGAGCTGCTCGATTTCATCGTCGGGGAAGTTGTTGTCGTAGCGCGTGTCGAAGCCCGCCAGTCGCAGCAATTGCGCGAGTCCGCCGAGATGCGCATCGGCGATGAAACGCAGGTCCGCGGCGTCGAGCGGCGGGCGCAGCAGCAGCGCGCCGTTCTCCATTCCGGCGGGCGCGTGACGCGCGGGATAAACCTCGATGAGATCGTCCGGCTCGATCGGGGCGTCGAATCCAACCGCGCGGCCGGCCTTCACGATCAGATCGACTTCGGTATGCGGCACGCCGAGCGCCTCGATCATGTGCTTGGTCGACGAAGACTTCGCGCACGCGCACGCGAACGTGTGCCCGCGCAGGGATCGAGCGAGGAAATCGTTCAGTTCGCGATGGAAGTGAAAGCGCGCCTTGACCATGCAGCAGTATGGCATTGCGCGCTTCTGCGCGCTTTCCGGCGATGTGCTTTACTGGCGCTCGGTCCGCGCGGCATTGCGCGCGCGGCAAGCGGACAAGGCAAAGGAGCACACGAGCATGGATATCGGATTCATCGGATTGGGGGAAATGGGCGGCGCGATGGCGGAGCGCGCGCTCAAGGCGGGGCACAGCGTGCGCGTCTGGAATCGCTCGCGCGACAAAACGCGCGCGCTCGCGGATCAGGGCGCGTCGGTCGTCGATACGCCCGAGCAGGCTTTCGCCGGCGACGCCGCGTTCTCCATGCTCGCCGACGATACCGCGCTGCGCTCCGTGCTCGTCGATGGCGGCCTGCTCAAGCACGCGCCGAAAGGCCTGGTGCACGTCAACATGGCGACGATCTCGGCGGCGCTCGCCACCGAGCTCGCCGAATTGCACGCGCAGCACGGCGTCGCGTATGTCGCCGCGCCGGTGCTCGGCCGGCCGGACGTCGCGGCGGCGGGCAAGCTCAACATTCTCGCGGCGGGCGCGAGCGAAGCGATCGACCGTGTGCAGCCCGTCCTCGATGCGCTCGGCCAGAAAACGTGGCGCGTCGGCAGCGAGCCGCAGCACGCGAACGTGCTCAAGCTCGCCGCGAATTTCATGCTGGCGTCGGCGATCGAGAGCTTCGGCGAGGCGGCGGCGCTCGTGAGCGGCCACGGCATCGAATCGCAGACGCTGCTCGACGTCATCACGAATTCGCTGTTTCCGGGTCCGGTGTACCAGGGCTACGGGAAGATGATCGCCGAGCGGCGCTACGAGCCCGCGCTCTTCAAGGCGCGTCTCGGACTAAAGGACGTGCGTCTCGCGATCGCCGCGGGCGATGCCGTCAACGTGCCGCTGCCGGTGGCGAGCGTCGTGCGCGACAACCTCGTCGATGCGCTCGCCCACGGCGACGGCGAGAAGGATTTCGCCGTGCTCGGTCAGGTGGCCGCGCGCCGCGCGGGGCGCGAGTCGTAAATCGATGTCGTGGCGAAGGCGGTCAAACGGCATAATTCGAATCCCGTTTCCGTCCTTGCCACGCCGCAATGAGCCTGCATCTCTGGTGGCTGTTCGTCGCCACCGTCTTCGTCGTATCCGCGATTCCCGGCCCCAACATGCTGCTCGTCATGACGCACGGCGCACGGCATGGTCTCGAGCGCTCGACCGCCACCATGGCCGGCTGTCTGACGGCGCTCGTCATCATGTTGTCGGTGTCGGCGGCGGGGTTGGGCGTGTTTCTCGAAGCGTGGCCGCGCCTCTTCGACACGCTGCGTCTGATCGGCGCGGCGTATCTCGTCTGGCTCGGCGTGAAAAGCTGGCGCGCCAAGGCGGGCGCGATCGACGTGCGCGACGGAACCGGCGGCGCGCATGCTTTCAGACCCTTCACGCTTTTTCGCAACGGCTTTCTCGTCGCGAGCAGCAATCCGAAGGCGATTCTCTTTGCGGCGGCGCTGCTGCCGCAGTTCATCGATGCAAGCCGGCCGGTCTTGCCGCAATTCGCGGTGCTCGTGTCGACATTCGCCGTCATCGAGGTGAGCTGGTACGCCGTGTACGCGGGGCTCGGCGCGCGCATCGGCGACAAACTGAAAAGCGCGAGCGTCGCGCAGGTGTTCAACCGGCTGACGGGCGGCGTGTTCGTCGGCTTCGGCGCGATGATGGCGCTCGTGCGTCACTAACGCGCTTCCAAACGTCTGCAAAAACGGGTGCGTGACTTGCTGCCGTTTTCAGTGCTTCATTCGCTTTCGAACAGACATACGCGAATCGGCAGCGCATAGTCGCGCTCGCCGGTTCGCGGCGAAACGAAAAGAACAGCTAAAAGGAGGCGCTCATGGATGAGACAGGCCGACGCGCCGTTTTCGCCGCGCTCTTGCCGCTCTGCTTCGGCATGCTTTCGACGACGTGCGCGCGCGCCGACGACACGCCGAATCCGTGCGATGCGCTCAAACGCGTGCTGTCCGCCGCGCCGAATTTCTCGTCGCTTTCCGCTTTCGACGGCCGCGCGATCGCGCTTCCCTACGGCGACGACGCGAAGTGCGCCGCTTCGCAAACCAACTATCGATGCACATGGACGCCGCGCGGCGGATCGAGCGCGGATGCACTGCAGGGCGTCGCGGCGGACATCGCCTCGTGCGTGCCCGACGCGACGCACGATCAGAATTCGCCCGCGCGCCAGCACTTCTATCTGGGCGCACGCGGTGCGCGCACCGAGATTACGGCGGCGCAGGCCGGGTCGAACAAGCTGACACTCGAAATTCACGGTTCCCGCTGAGGCCATCATGAGCAAGCGCATCCTGATAGCCGACGACGACGACGATGCGCTCGCCGGTCTCGCGAACTTGCTGACCGGCATGGGCCACGAGGTCGCGCTCGCGGCGAACGGCGCGCAGGCTGTGGAAGTCGCCGCGCAGTTCGACCCCGAAGTCGTGATCCTCGATCTCGGCATGCCGCTCGTCGACGGACTTGCGGCGGCGCGCCAGTTGCGCAAGCTGCCGAACGGCCACGCGTTGATGCTCGTCGCGCTCACCGGCTGGGGGCAGCCCCAGCATCGCGAAATGACGCTCGACGCAGGTTTCGACATGCATCTCGTCAAGCCGATTTCCGCGGATCAGCTCCAGTTCATCCTTTCGATGATGCAGCCCTGAGTTTCGTCGGCGTGTCGGGCGTCAGCGCGCCGCAACGGCCATGTTGCGATGCACCAATATCCTTGGTATATTTACTTCTGTCTCCTCCATGTCTCCACTGATATGGATTCCAGCCCGTCAACCTTGGCGGGCTTTTTTTCGTCGGTGCCTTCCGATGCTGCGCCGCACCGACAGATACGAAAAAGGCCGATTCGCCCCGTAGCGAATCGGCCTTTTTTGATTCGGCTGAAGCTCGATCAGCGGGCGAGCCCCGTCTCTTCGTCGGCGCCGATCGCGAGATTCATACACTGGATCGCCGCGCCCGACGCGCCCTTGCCCAGATTGTCGAGGCGCGCCACGGTCACGAAGCGCTCGTCGTTGCCGAACACGAAAATATCGACGCGATTCGTTTCGTTGCACGCCTGAACGTCGAAGAAGCCGGCGTCGAGGTTACTCTCAGCGTCGAACGGCATGACGCGCACGAAGGGCTCGTTGTTGTAATACTCGGCGAGCATGTCGCGCACGTCCTGCGGCTTCGCCGGGCGCGCGAGCTGGTCCGGCGAGAAATACGTCGTCACGGCGAGACCTTTCAGGAACGGTCCGACGATCGGCGTGAAGACCGGCGCGCGTTTCAGACCCGTGCGCACCGACATTTCCGGCAGATGCTTGTGCGTCAGGCCGAGCGCATACGGGCGCGGGCTCATCAGCTTGTCGTCGCCGCCTGCTTCGTACTCCGCGATCATCTTCTTGCCGCCGCCGCTGTAGCCGGTGATCGAATAGGCGTGAGCGTGGAAATCGGCGGGCACGAGGCCGCCCGCGACGAGCGGCTGCACCGACAGCACGAACGCCGACGCGTGGCAACCCGGCACCGCGATGCGCTTCGCCGTGCGCAGGCGCTCACGCTGCGCGCGCGACAACTCCGGCAGACCGTACGCCCAGTCGTCCTGCGTGCGGAACGCCGTGCTGGCGTCGATCATCACGGTGCGCGTGTTGTCCGGCGCGACGAGCGAAACCGACTCGCGCGACGCGACATCCGGCAGGCACAGGAACGTCACGTCCGATGCGTTGATGAGGCGGCGGCGCTCCTCCACGTCCTTGCGCTTCGCATCCTCGATGCGCAACACTTCGATGTCACGGCGCTGCGACAGATATTCGAAAATCTTCAGGCCGGTGGTGCCTTCCTGTCCGTCGACAAATACTTTCGTGGTCATCTCGATCTCGCTGGTTCGTGCGGGCGCTCGCCGCAAAACGGACATTTTAGTGCGAATTCGAGGCGGGCTGATGTCCGTCGTTGTCGACGGCGGCGCGATCGCCGATCCAGCGCGCCGTCACAGCCGCGACGCGCGCGCCGAAAACCTTCGCCGTCTCCAGATCGCCGATTGGCGGCGCTTCCTCCGGCGAGGCATCCGCGGGCGATTGCGTGAGCAGCCCGGTGAATCCGCCGACGAAATTCAGGTCGTTGCGCGTGGCCGCCTTCGTGTTCGACGGCATCATGCCCGTGCCGACCCAGACCATGCCGTGCTGCATGGCGAGCGTCACGAAATACGAGATCGTCAGGAATTTATCGCCGTTCATGTGCGCCGAATTCGTGAAGCCGGCCGCGATCTTGTCCTTCCATTTCTGCGCGAACCACGGTTTCGAGCTTGCATCGGCGAATTTCTTGAAATCGGCGGACGGCCCGCCCATGTAGGTCGGCGCGCCGAAAACGATGGCGTCGGCGGCGTCGAGTTCGGCCCAGCCAGCGTCGTCGAGCTCGCCGACGGCGATCAGCTTCACGTTCGCGCCGGCGTCCGTTGCGCCGCCGAGCACGGCGTCCGCGACCTTCTTCGTGTGGCCGTAGCCGCTGTGATAAACGATGACGATGTTCGGCATGGTGTCCCCGAGGTCGGTCCGTGCGCGGCGGCACACGCCGAAGGCGCGCCGTGCGGACGGTTCGGGCCAGTCTAGCAAGAACAATTTTTGACCGACCGGCGCGACCGCACGGTTCTCGACGTCCG
This sequence comes from Caballeronia sp. ATUFL_F1_KS4A, assembly GCF_023630905.1. NCBI lineage: Bacteria > Pseudomonadati > Pseudomonadota > Betaproteobacteria > Burkholderiales > Burkholderiaceae > Caballeronia > Caballeronia sp. ATUFL_F1_KS4A. The sequence continues at coordinate 15,052 of NZ_JALQEB010000018.1, read as the reverse complement.
ACTATCGCCCGTATGTGAAGGTGAGTCGCGCGCTGGCGATGGCCATTGTGCGGATTTCGTGTTCGAACATGAGTGCGGGCGTGCCCTGGCGCAAGCGCAGATCGGCGCTGTTGAGCGCGTACACGGTCACGATGTAGCGATGCGGCTTGCCGGGCGGCGGGCAGGGGCCGCCGTAGCCGTCCGTGTCCCAGTCGTTGCGCGCTTCGATGGCGCCCAGCTTGCGCAGCGCGCCCGAAGCGCTCGCGTTGTTCGGCAGCCGATCCGTGCCGGCGGGAATGCCGGCGACGGCCCAGTGCCACCATCCGCGCCCCGGCGCGTCGGGGTCGAAGATGGTCACGGCGAAGCTGCGCGCGTTCGAAGGCGCGCCATGCCAGGAAATTTGCGGCGAGCGGTTGCCGCCCTTGCACTCGGATTGATCGAAAAGCAGATCGCGCCCGATAGTCTTGCCCGGCGCGAGATCCGTACTGGTCACGGTGAAGACCGGATCGGCTGCAGCGTCGCGCGAAATGGGAAAAACCGCCGCCGCCAAGGCGATGAACAGTACTGATACGACATGGCCACTCGAACTCACGCGTCGGCCGGTGAGGCGCATGGGCTGAACTCCTGTCAGTATCGCCGCGCGTTATAGCAGCGTTTCGCTGGCCGCAACGATGTTTTTTGTCTCAGTGATGCGCTTCGAACCAGCTTGCAGTTTAACATTGCAACAAAGCATTAAAGCTTGGATTCCTTGGGACTTAACCGATGGCGCATTGTGCGCTCGCAGGTTTGGACGTAGTGAAAGCAGCGCCTTGACGGCGACGACTTCCGACTCTATTGAATGTAGAAATGAGTAATTCGATGCAGATTCGCGCGGCAACAAATCGACTGAAATACAGGAGAGTTAAATGAGCCAGCGAATAAAAGTCATTATCGCAGACGACCATCCGGTGATCCTTTTCGGCGCGACGCAGGCGCTCAACAAGTTTCCGGAGGTTGACGTCGTCGGGCAGGCGCGTCAGTCGACCGAACTCATCCAGTTGCTTCAGAAGTCTCCCTGCGACGTTCTTGTCACCGATCTCGCCATGCCCGGCGGTTCGTACGGCGACGGCATGCCCTTGCTCGGCTACATCGGACGGCAGTTCCCGCGGGTCAAACTCGTCGTGCTGACGATGCTCGAGAATCCGGCGTTGCTCAAACGTTTGCGCGAGGTCGGCGTGATGTCGATCATCAACAAGGCCGACGACATGAATCACATCGGATGGGCGATCCAGCACGTGATGCGCGGCCAGGAATACCTCGGGCCGTCGGTGAAGGTCGCGCTCGACAGCATGGGCCTCGGCGCGAGCGGGCAGCAGCGCAGCGTCATCCTGTCAAAGCGCGAGCTCGAAGTGGTGCGCCTGTTCGTCTCGGGCATGACGATCACCGAAATTGCGGCTCAATTGCGGCGCAGTATCAAGACGATCAGCACGCAAAAGAATACGGCGATGCGCAAACTCGGCATCGAGCGCGATTCGGAATTGTTTCAGTACGCGCAAAGCAACGGATTAATGAACCTGTCGGCGTATTCCGGCGACGGCTCGCTCGACGATTCCTCGCTTTCCAATCCGAACTCGCTCTAGTTCGTCCGCTTGCAGAATTAAAAAAACCGCTGAGTTTAATCAGCGGTTTTTTGCATTTTCATTGCCTTGCGACTGTCAATATTTATTGCGGAGCCGCAGTTGCGCCGCCGTGCGCGGCCGACCATTCCGCCGGCGCATGCAGGAATTTCTCGACTTCATCGAGCGTCTTCGTCTCGAAATAGCCCTGTTCCTTCGCGACGCGCAGCACGTCCCACCATGTGGCGAGCGCGTGCAGATCGACGTCGATGTCCTTCAGCACGGACACGCTTTCCTTGAAGATGTTGTAGTGGAAGAGCACGAAGCAGTGATTCACCGTCGCGCCCGCGGTGCGCAGCGCGTTGATGAAGTTGATCTTGCTGCGGCTGTCGGTGGTCAGGTCCTCGACCAGCAGCACGCGCTGGCCTTCGGTCAGCAAACCTTCGATCTGCGCGTTGCGGCCGAAGCCCTTCGGCTTCTTGCGCACATATTGCATCGGCACCATCAGGCGATCGGCGATCCACGCCGCGAACGGGATGCCAGCGGTCTCGCCGCCGGCGACCGCGTCGATCTGCTCGTAGCCGACGTCGCGCAGAATGGTCGCTTCGGCCATCTCCATCAGGCCGCGGCGCACGCGCGGGTAGGAGATCAGCTTGCGGCAATCGATATACACGGGGCTCGCCCAACCGGACGTGAAGATGTACGGTTTTTCCGCGTTGAAGTGCACCGCCTGCACTTCGAGCAACATCTTGGCGGTGGTGTCGGAGATCGTCTGGCGATCGAAGCCTGTCATGGGCGAATCCTTGGACTTGTGTGGCGCTTGGAAAGCGGGAGGCGGCCGCGCGGGCCCTGGCGCATGGATCGACGCGGAAAGAGCATTCCTTTCGGATGGCTTTTGGCGTTTCCTGCGCGCGTGTCGACGGGACTTGGCGCTTCGGCGCGTTAGTTCGGCGCCTTAAGGCCGTCCCATGCACAGCTAGCCCGCCATTTTACCCGAGGCGGCGAGGCGGGGCGAATTGTTTGCAGGTTGTGAAGCCGCGCCGCTCGCGCGTAAACTCGCGGCGCCGTTGCGCAACTTCACATCGCCGATGACATCCGTTCCCTCTACACAAGATTCCAGCGTCGCGCCCACACGCCACGCGCTGCAGGCGCTCATCGCGTCCGTTCTCGGCTACGCGATGGACGGCTTCGATCTGCTGATTCTCGGCTTCATGCTGCCCGCGATCGCCGCCGACCTGCATCTCACGCCCGCGCAATCCGGCGCGCTCGTCACGTGGACGCTCGCCGGCGCGGTCGCGGGCGGCATCGTGTTCGGCATGCTGTCCGACTATTTCGGCCGCGTCCGCATGTTGACCTGGACGATTCTCGTGTTCGCCGTCTTCACCGGTTTATGCGCGCTCGCGCAGGGCTACGGCGATCTGCTGATTTACCGCACCATCGCCGGGATCGGGCTGGGCGGGGAATTCGGCATCGGCATGGCGCTCGTCGCCGAGGCGTGGCCCGCGCGTTTGCGGGCGCGCGTGTCGTCGTATGTCGGAATCGGCTGGCAACTGGGCGTGCTCGCCGCCGCGCTCGTCACGCCGTTGCTCCTCCCCCTGATCGGCTGGCGCGGCATGTTCGCGGTGGGGCTGCTGCCGGCGGTGGCGTCGTTTTTCGTGCGGCGGCATGTGGAGGAACCCGCGCTCTTCACCGAACGCCGCGCGGCCGCGAAAGCGAACCGCGCCCGCAAGCTGCCGCTCAAACGTCTCTTCGACGACGCCCGCACCGCGCGCGCGAGCATCGGCGTCATCATTCTGTGCTCGGTGCAGAACTTCGGCTATTACGGGCTGATGATCTGGCTGCCGAGCTATCTGTCGAAGACGTTCGGCTACTCGCTTACGAAATCCGGTCTCTGGACCGCGGCCACCGTGCTCGGCATGGCGCTCGGCATTTGGCTGTTCGGTCTCGCGGCGGATCGCTTCGGGCGCAAGCCCGCGTTTCTCGTCTATCAGATCGGCGCGGTCGCGATGGTCTTCGTCTACTCCAATCTGACGAGTCCGTCCGCGTTGCTGATCGGCGGCGCGGTGATGGGCGTGTTCGTGAACGGCATGCTCGGCGGCTACGGCGCGCTGATCTCCGAAATCTATCCGACCGAAGCGCGCGCGACAGCGCAGAACGTGCTGTTCAACATCGGGCGCGCGGTGGGCGGTCTGGGACCGGTCGCGGTCGGCGCGCTGGCGGCGCGCTATTCGTTCGCGGTCGCGCTCGCGTTCCTCGCGTCGATCTATCTGCTCGATGTCATCGCGACGCTCTTTCTGATCCCCGAAAAGCGCGGCGCCGAGCTCGTCTGAGCGTGCTTGATCGGACGAAATTGCGCTGAAACGTTGCATCGCGTCATTTCAAGTGCGCGGTGTACACTGGACGTCCCAAAAAAACCAAGGCTCCGTCCGCTCGTGACATCCTTCCGAGCGGCACGTTGCGTCTATCCGACGTGCCGAGCCGTGATACTTGGTCCATCGATTCACATTTCCGCATTCATTGCAGCACGGTCGACGGCAGTGTGAACCCTGTTCAAATAATTCCCAAACGTCTCAGGTCAATCATGGACGAACAACTCAAGCAAAGCGCCCTCGCGTATCACCAGAATCCCCGCCCCGGCAAGATTTCGGTTACTCCGACCAAGCCGCTATCCAACCAGCTCGATCTCTCGCTCGCGTATTCGCCGGGCGTCGCGGCCGCTTGCATGGCGATCTACGACGAACCGCTCGACGCGCAGAAGTACACGTCGCGCGCGAATCTCGTCGGCGTCGTGACGAACGGCACGGCCGTGCTGGGACTCGGCAACATCGGCCCGCTCGCGGCCAAGCCGGTGATGGAAGGCAAAGGGTGCCTGTTCAAGAAGTTCGCGGGCATCGACGTGTTCGACATCGAGTTGGCTGAAACCGATCCGGACAAACTCGTCGATGCGATCGCGATGCTCGAACCGACGCTCGGCGGCATCAATCTCGAAGACATCAAGGCGCCGGAATGCTTCTATATCGAGAAGAAGCTGCGCGAGCGCATGAAGATTCCCGTTTTCCATGACGATCAACACGGCACGGCGATCATCGCTTCGGCGGCGATTCTCAATGGCCTGAAAGTGGTCGGCAAGAAGCTCGAGGAAGTGAAGCTCGTCTGCTCGGGCGCGGGCGCGGCGGCGATCGCGTGTCTGGATCTGCTCGTGCATCTGGGTTTGAAGAAGTCGAACACGCTCGTGATCGATTCGAAGGGCGTGATCTACGAAGGCCGCGGCAATCTGGATGCGTCGAAGGAGCGCTATCAGGCGTCGACCGACGCGCGCACCCTCGCCGATGCGATGCACGGCTGCGACGTGTTCCTCGGCTGTTCCAGCGCGGGCGTGCTGAAGGCCGAGATGGTCCAGACGATGGCCGACAAGCCGCTGATTCTCGCGCTCGCGAATCCCGAGCCGGAAATCCGCCCGGAAGAAGCGAAGCGCGTGCGTCCGGACTGTATCGTCGCGACGGGCCGTTCGGACTATCCGAACCAGGTCAACAACGTGCTGTGCTTTCCGTTTATCTTCCGCGGCGCGCTGGATGTCGGCGCGACGACGATCACCGAAGAGATGAAGCTCGCGTGCGTGCGCGCGATCGCGGAACTCGCCGAAGAGACCGATCAGGGCGATGAAGTCGCGAAGGCATACGAAGGTCATTCGCTGGAATTCGGTCCGGAATATCTGATTCCGAAGCCGTTCGATCCGCGCCTCATCATCAAGATCGCGCCGGCTGTCGCGCAAGCCGCGATGGATTCGGGCGTGGCGACGCGTCCGATCAAGGACATGGACGCGTATCGCGAGACGCTCGGCGCGACGGTGTATCGCACGGGCATGGTGATGCGCCCGGTGTTCGCGGCGGCGAAGGCGGCGCCGGCGCGCATCGCGTTCGCGGAAGGCGAGGACGAGCGCGTGCTGCGCGCCGCGCAGTTCGTGCTGCTGGAGAAGATCGCGAAGCCGATCATCATCGGGCGTCCGGCGGTTGTCGAGATGCGTCTGCAGAAGATGGGCTCGAAGCTGAAGCCAGGCGTCGATTTCGAGATCGTGAATCCGGAAGACGATCCGCGTTATCAGAAGAGCTGGCAGGCGTATCACGAGATCGCCGCGCGTCAGGGCGTGACGCCCGAAAGCGCGAAGGCCGCGCTGCGCAAGTTCAACACGCTGATCGGCGCGATTCTGGTTCATACCGGCGACGCGGACGGGATGATCTGCGGTCTCATCGACACGTATCAGGATCATCTGAAGTTCATCGATCAGGTGCTCGGCAAGGCCGAAGGCGCCAACAACTTCGCGGCGATGAACTTGCTGATGCTGCAAGGGCGCAATCTGTTCATCAGCGACACGTACGTCAATGAGACGCCGACGGCCGAACAACTCGCCGACATGACGATTCTCGCCGCGCGCGAGATCGAGCGTTTCGGCGTGCAGCCGAAGGTCGCGCTGCTGTCGAATTCGAACTTCGGCAGCGTGCCGAGCGCATCGGCGAGCCGGATGGCCGATGCGCGCAAGCTGATCGCCGAGCGCGCGCCGGATCTCGAAATCGACGGTGAAATGCACGGCGACGCGGCGCTCTCGGAAGCCGTGCGCAAGGCTTCGTTCCCCGGCACGACGCTGCATGGCGAGGCGAATCTGCTCATCATGCCGAACGTCGAGGCGGCGAACATCACGTATAACCTGCTCAAGATGGTGAGCGGCGAAGGCGTGACGGTCGGGCCGTTCTTGTTGGGTGCCGCGAAGCCGGTTCATATCCTCACGCCGGCGGCGACCGTGCGTCGGATCATCAATATGACGGCGGTGGCGAGCGCGAATGCGCGCGTGGCGAAGTAAGGTTTATTTGCTGCGCTGAAAGAAAAACGGCGATCCGGAAAGGATCGCCGTTTTTTTTGAGCCAGCGCGTCAGGCTACTTGTCGCTTTTCGTCGCCCTGCGGATCGCGCCACCGTCCCAGCAACTTCTCCCACTTCAGCTTCGCGGCCTTCACATTGTTTTCCTTGATGTGCCCATACCCGCGCATCGAATCCGGCAGATTCGCCAGTTCGATCGCGAGCGGCAGCTTCTCTGCCGTCAATCCGCCGATCAGCTCCTTCACCAGCGCTTCGTATTCGCCGATCAACGCGCGCTCCATCTTCCGCTCCTCCGTGCGTCCGAACGGGTCGAGCGCCGTCCCGCGCAGGAACTTGAAACGAGCGAGAACACGCATCGCGGACATCATCCACGGGCCGTACTGCTTCTTCACCAGATGCCCATGCGAATCCTTCTTCGACAAGGAAGGCGGCGCGAGATGCACCTTGATCTTCCAGTCGCCTTCGAAGCTCCCGCGAATCTTGTCGAGGAAAACCGGATCGGCATACAGGCGCGCGACTTCGTACTCGTCCTTATAAGCCATGAGCTTGTGAAGATTCTTCGCGACAGCTTCCGTCAACGAATAATCACCGGTTCCGAGTTCCGCTTCCTTCGCGCGCACCGACGCGACCAGCCGCCCATACCGCGCCGCATAAGCCGTGTTCTGATACTTCGCGAGATAGTCGAGCCGCTTGTCGATGAGCGTATCGAGCGCCTTCGGCGTATGCAGCGCAATGATCTTGCCCGGCGCGTCTTGCGTTTGCGTCCCGTGAGCGAGCCGCGTAACCGACGAAAGATCGTGCGCCGCGCGTCGTCCCCATTCGAACGCCGCGAGATTCTTCTCGACCTGCACCGCGTTCAATTCGATCGCGCGCACCAGCGATTCATGCCGCAGCGGCACCCAGCCCTTCTGCCACGCAAACCCGAGCACGAACGGATTCGTATAAATCGCGTCGCCCATCAGCGCGACGGCGAAGCGGTTGGCATCGACGAGCGCGACGTGCTCGCCCGCCGCCGCGCGGATATCCGCCTCGGCGCTCGCGCCCGGAAAGCTCCAGTTCGGATTCTTGATGAACTCGGCGGTCGGCGTTTGCGCGCTGTTCACGACGACACGCGTGTGGTCCGGCTGCATCCGCGAGCCGCATTCGTTGCTCGCGGTCACGATCGCGTCGCAGCCGATGACGAGATCCGCCTCGCCCATCGCGATGCGCGTCGCGTGGATATCGGCAGGACGATTCGCGATCTGCACGTGGCTCATCACGGCGCCGCCTTTCTGCGCGAGACCGGTGACGTCGAGCACGGTGACGCCTTTCTGCTCCAGATGCGCCGCCATGCCGAGCAGCGCGCCGATCGTCACGACGCCCGTTCCGCCGACGCCCGTCACCAGCACGCCATACGGCCGCCCGATTTCCGGCAGCTCGGGCGTGGGCACGGCGGGCATCGCATCGCTCGCGACGCTCGTCGCCTTGGGTTTCTTCAACTGCCCGCCTTCCACCGTGACGAAGCTCGGGCAGAAGCCGTTCAGACACGAATAGTCCTTGTTGCACGTCGACTGGTTGATCTGCCGCTTCGTGCCGTACTCGGTTTCGAGCGGTTCCACCGACAGGCAATTCGACTTCACCGAGCAATCGCCGCAACCTTCGCACACGGCCTCGTTGATGACGACGCGCTTCGCCGGATCGGGAAACGCGCCGCGTTTGCGGCGACGCCGTTTCTCGGTGGCGCAGGTCTGGTCGTAGATCAGGATCGACGTGCCCGGAATGTCGCGCAACTGGCGCTGGATATCGTCGAGTGCATCGCGATGATGCACGTCGATGCCCGGCGCGAGTCCGACGTTCGCCGTGTACTTCTCCGGCTCATCCGTGACGATGACGATCTTCGCCGCGCCTTCCGCCGCGAGCTGATGCGTGATCTGCGGCACGGTCAGCACGCCGTCGACGGGCTGGCCGCCCGTCATCGCGACGGCATCGTTGTAAAGAATCTTGTAGGTGATGTTCACCTTCGCCGCGATCGCCGCGCGGATCGCGAGCAGGCCCGAATGGAAGTACGTGCCGTCGCCGAGATTCGCGAAGACGTGCTTGTCGTTCGAGAACGGCGCCTGGCCGACCCACGCGACGCCTTCGCCGCCCATCTGGCTGAACGTGCTCGTGTTGCGGTCCATCCAGACCGTCATGTAGTGACAGCCGATTCCGGCCATTGCGCGCGATCCTTCCGGCACGTTCGTCGACGTATTGTGCGGACAGCCCGAGCAGAACCACGGCTTGCGCTCCGCCTCGACGCGCGGCCGCGCGAGCGATTTCTCCTTCGCGTCGATCACGGCGAGGCGCGTCGCGATGCGCGCACGCACGTCGGCGGGGAGATCGAACTTTTCGAGGCGCGTGGCGATCGCCTTCGCGATGATCGCGGGCGACAGCTCGTAGTGCGCGGGCAGAAGCCAGTTGCCCATCGGCACGGACCATTCGCCGCCGGCGCCGTCTTTCTCGTCGAACTTGCCGTAGACGCGCGGACGTTGCGCATCCGGCCAGTTGTACAGCTCTTCCTTGATCGCGTATTCGAGAATCTGGCGCTTTTCTTCGACGACGAGAATCTCTTCCAGCCCGCGCGCGAATTCCTGCGCGCCTTGCGCTTCCAGCGGCCACACGCAGCCGACCTTGTAGAGACGAATGCCGATTTGCGAACACGTCGCGTCATCGAGGCCGAGATCGGTCAGCGCCTGACGCACGTCGAGATACGCCTTGCCGCCGGTCATGATGCCGAAGCGCGCGTCCGGCGAATCGATTTCCACGCGGTCGAGCTTGTTCGCGCGCACATAGGCCAGCGCCGCGTACCACTTGTAGTCGAGCAGACGCGCTTCCTGCACGAGCGGCGGATCGGGCCAGCGGATGTTCAGGCCGCCGTCGGGCATCGCGAAATCGGTGGGCAGCACGATTTGCGTGCGATGCGGATCGATATCGACCGAAGCCGACGACTCGACGACATCTGTCACGCATTTCATCGCGACCCACAGGCCGGAGTAGCGCGACATCGCCCAGCCGTGCAGGCCGAAATCGAGATATTCCTGCACGTTCGACGGAAACAGCACCGGCAGTCCGCACGCCTTGAAAATGTGCTCCGACTGATGCGCGAGCGTCGACGATTTCGCGGCATGGTCGTCGCCGGCGAGCACGAGAACGCCGCCGTGCTTCGCGGAGCCAGCGGAGTTGCCGTGCTTGAAGACATCGCCCGAGCGATCGACGCCCGGACCTTTGCCGTACCACATCGAGAAAACGCCGTCGTATTTGGCGCTCGGGTACAGGTTGACTTGCTGCGAGCCCCACACGGCGGTGGCGGCCAGATCTTCGTTCACGCCCGGCTGAAACACGATCTGATGCCCGGCGAGATGCTTCTTCGCCTTCCAGAGGGACTGATCGAGACCACCGAGGGGAGAACCGCGATAACCGGAGATGAATCCGGCCGTATTGAGACCAGCGGCTTTGTCGCGCTCTTGCTGGAGCATCGGCAGACGCACCAGCGCCTGGATGCCGCTCATGTAGGCGCGGCCGCGTTCGAGCGTGTATTTGTCGTCGAGCGTGACGGACTTCAGCGCGGCTTCTAGCGAAGCTCTCTGTTCTGCGTCTAGCGGGGCGTTCATTATGTGTCTTCCTCCACCCGAGGTTTGGGATCACCAAAGCATGTTTCGGGCCGTCGCGTCTTATGAACGGTCGGGCCGGGATTCCAGTTTGCCGGTCTAAGGGTTTTCGAGACAGTGGGACAAACCCGTTAAAAATTCCTCGCTTGGTTGCGCTTTGCGTCAATTCCTTGACGATTTGACCGTGATCGGGAAGGTTTTGTTACATCGTGTAAAACCGACCGATCTGCGGAACCCTGCCGCTCATCCCTGTCTAAAATGGCGCTTCCGGAAATCCCGTGCCATCTTTTTAAGCACGTTTTGGCTTCCGAAAGCGAGTTGTACGCAAGCAGTTAGAAGGAGATAACGATGAAACAACGCCACATCCAGAATTTCTTGATGGTTTCGGCAGCCTTTTTCGCCATTAGCGCGCCCGTTGGTGGCGCACGGGCGAATAATGCCTCGCCGTTCGGGGCGTCGTCGGTTGCACAGGTCGCGCAAGTGCGCGTTCAGTCGGTTCAGGCTGGCGCCCAACAGCGCCGCGAATCCGAAAGCAGCGACGACGAGACGGCGGGCTGACCCGGTCGTCGCGGTCCGCGCCGACAAAGCGGGTCGCCGGAATGGAAAAAGGGACATGAAATTCATGTCCCTTTTTTTGTGCCGCTCGTATTTCTTAGCTCGCGGTGGTGTCCTTCAGCACGCCACGGCGCATTTGATCCAGTTCGATCGATTCGAACAGCGCCTTGAAGTTGCCTTCGCCGAAGCCCTGATTGCCCTTGCGCTGAATGATCTCGAAGAAGATCGGCCCAATCTGGTTCTCCGTGAAGATCTGCAACAGGATTTCGTCCTTGGTGCCGTCGATCAGAATCTTGCGCTTTTTCAGTTCCGCGACGGATTCGCAATGCCCCGGCACGCGACGATCGACGAGTTCGTAATACGTGTCGATGGTATCGAGCAGCGCGATCTTCGCGCCGCGCAGTCCGTCGACGGTGCCGTAAATGTCGCCCGTGCCGAGCGCGATGTGCTGAATGCCTTCGCCGTGATACGCGTCGAGATATTCCTGAATCTGGCCGGCGTTCTCCGAGCCTTCCTCGTTGATCGGAATGCGGATCTTGCCGCAGGGCGAGGTCATCGCTTTCGACTTCACTGCCGTCACCTTGCCTTCGATATCGAAGTAACGCACTTCGCGGAAGTTGAAGAGCCGCTCGTAGAACTCCGCCCATTCGACCATGCGGCCGCGATGCACGTTGTGCGTCAGGTGATCGATATACGTGAGGCCGTGGCCGACCGGATTCTGCTCCGCGCCCGGGATCGGCTCGAAATCGACGTCGTAAATGCTGATATCGCCGATGCTGCCCGGCTGCGCGCCGTTCTTGCCGCGCCAGCGATCCACGAAATAGATCAGCGAATCGCCGATGCCCTTGATCGCCGGGATATTCAGCTCCATCGGACCGGTCTTGTTGTCGAAACCCCAGGCGCCGAGTTCGAGCGCGCGCTGATACGCCTTGGCGGCATCGGCGACGCGGAATGCGATCGCGCAGATCGACGGCCCGTGCAGACGCGCAAAGCGCTGCGCGAAGGAATCCGGCTCCGCGTTCACGATGAAGTTGATTTCCCCTTGCCGATACAGCGTCACATCCTTGTGACGATGCTTCGCGATCGCCGTGAAGCCCATCTGCTCGAACAGTTTCCCGAGCGCGACGGGATCCGGCGCGGTGTATTCGATGAACTCGAAGCCGTCGGTGCCGACGGGATTGTCCCAAGTCGTTGCGGTCATGCATGTCTCCTGATTGGCGTGCGGCGCGTGTGCGCGACGTGAAGACAGTTTAGTCAGATGGCGATGGCAAAAACTTGCGAAACAAATCGCGCATTCATAAGATTGCGCACGATACTGCTAATCGAGTGCATTCCGGAGCTATGAAATGGCCGAACCCGAATTGGACATGATAGACCGCCGCATTCTTGCGATCCTTCAGGAAAATGGCCGGCTGTCGAATCAGGAGATCGCCGAGCGCGTGAATCTGTCGCCGAGTCCGTGCTTGCGGCGCATCCGTCGGCTGGAGGAGATCGGCGTCATTCGCGGGTACGTCGCGTTGCTCGACGCAAAAAAACTCGGGCTCGGCTTGCTTGCCTATATCAACGTGCGTCTGGAAAAGCGCGGCGGCACGCAGGCCGCGGCGGGCACGCCGAAGGCGCCGACGCACGGCGATCTCTTTCGCGAAGCCGTGCGTTCATGGCCGGAAGTCGTCGCGTGCGACGCGATGACCGGCGAGATGGACTTTCTGCTGCGCGTGCAAGTGCGCGACATGGATGACTTTTCGCGCTTCGTGCAGGACGAGTTGCTGCATCATCCATCGGTGATCGACGTACGCTCGAGCTTCTCGCTGGAGCGCATCAAGGAGACGACGGTTCTGCCGTTGCGCTGAAATGAAAAAGGGCGGTCGATGCCGCCCTTGCTGGTCCCGCTCGCAGCGCAAACCCCGCGCTGTTCTCGATGATGGTTAAGCTGCGTCCGCCGTCGGAACGAACGCCTGAAAAACCTGCGACGCACGATGCGCCTGGCGCTTGATCGCGTAGTCGAACACGGCCGCTTGTTCCTGGAGCATTTCGGCCATGATGCTGGTCTGATCGGCCGGCGCGAGCGACAGATAGGCGTCCGCTTCGCCGTACGCGTACTCGATCTTCATGCCCGACTTCTTCGCGATGTGCATCATGGTCGAGTTGCGCGACAGGCAGTGCATGTAGAGCACCGACACGTGCGTGTTGCGGCTGCGCATGGCGGCGCGCTCGAAGAGCTTCGAGCCGACGCCGCGGCCGCGGGCGCTTTCGAGCACCGACACGCCGAACTCGGCGGTGCGCTTGTCGCCTTCGGCGGGCAGATAGGCCAGATGGCCGACGCCGATCAATTCGAGCGCGCTGCCGAAGACACCGAACACCTTGTCGTCCGCGAAATTGATGTTGCGCACGTAGTTCTCGATGACGTGGTCCGGCACGATCTGGCCGAACCGCAGAAGACGGTCGTCTTCATCGAGCGCGAGGAAGTGCGTGAGGAGACGCTCGCGATCCGCCGAAGACAACTCGCGGACGAGAACCGGCATACGCGCGTCTTTGAGCGGCTGATCGTGCGCGACGATCTGCTCGGCAGTGCGGTTGATAGTCAGTTCCACGGTCGTTTCTCCTTCGATTCGTCATGCAGCGTGCTGCAAAGCAAAACGAATTCTAGCCGATCTGGGAGAAGCGAGTACGGGAAAACCCTTAAAACCGATTAGGCGTGACGTTCTAAACGACCGCTGAAATCAATTTAGGTCAATGAAATCAGTCGCTTAACAGATTGGCGTGAACGCAACGGTTCACCGACCGGTGAGTCTGTTGTGCCGCAGCATTTTCTAACGGTCGACGTTTAACCCATTTTCGATCATGTCGACGACCTGCTCGGCGAATTCGCTGTAGCCGAGCTTTCCGCCCGGCTTGAGCCAGGTGAACGTCCAGTTGATCATGCCGAACACCATCATCGTGAGGGCGGTCTGATTGTCCTTGGTCGCGCGTTTCGGATACGCGCGCGCCAGTTGTCGCGCAAACGCCGCCACGATGTCGCGCTGACGATCGAGGACGATTTCGCGCTGCGCCTCTTCGAGATACTTCACGTCGTTCAGCAGCGCAACGTGCCGGCTGTGCGACGTCTCATATTCGGCGAGGAACGCGCGCACGAGCTCGGCGAACGCCTCGCGCTCGCCCAGTCCGCGCCGCTGGCTCGCGCCTTCGACCTCCGCGATGATCAGCATCAGCCGCTTCGTGTAGCGATCGAGCAGATCGAAGAGGATCGCTTCCTTGCTCTCGTAATAGTGATAGAGGCGGGCTTTCGACGTGCCGCTCGCCGCGGCGAGATCGGCCATCGAGGTACTGGGATAGCTCGTCTGCGCGAATTTCGCGGCGGCGAGTTCGAGGATCTGTTCGCGTTGCGTCTCGTGATCGGGCGCTTTGGTACGGGCCATGTGTTCGAAGAATGCGTTCTTATAAATATGGATTCAGCGGCGCAGTTCGGCCTGACTGATTTCGGACGGCGTGCCGCGGATTTTAAGCCGTCCCGCCATCACGAGTTCGCGGCAACGCCAGAACGCGACGGCATCGGAGAGCAGGAAATCGAAGCGCTGTGCCATCGCCGCGCCGGCGATGCGGGCGGCCGGCTTCCATTCTGGACTGGCGAGATCGAGCAGCGCTTCGTCGACGTCGGTCCACGTTCCCGATACGAGCATGTTGTCGCGCAGCCGGCGCGTTTCCGCGTTGGCGTACTTCGCTTCCTGCCATTCGAGCGCGAGCCGGCTGATGCGCAGCACGGAAATGGGCGCGGCGGTCGGCAGCTTCGCGACCAGTTGCTTCGGCGAGAACATGCCGACGGCCGTCGCGCGGTCTTCGCGGCTGACGCGTTGCGGCTCGCTGTCGTCGGTTCCGATCGACAGATCGTCGTACGTGAGTTTTGCTTCGTTCAGGCGCTGCGGCGCATTGCGCAGATGATAGGCGACGCGTCGCAACGTGAGCTGATCCGCCGCGCTCTGACCGTGCCACACGACGATCTGTCCGTCGCCGCGCGCGAGGCGGGTGAAGAGCGCCTGTTGCTGTTCGAGTTCGTCTTCGAAGTCGATGCCGCTCGTTATGATCTGACGCCAGAACGTGGCGCGCGCGAGCACGGATTCGTCGATGTCCCTGAGCGGACCGACGGCGAGATCGTCGCGCAGCGCGATAACGCGCTCATCGCGTTCCGCGCGCAGCAGGGCTTCGGTGAGCGATTGGGCCGCGCTATCGCCATTCGTGACATGAATCGTGTTCATCGGTGTCGGCTGCCGGAAAGACGAAAGGACCGCTCGGGTGAGCGATCCTAGTTTACGCGAATCGAATGCCGGCGGGACGTCGCTTACCGCTCGTCGAAACTCACAACCACGCGCTCGCTCACCGGATGGCACTGGCAGGTCAGCACGAAACCCTCATCGATCTCGTGTTGTTCGAG